>CAYXMJ010000047.1:0-17218 GCA_964465915.1 uncultured Acidimicrobiaceae bacterium
TCGCTTGGGCCGATGCCGGCGGCGACACGCCGTGATGGGCGTGTGGTGTTCTCCTTCCTCCTGCTGCCAGCCCGGGATGCGCCCTCCTCCGACGCACCCACTTGTTGGCAGCGGCGGGAACGGTACCCCGAAACCCAGCCCCTGCCAAACGAACGTCTACGATTTGCAGCCGATTCGCCGAGGAGGAGCCGATGCCGCTCGTTGCCGGGGTCGACTGCTCGACCCAATCCACCAAGGTGTTCGTCGTGGAATCCGATACGGGCACAATCGTCGGTTCCGGCCGCAGCGGCCACGCCGTCACGGGCTCCGATGGCGCCCGTGAGACCGACCCTGGGGTCTGGTGGAAGGCGCTCGCCAAAGCTCTGGCCGAGACCGGCCACGGCTCGCAGGTGCGGGCGATATCCGTCGCCGGCCAGCAGCACGGCATGGTGGTGCTCGACCAAGCGGGAGAACCGCTGCGGCCGGCCAAGCTCTGGAACGACACCGAGTCGGCGCCTGATGCCGCCGCGCTCATCGAAACCATGGGCGGGCCGCAATGGTGGGCCGAGCACATCGGTCTTGTCCCGGTTGCCTCGTTCACCGCCACCAAGTGGGCGTGGCTACGCAGGGTTGAGCCCGATATTGCCGCCGCTACTGCAGCCATCAGGCTTCCCCATGACTTCCTCAACGAGAGGTTGACCGGCACCGGTACCACCGACCGCGGCGATGGCTCGGGAACGGCCTGGTGGTCGACTGCGACAGAGCAGTACGCCCCCGACGTGATGGAACTCACGGCACTTCGATTGGACTCGGCCCTGCTTCCGGTGGTCCTCGGACCTCAGGACACCGCCGGCGAGGTCACGACGGCCTCAGCCGGCTACCTCGGCCTCACTCCGGGGATCCCGGTTGGACCGGGCACCGGCGACAACGCCGGTGCCGCACTTGGCTTGGGGCTCGACGCCGGGACACCGGTGATCAGCCTGGGAACCTCGGGCGCGGCATTCATGGTCTCACGCACTCGAACCGTCGACCCCTCAGGGACCGTCGCCGGGTTCGCCGACGCTTCCGGCCGTTTCCTGCCATTGGCCGCGACGCTCAACTGCACCCTGGCGGTGGACCGCATCGCCGCCTGGTTGGGGCTCGATCGAGAGGCCGCTGCGGAACAAACCGATGCGGTGGTTCTGCCCTATTTGGACGGCGAGCGCACCCCGAACCTCCCCAACGCGGCGGCGACGATCACCGGATTGCGCCACACCACAACCCCCGAGCAGATCCTGCGAGCTGCCTACGAAGGCGCGGCCATGTCGCTGCTCAGCGCGATCGACGTCATCGATGCTCACAGTTCCGGCGTCGACGCCGCCGCGCCGATCGTGCTGGTCGGTGGGGGCGCCAAGGGCGAGACATGGCGCAAGGTGATCGGGGAGCTGTCCGGACGCGCCGTCGAGGTTCCCGCCGCACAGGAGCTGGTGGCGCTCGGCGCAGCCGCTCAGGCCGCAGCGATGCTCAGCGGCGAGCCGCCCGAAGCCATCGCCCGCAGGTGGGAGACCCGACGCGGCACCGTGTTGCCCGCAGTCGCCCGCAACGAGGAGGCCTTGACTCGCATCCGCCGGGTCGAGCAGGCAACGGCCGCCCTCAACGCCACAGACCCGACGTTGTGAAGACGATCGGACTCCTCGGCGGGATGAGCTGGGAATCGTCGATTGAATACGAGCGCATCATCAACACCGAGGTACGGGCTCGACTCGGCGGCACGCACTCGGCCGATCTACTGATCCGCTCCTACGACTTCGCCGCCATCGAGGAGCTTCAGGAGGCCGACAACTGGGACGGCGCCGGCCGGCTGCTCTCCGCCGATGCCCGTGCCCTCCAGGACGCCGGCGCCGAACTCATCGCGCTATGCACCAACACGATGCATCGGGTGGCGCCGGCCATCGAGGCCGCGATCGACGTGCCCTTCATTCACCTCGCCGACGCCACTGCAGCAGCCGTGCTTGCAGCCAACGTCCGCACGGTGGCGCTGCTCGGGACCCGCTACACCATGGAGATGGACTTCTACGCCGGTCGTCTCAACGACCACGGACTCGAGGTCCTCGTCCCCGACGAACCCGGCCGAACCGTGATCCACGACGTGATCTTCGATGAGCTGGTGCGAGGCGAGATCCGCAACGAGTCACGGCTGGCCTACCTCGCTGCGATCGACCGACTCCTCGCTCGTGGCGCCGAAGGCATCATCGCCGGCTGTACCGAGATCGAACTGCTCGTCACCCCAGACGACGTCGCCTGCCCCTACTTTCCCACCACCCCTCTCCACGCCCTCGCCGCCGTAGACGCCGCGCTTGGTCGCTAGCGGCGGGGAGCGGCGTCAGGAACTTGCGGCAACGACTCGTTCGATGACTCGCATGTTGGCGACGCCGTCCTCTGGTGCGGTCGGGACCGGGGTGTCGTTGAGGATGGCGGCAGCAAAGCCCTCGGCTTCGGCGGTGTATTGGTCGCGGACGTCGAAGGTGATGGTCTCGGTGTCGGGCGCAACCGGTGGGTTGCCGCCCGCGGTGACGAAGATGCGGGTCGGCCGATCGGGAGGGATGTTGAAGGGGATCTCGATGTCGATGCGGCCCTTGGTCCCACCGATGTGGACCCGCTGGTAGTCCTCCAACTGGGTCGAGCACGTGAAGCTCGCCTGGCCGAGGCCGAACTCGAGCAACGCCGTCGTGACCACATCGGTGCCAAACCGCGGATCACGCCGCATCGATCCCGTCACGGCGGTTGGTTCGCTGCCAAAGATCATCCGTGCCGCGTTGATGGGATAGCAGCCGACATCCATGAGCGCCCCGCCCCCGCACTCTGGTTTGTTGCGGATGTTGTGGGGATCGTCGTTGAAGTAGGAGAACCATGCCTGGATGGCGCGCAGTTCGCCGATCCGCCCCTCGGCAACCAACTCGCGCACCCGAAGCCACGACGGGTGGAGCCGATACATGAAGGCCTCCATGAACTTCACGCCCTCTGCCGCACAGACGTCGACCATCTCCTGGGCATCGGCCGACGTCAACGCCAGCGGCTTCTCACACAGCACGTGCTTGCCGGCGCGGGCCGCGGCCATCGTCCACTCGGCATGCAGTTGGTTCGGCAGCGGGATGTACACCGCGTCGACCTCGTCGTCAGCGAGGAGGGCCTCGTAGCTGCCGTGAGCCCGGGGGATGTCCAGTTGCTTGGCGGCGGCCTGCGCTCGACTCTCGTCTCGCGACGCAATGGCGACCACCTCACAATTGGCTCCGGCTTGAATCGCCGGCGTTACCTTGGCCATGCCGATGTCGGCGGTACTGAGTATTCCCCAACGCACTTTCTCCATGTGATCCTCTCGTGTCATCGATCCTGTTGCCTGCTCACACCATGATCCAGCCGCCGTCGACGTTGATGGTCTGGCCGGTCACGAACGAGGCGTCGTCTCCTGCGAGGAACGAAACCACCCCGGCAACCTCACCGAAGCGTCCTCGTCGCTTGAGGGCCTGGGAGGCAATGATCTCACGTTCATACGCCTCGAGATCGTCGTGTTGCACCTTCTCGGCTCGCGTCGGAAAAGCCCCAGGAGCCACCCCGTTGACCCTGATGCCGTGCTCGCCCAACTCGCGAGCCAGGGCACGGGTCATCGCCACCACTGCGCCCTTGGCCGCCACGTAGGGGGACATGTCGGACCACCATCCGTGCCACACGATTGAGGCGACGTTGACGATCGCCCCTTCCGTTCCCCGGTCGATCATGGCCCGGGATGCCCGCTGGGCACAAAGAAAGTAGGCGCGCTGGTTGACCGCAACGGTGTCGTCGAATTCAGCAGCCGTCACCTCGATGAACTTGCCGGCGGGAAAGACGGCGGCATTGTTGACCAACACCGAGATCGGCCCCACCCGAGCTTCCGCCGCGGCGAAGGCTGCGGCGATCTGCGCCTCGTCGCGCAGGTCACAGCCGACCGCTGCTGCGGTGCCGCCCGCCGCAACGATGCGGCCCACGACTTCCGCGGCGCCATCAGCATCCAAGTCGAGGGCGGCAACTTGGTGACCATCAGCGGCGAGACGTTCGGCGATGGCGCCACCGAGGGCACCGGCCGCACCGGTGACGAGGGCGCTCATGGTGCCGCCACCACACGCTCGCGCTGCTGTTCCTCCCCGCGCCGACAATGCGTGACCAGCTTCACAGAGACATGCCCCCGTCGATCACGAGAACGCTCCCCGTCACGTAGGCCGACTCATCTGATGCCAAGTACACGGCCGAGGCGGCAATCTCCCCTGTGGTGCCAAGCCGCCCCATCGGCTGACGCGCCACGAAGGCGGCCCGCGCCTCTGCCACGTCGCCAAGCGCAGCCAGGCGCTCGTCGAGCGAGGGCGATTGGACGGTGCCGGGGGCGATGGCGTTGCAGCGAACACCGTCTCCAACGAAGTCGGCAGCAACCGCCTTGGTGAGCCCAATGACTGCAGCCTTCGACGTTCCGTAGACGAAGCGGTCGGGAACGCCGGATACGCTGGAAACAACCGAAGCCATGTTGATGATGGCGCCGCCACCTGAAGTCAACATCGCCGGCAGGATGGCCCGAATCATCCGATACATCGAGGTGACGTTGACATCGAGACCAACTGACCACTCCGCCTCGCCGGTGTCGAGCACGGTGCCGTGCTGCACGATCCCGGCACAGTTGAACAGGACGTCGACTGCACCCACCTCGTGCGCAAACGACTCGATCGCGGCAGAGTCGGTGACATCCACGACCCTCGTATGAACCAGCTGATGTTCCACCGCCAGCGTGTCGAGTGTGACCGGGTTGCGGTCGAGCGCCCACACCTCAGCCCCCTCAGCCATGAACGCCTCGACCGTGGCGCGGCCAATCCCTTGTCCGGCACCGGAGACGACCGCCCGCTTGCCGGCGAGTCGGCCGGTCACGTTGCGCGACCTTCCCAACCTCGCTGCGACGCGGCGTCGAGCAGTCGGGGACCGTCGAGGATCGGCACGTAGGGCAAGACATCCTCGTCAGAGTTCAAGACGAACTCGGTGAGCTGAGACTTGACCACCTGGTGCAGATTGTCGGGCGACCACGGCTTGGCGATGTAGTAGTCGAGCTTGGCCTCGTTGACGGCACGGATGGTGTCCTCGAGACCCGCCTGGCCGGTCAGAAGGACCTTACGAGTACTACGCGTCTGCGGTTCGGCTTCGAGTTCGATGAGGAAGTCGATGCCGAGCATTCCGGGCAGCAGGTGATCACAGAGAATGAGGCCCGTGAGGACGTCGTCGCCTCCAAGCTCGCTGAGCAGGGTCCGGGCATCGTCGACGTCTTCGGCGGCCTCGATCCTGAAGTAGCCGGCAAACGGCGTGAGGTCGCGCACGACCGCGTCACGAACCTCTCGTTCGTCCTCAACAACCACGATGGCGATCTCGCTCACGATTCTCCCGGGGTCGCTTCCGGTGGCTCAGACGGAAGAGTAACGAAGAAGCAGGTTCGCCCGGGCTGCGAGTCAACCTCGATCGTGCCACCGTGCTGGGCCACGATGTCCTTGGCCAGCCGGAGGCCAAGGCCGAGTCCAAAGTCGACCCGACCGCCTGCGGTGGTGAAGTGCATATCGAAGATCTGGTCGATGTGGCTCGGGTTGATCCCGGGACCGGTGTCCTCGATCTCGACTCGGACACCTCCGGCGGGCAACGATGAGGTGCGAACGGTCAACGTGCCGGACCCATCCATGGCGCGGATGGCGTTGTGGATGAGGTTGGTCCAGACCTGGTTGAGCTGGCCGGGAAAGCAAGCGATCTGGGGTGTCTCACCATATTCCCTCACGACATCGATGCCCCGCAGTTCGTGACCGAGTAGCAGCAAGGTGTCGTCGATCCCGGAGGCGACCTCAACCCCACTGGCGAGGCCCTGACCGGCCCTGGCGTACGAGCGGAGGCTGCCGACCAAGTCGCTGATCCTGCCCGCAGCGGATCGTATGTTGCGTAACGAGAGACCGAGTTGGTGGTAGCGCTCGAGGTCGACGAGGCGGCGTTCGCGCTCTTCGTCGCTCAGGTTCCCCAAGGCCCGTTCGAAGTCGGCGGCGTCGGTGATGCCGACCGACACCAATCGACCCGCTAGCGCCCGGTCGCCGATTGTCTCCGCCAAGGCGTTGCGCTGGTTGCGTTCCTGTGCCGTCGAAATCGGGGGGCGATGCAGCGCCTCATCGAACGCCTGCTGCATCATCACTCCGTCGACATGAGCCAAGGGAAGCCCAGATAGGTCCTCCGTGATGAAGTCGGTGGCCCGCCCGATGGCGGCGATCGGGTTGTTGAGTTCGTGCCCGATCCCAGCAACCAACTGACCGAGGGTCGCCATCTTCTCCGATTCGATCAGCCGGGTCTGGGCCTGCTCGAGCCGCGCCAGGGCGGCGGCCAACTGGTCTCGCTCTCGGGCCAGCTCCAAGTTGAGCTGATCGACCTGGAGACGCAGGTCGATCGAGCGCTGGTGGCGACGCACCATCGATCGCAGCAGCGCAGTCACGAAGTGGACCGCAAGGGTCTCACTGCCCCGCAAAGCACGGTCCAGTTCTTCAAGAGTGAGCGGGATCGCAGTGAGGTCCGTGCCTGCGGTGGCGTCCATGAAAGCCGGTTGATTGCGAGCGACGGCCATCAGTCCGACAATGCGCCCGGCGGTGCGCAGGTGAAGCACGATCTCGCGCCCCTCGACGGTGCGGGTGAGCCGCACCTCGCCATCGAGCACGATCCAGATTCGATCAACGGCCTGGCCGTGGCGCAGCAACACCGTCCCGGCCGGGATGGCGACTCGCTCGGGCTCGGAGAGTGCCCGGTCGATCTCGTCGATCATCCGCCGCTCGACCTCATCATCGGGCACATCGACATCGACGAAGAATGAGCGCTGCAGGCGCTCCAGCTGACTCTCGGTCCGCTGGAGTTCCTTCTCGGTTTCGGTATAGGCAACGGAGAGCAGTTCGGTGTCGGCGAACTCTCCGATCCGCTCCATTTCCTCGGGGGCGTGCTCGACGAAATAGACCGTCACCAGACTCTGGGCCAGATGGGCCAAGCCCTCGTCGCTCCACGGCCTCACCACCTCGACGATGCCCTCGCGGTCCTCCGGGCGAGTCACCAGCAGCATCTTGGTCGCCGGCTCGAACTCGGCAGTGGCGCCGAGTTCATCGAGCAACCCCGGACCATCGACAGCCGTGACTTGATCATCCACGATGACAAGGACCACGTAATCGCCCCGCGCGACGAGACGGCTCATCCGCTCCCGAAACGACTCGACATCGACGAACCCCTCAACAACGATGACGCCGCGGGTCGCTTGAGTGACTCGCCCGACGAGGTCATCCACCTCGTCGCGGTGCTCGCCCAGGCACAGGGCGTAGTAGTTGGCGTGGCGGATGTCGTTGTCGCTCATGCGCCCGCCACTCCCACAACACTCCACAGCAACGGTGCGACGACGACGAACAGCACGAGCCCGACCAGGCCGATCACGAGACCGGCTCGAGCCATGTCAGAGGTCTGCACGGCCCCGGTTGAGTACGCAATGGCGTTTGGTGGCGTGGAGATTGGCAATGCCATTGCCAATGACGCCCCGACTGCGATGAAGAACCCAACCTGGATCGGGTCAAGCGACACCGCGCCAGAAAGCGCCAAGGTCAGCCCGATGGGGATGAGCAGGTTCGCTGCCGCACTGTTGGAAATGACGGTGGACATCACAAGCGCGGTGAAGGCCAGAAGGCCGGCGACCAGCCAGCCGGGAACCGAATCCCACGACACGAGATCGATCAGCCACACATCGAGACCCGACGATGACACGCCAAGTCCAAGGGCGATTCCGCCGGCGACTAGCCACAAGATGTGCCACTGGACCGATCGCAGCTCCTTGGAGCTGAACACTCGGGTAGCGAGGAGGATGACGACCGGGAGAAAGCCCACGATGGTGGACTTGATCCCGTGGATCGGCTCGGTGAGCCACAAGAGCACCGTAACGGCAAACGTCACGTAGAAGATCTGGGCGGCGCGGGAACGATCGAAGTCGGCCGTGATGTTGAGGTGAACGGTGTCGGTCTTGGCCGGGAACAGTTTCATCAGCAGCCACCACGAGAACAGCAGCAGAACAATCACCATGGGGACGGCCATCACCATCCACTCCACAAAACTGACCGAGATTCCGGCGTCCCCGAGACCTCCCAGGGCAATGGCATTGGGAGGAGTCCCGACCGGCGTGCCGATGCCGCCGACGTTGGCCGCGATCGGGATCGAGAGCGCCAGGGCCACGCGCAGCTTGTCGTCGATGTCGAGCCCGGCGATGACGGGCAGCACAACAGCCATCAACGTCGCAGTGGTGGCGGTGTTGCTCATGAACATCGAAAACCCCGCTGTGATGAGCATCAGCCCGAGCACGATGTAACGAGGCGACGCGCCAAAGGGACGCAGCAGAACACTCGCCATGCTGCGGTCCAGTTTGTACTTGGCGGCTCCGTCGGCGAGGAAGAAGCCGCCGAGAAACAGCATGAGCACCGGGTTGGCAAGCGCGGCGTAGAACTCGGTGTAAGAGGGCGCCTCGTAACTCGCAGGGAGGGCGAACAGGGCCTGGTCGGAGATCAGCAGGATCATCAGGAAGATGATCAGCGCCGCCGTGGCATACAGCGGGATCGCCTCCGTCACCCACAGCACGATGGCGAGCAGGAACACGGAAAGGGCTCGGTGCCCAGCCTCGGACAATCCATCGAACTCGACGATGAACGGCAACACAAAGACGATGGCGCCGAGCACCAAACCGACGTGGCGTTTGGTCGGCGTCGGCACACCGAGGCGGCGATAGGCGCGAAGCGTGGAGGTCATAGGTCCTGCAATGAGGGGCGGTCCGGGCAGATCCTAGGAGGGCTTTCCGTTCTGGCGTGGCCAGGGTGCAGAAACTGGCACCTGAACCACGCAGGAACAGAAGAGGGATTGCGGCTGAGGGTCCACGGGGAGGGCCTAACGTCGTGCCGTGTCCCGGCACCGCCTCATCCTCCTCATCGCCTTTGTTGCGTTCATTGCGCTCGGGATGCCGAAGGCTGCCTTCGGTGTCGCCTGGCCATCCATGGCGATCGACCTGTCGGCTCCCCTTGCCGACCTGGGGCTCTTCGTCGCGATCCATACGGGCGCCTACTTCGTTGCCTCCGTGGTCAGCGGGCGTCTGAGCCATCGGATCGGCAACGGCGCCATGCTGACGGCTGCCGCCTGGGCCCTGACCCTCGGTCTGGCTGGGTATGCCGTCGCGCCGAACCGCGTCGGCCTTGCCGTCGCGGCAGTGGTGCTCGGGCTAGGCGGTGGTTTGCTCGACGCCGGGATCAATGCCCACGTTGCGCTCGACTACGGCGCCCGAGCCATGGGTTTGCTGCATGCGTCGTTTGGTATCGGGGCAACCATGGGGCCGCTGGTGATGACCGTCATCTTGGCGTTGGACGCGTCGTGGCGGATCGGGTTTGTCCCACTCGTTGCGCTGCAAGCGGGCATCGCCATCGCCATCTGGCGCACGAGCGCCGACTGGGACACTGCCGCGGAGAAATCGGGCGGGCGGCCCCGCCTCCCATCAGCGCAGCGGACCACCGCCGCTCTCGCCGTTCTCGTCTTCGCCCTCATCGGCAGCATCGAGGTCTCAACCGGTTCCTGGACCTATACCCTGCTCACGGAGGGTCGGGCGATGGGAGAGATGGCCGCCGGGCTGGCCGTCACTGGGTTCTGGGGCGCCTTCACCGCCGCCCGACTGCTGCTCGGCGCCATTGGCGACCGCGTCGCCCCCGACCGGGTTCTCAGATCTTCCGCCGTCGGGGTCGTGCTCGGCACCGGCCTGCTGTGGTCGAACCCGATTGCTGCCGCCGGGGCGCTCGGACTTGTTGCCACCGGATTTGCGCTCGGGTTCGCCTTTCCGCTGCAGATGCTGCTCACCCCCAGGCGGTTCGGAGCCATCGCCACACCCCCGATGGCCGGGTACCAACTCGCCGGGGCCACCGTCGGCGCGGTTGCGCTACCCCTGCTCATCGGACAACTTGTGGCCGCCAACGACCTCGAAGTCATCGGCCCCGTCATCTTCGCCGCCGCGGTTGGGTTGCTGGCGACAACGCTGATTCTCGCCCGCCGCGCCCCGTCCGAGGTCCCCGACCGGGTTTGAACTCTCCCCCTGCAGCCTCAAGGATCACGGCCGGAATCCCGATAGACCTACACGTAAGCCGCTGAGCGTCGTATCGTCGCGAGTGAAACACCTGCCGAATGGGAGTTGACCGTAATGAAGAAGCATCGTTTGCTGCTTGGTTTGGCCGCCCTGGCGCTCGTCGTCAGCGCCTGCGGTGATGGGGAGGCCAGCGACACGACGGCAACCACAACCGCCGGCGAGACCACCACCACGAGTCAAGACACCGAAACCACAACGACCACTGCCGGTGAAACCACCACAACTACCGGCGAGACCACCACAACTGCCGCCACTGGGGGCGGTGATACCGGAGCGTTCCAGGAAGCCCTCGAGAAGAGCGGAGAGGTGAGTTCCGCCCAGATGGAGGGCACCATGGCGCTTTCCGGCGTTGAAGGCGCTCCAGGAACCGGCGAAGTCTCGATCGACTTCTCCGGCGGCTTTGACAACGCGAACGACATCTTCGCCTTCAAGATGGATCTGAGCGGCGCCGTCGAGGGCATGGGCGAAGAGATCCCGCCGGATATGGCCGAGTTGCTCGGCGACATGGAGATCATCACCGTTGGTGACGACTCCTACATGAAGTTTGGGTTCTTCTCGATGTTCCTCGGCTCCGACACCGAGTGGATCAAGATGCCCGCAGAGGACAGCGGCGAGGCCGCCGGCGGCTTCGGTGGTGTGAACCCGGTCAACCCGACCGAGATGTTCGCCGCCTTCAACAACGAGAACGTCGACATCGTCGAAGTCGGTACCGAGGACGTACGCGGGGTCGCCACCACCCATTACCACGCCGTGGTCGACGCCAGAGCCATGGCGGAAGCTTCAGCCGACGGCAGCGTCGAGGGCCTCGAAGACCTTGGAGAGCTCCCGGAAGAGCTGGACCTCGACATCTGGATCGATGACGACCGCTACATCCGCCGGTTTGTCCTCACGATGGACGGGGCCGAAGTTGAGACGGCGCCCGGTGAGGGATTCGGATCGATGGTCATGACCTACGAGATGTTCGCCTTCAATGAACCGTTCAACGTAACGGTCCCCGCCGAGGGTGAGTACACCGACATGGACGACCTCAACTTCGACTTCGGTGATCTCGACCTCGGGGCCTGATCCGAACAGAGCTGTCGTGAACGGCGCCGCAACGCGGCGCCGTTCACGCGCTCACGAGACGAGCCGCGCCCCCATAGTGGCGAGCGCAATGTCCTCCGCTTCCGGCAGACCGCTCACCCCGACCGCACCGACCACCTCACCGCCGCTGACGATGGGTACGCCGCCACCCCACGAGATGTAGCGCAAGTCGCCGTAGTTGGTCATCGGAAAGCCTTCTTCTCGCGACCGTCGGCCCAACTCCTCGCTGGTGATGCGTTCACGGGCCGCGGTATAGGCCTTGTTCATCGCATTGGTGATAGAAGGCAACGGGCAGCCGTCGGTTCGCACGAAGGCGACGAGTTCACCGTGGGTATCCACCACGGCAACCGCGGCCCCACCGCCACCTCGCTCCAATTCGGCCCTGATCGCCTCGACAACACGCATGGCGACGGCATGGCGCATGGCTACTTCACCTCACTGAGGCGTACCGGGGTGCGGTTGCGAGCCGACAGGATGACGGCTTCCATCACCCGAGCCGTCTGATAGGCGTCGGCGAAGTCGGGCAGCGGCACGACCACCTTGCGGCGCGAGATGGCCCGCAGGATGTCGGCCGCCTGGTTCACAAAGGTGTGCTCGTACCCAAGCCAATGCCCGTCGGGCCACCAGTCGGCCGCATAGGGGTGCTCCTCGTGCATGGTCTGGATCGTTTGCCACCCCTGGAGGCGGGGCTCGACTGAGGCGTCAAAGTACTCGAGTTCGTTCATCCGCTCGAAGTTGAAGCGGATAGCGCCCTTCTCCCCGTGGATCTCGATCCGGTTCGAGTTCTTCACCCCGGTGGCCAGCCGACTGGCCTCGAAGCTCGCAACGGCCCCTCCCTTGAGCCGACCGAGGAAGAGCACCGCATCGTCAACGCTGCTGCGGCCGGTGCGCTTGGGATCGTCGACAAGCGGCCGCTCCTTGATGAAGCGCTCCTCGATGGCGCCGGTGACTTCGGTGAACTCGTCGCCGGTGACAAACCGGGCCATGTCGATGATGTGCGCCATGAGGTCGCCGTGGGCGCCGCTGCCGGCCAACTTCGACTGGAACCGCCACAGCAGCGGCGTGTCGGGGCCGCCCCAGCTCTGCAAATACGTGGAGCGGACGTGATAGATCCTGCCGAGTCTGCCCTCCCTGACCAATTGGTGGGCGAGCGCCACCGCCGGGACTCGGCGGTAGTTGTACCAAACAAACGTCTGCGCCTTGCTGGCCTTCGCCGCCTGGACCATCCGGCGAGCCTCGTCGAGCGTGCGGGCCAGGGGCTTCTCGCACGCCACGTGCTTGCCCGCCTCGAGGGCAGCGATCGACTGCTCGGCGTGCACATTGTTTGAGGTGCAGACATCGACCAGATCGATCTCGGGGTCGGTGATGGCAGACTTCCAGTCGGTCGTCCACTGCTGCCAGCCCCAGCGGTCGGCGAATTCCTCGAGGTCGACGACGTCCCGACCGACGACGGTACGCCGTACCGGCGAGCGCGGCACCGAGAAGAACTCGTCAACCGTGAGCCAGGCATTTGAGTGGGCCTTGCCCATGAACTTGGTCCCGAGCAACGCGACGTTGAGTGCTTTAGCCATGGGGGCACCCTACAAGGCGGTGCTGGGGGTCAGGATCGCCCAACGGCGCCGATGGGCCGAACGGCCCTTGGCGCTCCGACGGTGTCCGTTGCACTCTCGGGAAACACGCCCTCGGGAAGGAGGTCTGCCAAATGGCCATTGCGTGGGGAATCGTGATGGTGGGGTTGTCACTGCTGTGCTGGGGCGGGCAAATGATCGCCTGGTTCGCCCCCGAAGCCGCGGCCCGCTGGAACCTGATGGAGCCCGAACACGACGTCGAACCCGCCTACTGGGCGGACATTCGCGGCGAGGCACCCTGGGATGCCCTCACCCTGTGGACGCTGGTCGTCGCCGGAACCCTGCTCATCGTCGACAACACGGCCTGGACCTACTTCGGGCTCGTCGGCGGCGGGATGTACGTCTACTTCGCCGGCCGGGGAATCCTGACCCGTGCGGCGATGCGGCACCGCGGCCTACGGATCGGAGCCCCGAAGAACGTGCAGATCGGCTTCACCATGCTCGCCGTCTGGGGAGCGATGGGGTTGATCACCATTGTTGCGGCTGTCGCCGCATTGGCCGACTGAAGGGAGCGCCATGGACGTCACCGCTGCAACCTGGGTCATCGCAGTCGCCGGACTGGTCCTGATGCTGCTGCTGGGCACCCTCCAGTTCGTCGCCGTCTTGAGGCCACGAGCTGCCTGGACCGTCGCCAACGTCTACGGCGGCAGCCCCGACAGCACCGATCCGACTGCCTACTTTGCCTACAACCAGGGCTACGCCTGGGCGGACACGTTCTTCTGGGCACCCTTCCAGATCGTCGGGAGCATTGGAATGCTGCTCGGGGAACGCTGGGGATTCCTGTTGGCCCTGATCGCCTCGGTTCCGTTCTGGTACACCGCCGTCACCAACTACATCTGGGATCGCGACCTGGGGTTCCGGCAACCCACCGTGATGTATTGGGTGATTGTCTGGGCGATCTGGCCGTTGTTCGGAATCGTCGAAGGGATCTACTGCTTCGCCAGGCTCATGGAGTAGCGCCGGCCCTTCAGAGATTGACGCCCCCACCCGCCTGGGTCATACTGCCCGCCATGACAACGACCGGCTTCACCCGCATCGAGATTATGTAGGCGCACATGCCGCCAGAGGTGTGTGTGCCCTTCCTGCCCTCCGCTCGGCGGAGGGTTTCTCTTTGCCCCCTACCTAGGAGCCTCCCCCATGACCACCCAACGAGTCGAGATCTACGACACCACCCTGCGCGACGGAACGCAGCAGGAAGGTATTTCGCTGACCGCGGGCGACAAGCTGCAGGTTGCCCGCCTGCTCGACGACCTCGGAGTTGCCTACGTGGAGGGCGGCTGGCCGGGCGCCAACCCCAAGGACGACGAGTTCTTCCAGCGCGCCAAGACCGAACTCGATCTCGCCAACTCAACCCTGGTGGCCTTCGGCTCCACCAGGCACTCCAAGAATCGACCCGATGAGGATGAGCAACTCGCCGCCCTCCTCGCCGCCGAAACCGACGTCATCTGCCTAGTTGGCAAGTCGTGGGACTATCACGTCGAACATGCCCTGCGCACCACCCCCGACGAGGCCGTGGCGATGGTGGCCGATTCGATCGAGTACCTGCGTTCCCAGGGGCGCCGGGTGTTCTTCGACGCCGAGCACTTCTTTGACGGATATCGCTCCAACCCCGACTTTGCCCGGGCTGTGCTGTCCGCGGCCCACGAGGCCGGCGCAGAACGACTGGTCCTGTGCGACACCAACGGCGGATTCCTCTCTCACGAGGTGGAGCGCATCGTGGGTGAGGTCACCGACGCCGTACCCGACGCAGTGTTGGGGTGCCACTTCCACAACGACTCCGGGATGGCAGTAGCCAACTCGCTCACCGCGGTACGTACGGGCGTGCTTCAGGTCCAGGGCTGCATCAACGGCTACGGCGAACGCACCGGCAACGCCGACCTGTGCTCGCTGATCCCCAACCTGGCGCTCAAGATGGGCTACGACGCCATCCCACCGGAGCGCCTCCCCCACCTGACCCGGGTCTCCCACCACCTCGCGGAATTGGTCAACCTCACCCTCGACCCCCACCTCCCCTACGTGGGAGCCTCGGCGTTTACCCACAAAGCGGGGCTCCACACCTCGGCACTGGCGCGCCGCTCGGATGCCTACGAGCACCTCGATCCAGCCGAAATCGGCAACAGCACCAGGGTCGTCGTCTCAGAGTTGGCCGGCCGCTCAACGGTGCTGGCCAAGGCCGAAGCCCAAGGCCTCGAACTCACCAGCGAGGATGCCCAGGCGATCGTCGACCGCATCAAGGAACTCGAGCACCTCGGCTACCAGTTCGAGGCCGCCGACGGGTCGTTCGAACTGCTGCTGAGGGAGACCCAAGGCTGGCAGCAGGACTTCTTCGCCCCAGAGTCGTACCGAGTGTTCGTCGAGAACCGCAATGACGAAGTTGTCGCCGAGGCAACGGTCAAGGTTCACGTCGGCGACGAGCGGGTCGTCACGACCCGAGAGGGTGACGGTCCCGTTTCGGCCCTCGACCGGGCATTGCGCGCAGCCCTCGTGTGGGCCTACCCCGAGGTCGAACACATCAAACTGGTTGACTACCGGGTACGCGACCTGGACTCGTCCGACGGCACCAGCGCGAGGGTGCGGGTGCTGTGCCAGCACTCCGACGGCGACGGGGTGTGGGGCACGGTTGGTGTCCACGAGAACATCATCGACGCCTCCTGGAAGGCCGTGGTCGAGGGCCTCGTCATCGGCCTGACGCGCGAGAAGCGCCGCAACGGGGACTGATCCCCCGCTTCTTGCGTGGCGCGGGTACCAGAAACGGCACCGCAGCCACGCCAGAACAGGAGGGATCTGGCACCATGGGGGCATGGAGCAGCGACCCGACGATCTCAATCCGACCAGAGCCACGATTGCCGCCCGAGAGTTGGTGGCCACAGCCTCGGGGTACCTGACCTCCGACGTCGCCATGGCGTTGCCCTACGAAACCCTGGGACCATTCAAGAACCTGCTGAAACAGTTCTTCTCCGCTATGCCGTGGAGTGCCGGCGACGCCGAGGCTCTCAGCGCTCTTGTGGTGCCACACGTCGAGAGCGGATGGTGGGAACACGACCTCGGTGGTGGCATCACCCTCGCGCACGGCATCCGGGCGGACCGCTACGAGTTGTGGGTCGGCGGCATCTCGACTGCGTCCGGGTCGATCTTCGACCGAGCCTTCGATGGTCCTGTGGTCCCCGAGGCGACCCCCCATCCCCGCAAGGTCAAGTTCACGACGGGCGGTGTTCCCGCCCCCGGGGTTTGGTACCGCCGCACCGACGACGACCCGGTGACCGATCCCCTTGTGAAGCGGCTGTTCGCCGAACCCGACGTCACCGACGTGATGGTCGCCGGCGACTTCGTGACCGTGGGCATCGGAGCTACCTCGTCGTGGGAGCTGCGCCTCGAACCGCTCCTCGCCCTCGTCACCGAGCTCTACTGGGACGAAGGGGCAACAACAACGGCCCCGGAGCGGACCCGGGAAGAACTGCTCGACGAGGCCGGGCACCTCCACCTCGAGGCGAGACCAGAGGAACTCCACCTTCTCGACCCTGACGACGATGACGATCGGCAACGACTGTCGGCGGCGCTCGACGCCGCCGACGCCCGGGTGCGCCGGGTTGCCGTTGCAGTTTTGGCCGAGTGTGATGACCCCGTGGTCCGGTCAAGCACTATCACCCTGGGCTACGAAGACGAGTCGCGCCTCGTCCGCCGCACCGCCGTCGACGCTGCCGCCGACACCGAGGACCCTGCGCTGCGGCCGCTGTTCGAGCAAGCGGCAAGAAACGACGACCCCTGGATCCGCTGGAAGGCGGTACGCGCCCTCGGCGAGATCGGGCTCGACACCAGCCGAGCCCTAGTCGAAGCCCTCGAAACCGACCCCGACTTCCAGGTTCGATTTGAGGTCGCCCGCGTGTTGCGAGAGACCTAAGGGTCAACCTCGAGTCGGTTCCCGATGCACCGGAGCGGAATCGGCGTGTTCAGATAGTCGAACGAATCGTCCCGCCAAACGGTGCCCGCCAGATACGAACGCCCGCCCACCTCCAGTACTTGCCCGGCATAGAGCTGGTCGGGGTGGTCGACCGGGATGATCGGTTCGGGCTGCTCGAACCGGAACGGCCCTTGGGGACTATCGGCCACCATGGCGTAGGTCCCCATCCGCAGCCGGTCGCCGTAGCGGCTGCGAATCTCCTCGGAGAAGAACGCTGGAAGTGCTGAGAAGATGAGGAACCACTTCCCGTCGATCTGCCGCACCTGTGGGCACTCGAGCTCTCGCCCAATTGGTTCCAGATCGATGGGCGGTTCCCTCTGCCAAGCGCCCGCGGCGTCCAGCCGAACGACGCCGACAGTCCCG
>CAYXMJ010000048.1:0-16748 GCA_964465915.1 uncultured Acidimicrobiaceae bacterium
AGCAACGAACAGGCCAACACCGGCAAGTCCTTGATCAGATGTATCGCTCGTCATGATCCCTCCTCGGTACTGCGCTGAGGCCTTCTGAACTCACGACATCATACGCAGGTCCAGCGTCGGGCTCCTATCCAATACCGGTACGGATGCGTGCCCGGCTGGCTACTGGCGGAGCCAGCCCCTGTGGTCCGGGCGCCGGCTGCCGGCGCCCCTTCCGCTGTCAGTCGGATCCCTAGAAGGCTTCGTCTGCCATCTCCATCAGGGCTGCATCCTCGACTTCGGCGGCTTCACGACGCAACCGAGCCTTGGGCAGGTTGAGCCTGGTGAAGTAGCGGGCCGACGCGATCTTGCCCTCGTAGAAGGCCCGGTCGCTCTCGTCGGCATCCGGCAATGCCGCCATGGCGATCTCCGCCTGGCGCAGCATCAGCCACGAGATAACGACCTCGGACAGGCTCTCCAACAACGCATTGGCGTGGAGGCCGGTCTTGTAGATCTCGGGCGGGTTCTGCATCGAGGCCATCGAATGACCGACGAGCACCCCGACGTGGTTCTGGACATCCTCGAGCGCGGTTCCCAGCAGATCCCGCTCAACGGCCAATTCCTCGGCGCCACCCTTGACTATTTGCAGGATCTCCTGCCCGAGCTGCATCAGGGTCTGCCCCTGGTCACGGACGATCTTGCGGAAGAACAGGTCGAGCGCCTGAATGCCGGTGGTGCCTTCATAGAGGCTGTCGATCTTGACGTCCCGGATGTACTGCTCGAGTGGGTAGTCCTTGGTGAACCCGGACCCGCCGAACACCTGGAGGGACTGGCCGAGCAGCGTATACGCCGTCTCGGATGAATAGCCCTTCACCAGCGGCAGCAGCAGGTCATCGAGCTTCGCCAAATAGGTGTCATCGGGATGGAGCTTCTTCTGGTCCTGGACCCAGCTCGTGTAGTAGAGCAACGCCCGCATCCCCTCGACATGGGCCTTCTGCAGCATCAGCATCCGGCGCACGTCGGGGTGACGGATGATTTCGACGCGCGGCGCCGTCTTGTCGGTCGCCTGGGTGAGGTCCGCACCCTGCACCCGTTCCTTGGCGAACTCGAGTGCGTTGAGGTAGCCGGTCGAGAGCGTGGCGATCGACTTGGTGCCGATGAGCATCCGGGCGTGCTCGATGACCTTGAACATCTGCCGGATACCGTCGTGGGTCATGCCGACCAGATAGCCGACACAGGGGGCGTCGGCACCGAAGGTCAGCTCGCAGGTGGTGGAGGCCTTGATCCCCATCTTGTCCTCGATGCGGGTCGTCACGACTCCGTTGCGCTCGCCGATCGTGCCGTCCTCGTTCACCATGAACTTCGGAACGATGAACATCGAAAGGCCCTTTGTGCCCGGGCCAGCGCCCTCGGGGCGGGCCAATACGAGGTGAATGATGTTGTCGGTGTAGTCGCCTTCGCCGGAAGTGATGAAGCGCTTGACACCCTCGATGTGATAGATGCCCTTTTCCTCGTCGACCGCGATGGCCTTGGTCGTGCCGGCGCCGACATCGGAGCCGGCGTCCGCCTCGGTGAGCACCATCGTCGAGCCCCAAGCGTTGTCCAGCATCGGCTTGACGAACCGCTCGATCTGCTCCTCGGTGCCGGCCTCGTAGAGCACGTTGCCCATCAGGGTGCCGACCACGAAGAAGAACGCGCCTGGGTTGGCGCCGACCATGAGTTCCTGGGCGGCCCAACGCAACGACGGCGGAGCGCCGACGCCACCGAGGGCCGGGGGACGGCCGAGCGTATCCCAGCCTTGCTCGTAGTACGACTTGATGGCCTGCACGATCCCAGGCGGGAGGGTGACCTCCCCGTCGACAAGTTCGATCTTGGTCCGGTCACCCTCTTCGAAGCTCTCCGCGAACACATCGGTCGAGAATCGCTCAACCTCGGCAAGGAGGTGACGGGCGGTATCGGCATCCATGTCGGCGTACGGTCCGGTGCCGAGGTAATCCTGCATCCGGTACGCCTCGAACAGATTGAACTCGATGTCTCGAAGGTTCGTCTTGTAGTGGCTCATCTCAACCCTCTCGCTCAGGTGCGGGCAAAACATGCTGTATTCAGATTTTGAGTATACACTCTATTTTGAGTAGATGCTAAATATTCGTCGGTCGTCCGACTAAGATCGTGACCACGAAGGGAGATTCATGGCCCGCTACCAGGCCGGTCTGCGCACCGAAGCGCGCATCACCGAAAGTACCCGGGAGTTGCTCGGCGAAGTAGGGCTGGAAGCCACCACCCTCAAGGCCATTTGCGACCGGGCTGGGGTACGCGCCGGCAGCTTCTACAACCTGTTCGACTCCAAGGAAGAGGTCGTCCTGCGAGTCGTCGGCGAAGCCATCGCCGCCGTCGACCCCGATCCTGATGGGCGCAACACCGATACGGTGCCAGATCTGGTCGAGGCCTACATCCGGTTCATCGAGGACCAATCGACCGTCGCCAGGATCTATCTCCAGATCGCCGTCAGTGGGGCCATCAAGGATGGCAAGCTGGGCAAACGAGTGTTCCGCCACCACGAGTCGCGCACCGCCCGCTTCGCCGATGCCTTGCTCCGCCAGCGACCGGACCTCGATCGCATCGAGGCCGAGGCGCGCACCGAGGTCCTGCTCGCCACGCTGAATGGGCTGGCGTTCCGCTGGATGCTGGACCCTGCGTTCGACTTCGCCGGCCACGCCAGACGGGCGACCTTCTCCCCCGCGATTGCGCCCGGCGTCTGACTCAAACGACGGCGGCCGGAACCCGAATCACCATCACGTCGATCTCACTCGGAGCGCCGTGAGTGATCACCGGCACCGACGCCTCCGTGGTCCACTGCACGTGGTCCCCGGCGGCAATGTGGGCGCGCAACGCATAGTGATCGGAAGGGTCGATGGCGTCGGAGGCGAACGGCACCTGGAACGGGACCGGCACATTGCCGGGCTGATCGATCAGTTGCTCGGCCACCAGCTCGGCCGCACCGTTGTGGACGCGCTCCACCCTGGCGACCACCACCGCATCGCTAGGCATCGCGATGCGCTCTCGGTACCAGATGGTCCCGATCACCACGCCGTTGGGAGGGTCGGTCCAGTCGGCAAGTTCAACCGCTCGCGCCAGCAACCGCACCCGGTCCGGCGGGTTGAGGCGGCCAAAGGCCGCAACGAGCGATTCGATGTCTCGTGGTAACGGCGGTTCGGAGATGGTGGAGCCTCCTAGAGCCTGCCCAAATCATGACATAGGTAGCGTGCATCCGTCTACCCCGGAGCGCCATGCGGTGGGTGTTGACCTTGTGCTCTTGCCGTGGCGAGCGGGCCGATGGATGATTGCTAGAGAGCGATTGGGCCCAGCCGGACATGTAAGAGGTGTTCGGTTCCCGGGGGTCGAGATGGATCAGGAAGGTCGGTTCCAGTTGCTGTATGAGCAGCACCAACCCGACGTCCTCGCCTATTTTCTGCGGCGCCTCGACCGGGAGGACGCCGTCGAGGCAAGCGCCGACGTGTTCCTGACAGCGTGGCGACGCATCGACGACGTCCCGCCAGAAGGCACCCGTCTCTGGCTCTTCGGGGTTGCCCACAACGTGCTCGCGAACCGAAACCGCAGCGCCCGGCGTTGGCGGCGATTGGTCGCACGGCTCGGCCGGATCGGGACCACCGACCCGCCATTGCTACCCGAGATGGTGGTGGTGCGCCAAGCCGAGGACGACGCCGTGCTCACCGCCCTGGCGCAACTCCCCTCCGGGCCGCGCGAAGTGCTCAGGTTGCGTCTCTGGGAGGATGCCGGGTACGAGGAGATCGGTGCGGTGGTGGGCTGTTCGCGCCACGCCGCAGAGCAACGCTATGCGAAGGCGCTTCGCCAATTCCGCAGCGTGTGGAACGGAGCCGGACATGTATCGATGAGCGGGACACAACGATCCCGCCGTGGACGGGAGCAGATCCGTGACGCCTGACGAACAGATCCTCATCGAGACCGCACTGCGCACCGCCAACCCGGTGCCGCGGCCCCGTGATCTCATCGACTCCGACCCGGCGGCTGCGGTAACGCTCCTCATCGAGCAACGGAGGGGCATCATGACCACCACATCAACCAAGCCACCACAACGAGCCGCACTGACACCAACTCGCCCTCCATCTCGTTCCTGGGCCTGGGCGTTTGCGGCTGGGTTCGTCGCAGCCCTCATCACCATCGGCGCCGTTGCCCTGTTCGCCGGGGGTGATGACCTGTCAGTAGCGGACGAATCCGCAACCACGACGGCGGTCGAGAGTATCGACCTCGCCACGGCGACCGCGGTGGCCGACGCCCACGGCGCCGGGTGGAACGCAGACGATGGCGAAGCCGTCGCAGCTCTCTATGCCGAAGACGGTGTCGCCCGCGACCCAGGAAAGGGGATCACCTCTGGCCGCGACAACATCGCTCTCGATGTCGAAGCGCGCGGCCGAAGCGCTTCCAACTTTTTGAGAACCGGAGACCTCACCATCAGCGGCGACAACACGTTCGTCTTTCCCGCCCAATTCGACTGGGAAGGGGACACCTGGGCTGGAATCGTCGAGCTCGAGTTCGGAGGAACCCTCATCACTCGCCTCGAATGGCTCAATTGGTCGATCGTCCCCACCAAATTGGTCGATGAGTATTTTGCGGCATGGAACGACGACGATCCTGAGGCCGTCGCGGCTCTGTATGTCCAGGGCGGGTCTCACGCCGACCCAGAGATCGGCGAGGTCGTGGGCCGAGACGAGATCAAGGCCGACGTCGCCGAACGCAGCCCGAATACCGCCAACCTCAAACGAACCGGAGACTTCGCCCTGATCGGAGATGACACTTTCACCTTCCCCGCCCAAATCGACCGCGACGGCGAAACCTGGGTCGGAGTCGTCGAGATTGAGACCAGGACCGACGACTGGATGGTGCGGACCGAATGGCTCCGGTGGTCAGCGGCTGAGTGAACGTTGGGTGCCGGACGTTCCAGCCGTCCGGCACCTACACCTCGGCTAGGGCCTCGGCAACCGCCTCGAGGAGGGCGGGATCCGGCCGCCGCAGCGATACCACCGCATGCTCGGCACCCACATCGCGCAGAGCGACCACCTTGTCTCTGAGGCCGTCGACGGTGTCATCGACCCAGAACTGCACCGAATGCTCGATCTCCGCCGGGTCACGACCCATCTCGGCGCAGTGGCGCCCCAGCACCTCGATCTTGTGGGCGAGGACCTCGGGACCGGGGTCGTCGATGTTCCAGTGGTCGGCGTAGCGGGCCACGATCCGCAGCATTCGGAGCTCGCCGGAGGCGCCGATCACGATCGGGATCCGAGGCTGCACTGCCTTGGGCTCAGCCCGGGCTGCGTCGAGTTGGTAGTACTCGCCGCTGAACGTCGTCACTTCGTCGTTCAGCAGCGAGGTGATGACCTCGCATGCCTCCTCGAAAGCGTCGACCCTCCCCCCGACTGAGAGCAGGTCGATCCCGAAGTCGGCGTGTTCGCGCTCGTGCCAGCCGGTGCCGAGGCCCAAGTCGAACCGCCCGTTCGAGAGATGGTCGATGGTCACGGCCATCCGTGCAACGACCGCGGGATGTCGCATCAGATTGGCGGCCACCATCGTGCCGAGCCGCAGCCGAGTGGTTTCCCGCGCCAGGCCGGCGAGCAGCGTGAAGGCGTCGAACGCCCACGGCGAGTCTGAGTGCGTGGGATAGAACGGGTTGTAGAGGTGGTCGTTGACCCAACCCCCGTCGAAACGCTCGACTTCGTCGGCCGCACGCCACACGGCAAGCGTCTTTTCCCACGGGCCGTCATGGACGCCGGTCTTGAACGAGACCTTCATGCTGGCCATCCTTCCCCGAGCAGCGCTTCGTAGTCCTCGGCCGTGTTGACGTCGGTCGGCCGGGGCCGATCGATCGGAACCCGACGAACCACTTCGGCGGGTTCGGCGACGAGGAGCCGCCAGAGCGCCTTCGGCTCCTGAGTCCCGAGCACCGCGTCTCTCGCCGCTGCCGAGAGCAGAAAGGGATGAGCGACCCCGTCGCGGTATTCCCCGACCGCCGCCCACGGCTGTTCCTCGTGCCAGATGCCGACGAAACGGTCGATCAGCTCTGTGTCGACCTCGGGCATGTCTCCATTCACCAGCAACACGGCGCCGGCATCGGGCATTGCGCCGGCGCCGACCGATAGCGATGACACGTTGCCGCGCCGATAATCAGGGTTGCGAACGACGATCGCCCGGCCGGCCTGAAGCTGTGACTCGACCGCTGCGCCGTGCGCCCCGGTGACGACCACCACGGCATCGAGCTGCGAATTCTCCACCTGTCGCACGACGTAGTTGAGCAAGGTGGTTCCCCGAAACGGAAGCAGCTGCTTCGGGCTGCCCATCCGCGCCGATTCACCTGCGGCGAGCACGATCCCCACGAGGGTTTTGGCGGACATCTGCGCACCATAATGCGCCCATGTCCGCCAAAACGGTTAGAGAGCGAGGTCCTCGGGGCGGACCGGGACACGGTTGAGTGCCTTGCCGGTGGCAGCCCGGATGGCGGCGACCACTGCGGGAGTGGAACTGATCGTGGGCGGCTCGCCGATGCCCTTCGCACCGAAGGGACCCCAGTGGTCGGGTTCCTCGATGAACCGCATGTCGACTTCGGGAGCGTCGAGGAACGTGGGGAGCAGATAGTCGGTGAACGTTGGGTTGCGGATGACGCCGTCGTCGACCACAAGTTCCTCCATCACGGCAAGGCCCATACCCTGCATGATCCCGCCCTCGACCTGGCCTCGGGCAGCCTGCGGATTGAGGATCTTGCCGACGTCTTGAGCGGTGTCGATCTGAACGACCTTGACCAGGCCAAGCTCGGGGTCGACGTCGACCACGGCTCGATGGGCAGCAACAACAAACCCGGCGTGGGGATCGCCCTGCCCAAACTCGTCGACCTCGTAGGTTGGTGGGTGCCGGAACTGGACCCAATGTTCGACCGGACCGTCCGCGCAGATGTCGGCGACGGTCGCCACCACCGAACCGGCCCGCCACACCCCCGCATCGTTGAGGTCGTCGCCGTCGTACTGCTCGAGCAGCTTGGACCGCAGCCCCTGGGCCGCAGCGTGGACGGCGCCGCCCGTCATCTGGGTCTGGCGGGACGCTGAGGTGGATCCCGCCGATCCAATCTGTGACGTGTCATCCCAGATCACGGCGACGTGTTCCATGCCGAGCACCGTCCTGGTGATCTGCTGGCAGACCGTGATCAGACCCTGACCCACCTCGATGGCTGCGGTATGCACCTCGACGCCGACATCGGTGAGAACGACCCGCGCCTCGGAGAAGTCGTCGAACGCCTCGGAGAAGGCGAGGTTCTTCAAACCGAGGGCGTACCCGACACCACGCCGAACGGCCGAAGCCGGCGTGGTCAACCCGGTACCACCGGGCAGGTGACGCGGGTCGCTGCTGTCGAGAGGTTCGGGCAGCGGTATCGCCACCAGGGCATCGATGACCTCGTGGGTCGGCAGCGAACCTTCGATGATCTGGCCGGACGTTGCCAGCGGATCACCGGCAACGAGGGCGTTACGGCGGCGCAGTTCGAGCGGGTCGATGTCGAGTCGCGCCGCCAGACGATCCATCTGACTCTCGTACGCGAAACAAGTCTGCACCGCACCAAACCCGCGCATCGCTCCACACGGTGGGTTGTTGGTGCGGACCGCGGCAGCATCGACCACTACGTTGTCGCACACATAGGGTCCGACCACGAAGAAGGCGGCGTTGGCCAGCACCGCCGGGCTGGTGTGGGCGTAGGCGCCGCCGTCCAGGATGAGGCGGGCTTCGACCTTGACCAGCTTGCCGTTCTCGTCGGCCTCGTGGCGATACCACATGCGGGACGGATGTCGCTTGACGTGTCCCACGAACGACTCGCTGCGGTCGTAGACCATCTTGACCGGACGGCCGGTCACCATCGACAGCATGGCAATGTGGATGTGGAGCGAGATGTCCTCCCGTGCCCCAAAGGCACCACCGATCCCGGCGGGATGGCAGCGGATCTGATCGTCTGCGACGTCGAGGCAGGCAACAATCTGGCGATGGTCGACATGGACCCACTGGCTGGTGACGTAGAGGTCGAACCCGCCCTCGCCATCCGGGATGGCCAACCCGGCTTCCGGTCCAAGCGGCGCCTGGTCTTGGGTCGCCGTTTCGTAGTAGCCCTCGATCACGACAGAGCCGGTCGCAGCAGGGTCGCCGCGGCGGATCGTCATATCTCTGAAGACGTCGCCCGCAGCCGCGGCCGCCTCGGGATCGACCGCAGGTTCGAGCGGCTCCCACTCGGTGATGATCGCCGCGGCCGCCCGACGAGCGGTCTCGAGGTCCTCGGCGGCCACAACCGCAACAGGCTCGCCCCAGTATCGGGCTTCGCCGTCACAAAGAACCGGCTGATCCTGGTGGTCCTGGCCAAAGAGGGGCAGGCCGGGGACGTCGTCCTGGGTGAGCACGGCATGGACCCCGCCCATCGCCAATGCCGGGCCGATGTCCAGGCGAGTGAGGCGGGCATGGGCATAGGGGCTGCGCACGGTGGCACCCCACAGCATGCCGGCCGCAAACAAGTCGGAGGCGTAGGCGAAGTTGCCGGAGACCTTGGGCACCCCGTCGGGCCGGAGCACGCTCTCGCCGATTCCGCCGGCAACCCTGCCCCGTGTCTCGGTGGTCACGCTCGACCCTCCTCGGCGAGGGCCTCGAGACCACGCAGAATCGCACCGTAGCCGGTGCAGCGGCAGATGTTGCCCGACAGGGCCTCGCGGATTTCGTCCTCATCGGGACTCGGGTTCGCTTCATAGAGGTGGGCGGCGGCAACCACAAAGCCGGGAGTGCAGAAGCCACATTGCACGGCGCCGGCGTCGAGCATCGCCTGTTGCACCGGATGAGCCTCGTCTTCGGAGCCATATCCCTCGACGGTGGTGACGGTGGCACCTTCACAATCGCTCGTCATGACCAGGCAGGAGCAAACGAGTTCGCCGTCGAGTACAACCGAGCACGAGCCACATTCGCCCTGCTCGCAGGCGTTCTTCGACCCGGGAAGGCCGAGGTCGTCACGCAGCACTGCCAGCAACGATTCCCAACCGGCGACATTTGCTGTCCGGGTCTCTCCGTTGACGGTGAAAGTGACAATCATGCGGCGAGGCACCTTTCCAGCAGGCGCCGGGCGAGGACTCCGGCGGAGTGACGCCGGTACTCGGCGGTGGCGCGGTGGTCGGTGATGGGACGCACCTCAGCGGCGACCATCTTGGCGAACTCGGCGAGCGCGGCGTCGGAGGGATTGGCCTCAGCGCTGATCATCTCTTCGGCCTGCCTGGCCCGCAACGGCGTTGGCGCCACCGATCCCAGTGCCACTCGAGTCGTGCCGTCGTCCCACCGCATCACCACAGCCGACACCACGGAAATGACCATTGCATTGCGGGGGCCGATCTTGGCGAATTCCTGCTGATCCGGCATGTGGTCCGGCAGCACGGCAGCTGTCACGATCTCGTCGTCTGCCAGCGAGGTTCGTTTCACACCGGTGAAGAAGTCGCTCCACGGCACCAGGCGGGTCCCTCCGCTCTTCGAGGCCACCTCGATATCGGCGTCAAGGGCCGCCAACCACGGCAGCCCGTCGCCGGCCGGGCTGGCGGTGCCGATGTTGCCGCCGAGCGTGCCGGCGGCGCGAATCTGGGGGGACCCAACGGTCCGGGCAGCCTGGGCCAGAGCCCGGAGGTCGGAACGCTCCAGGGTTGCCCAGGTGACCCCTGAGCCGATGCGGCGTGACTCGAGCACGCGTAACTCTGGAACGTGACGCAACGATATGACTGACGATGGTCGATGGTGGGCGAGGTTGACCTCCACCATGAGGTCGGTCCCACCGGCAAGCAGCTCAGAACCGGGGGCTGCGTCCCGGGCGGCAAGGGCTTCATCGAGCCCATGGGCCATCACAAAATCCATCGGGCCCAAAACTAGCAACCCGAGCGACGCCTGTCCCGTCCACCCCCCGTTCTGGCGTGGCTGGAGTACCAGAAACCGCGCCGCAACCACGCACAAACGGGAGAATCCGGTGGCGAACGGCCCACGCGCTCCGACAATGGACCCTGTTGGACCGAGGCGTCGACCCATACATTGGGGGCAAAAGCCAATCAACCAAGGGGTCAGTCATGGCCGAAACGGCCAATCGTTGGAAAGTCGTCGTCGGGGCGTTGCTCATTCAGCTCTGCCTGGGCGCCATCTATGCCTGGTCGGTGTTCACCCCGGCCCTCAAGGACGAGGGTGGATGGTCCAAACTGAGCACCCAGGTCGTGTTCTCCGTTGGCCTGGCCACGTTCGCTCTGGTGATGGTGTTCGCCGGACGCAAACTGAACGACTGGGGCCCCCAACGCCTCGCCATGATGGGTGGCATCACGCTTGGCGTCGGCTATTTCATCGCCGGTCTGGGGGACGGCATGAACTTCTTCACGGTCCTGGTTGGCATCGGTATCGTCGCCGGCGCCGGCATCGGACTCGCCTACGTCGTTCCCATCGCGGTTGGGATGCGCTGGTTCCCCGACCACAAGGGAATGATCACCGGTGTCGCCGTGGCCGGGTTCGGTTTCGGGGCCCTCGGCTGGGTCAAACTCGCCGGGTCATGGGGCCAGCTCATCGACCGGATCGGACTCGACGGCACCTTCATGGTCTACGGCGTCATGTTCGGCGTCATGGTCGTGGTCGGCAGCCTGTGGATGAAGTTCCCGCCGACCGGATGGCTCCCCGAGGGTTTCACGCCGCCTCAGGCCCTCGGTGCCGGTGGCGAGAACTTCACGCCACGCGAGATGCTACGCACCCCCCAGTTCCACCTCATCTCACTCACGTTCATGGTGAGTGCCGGGGCGGGCCTCATGGCCATCGGCCTCATGAAGCTCTACCCGATCGAAGCGCTCGAGGCGAACGGTGTCAGCTCGACGGAGGCCAGCGCCATCGCCGGAACCGCCATGGCGGTCTTCTTCAGCCTGGCGAACGGCATCGGTCGTCTGGCGTGGGGCAGCATGAGCGATAGGCTCGGCCGCAAGCGGTCCGTCGTCATCATGGCGGCCAGCCAGGGTGTGTTCTTGCTGTTGTTCACGACGATGGCCGGCAACGAGTTCACGCTCTACCTCGCCGCCGCTCTGATCGGCTTCAACTTCGGCGGCAACTTCGCCTTGTTCCCCGCACTCACTGCCGACGAGTTCGGTGATGGAGCCGTGGGCAAGAACTACCCGTGGGTGTTCCTCAGCTACGGCGCAGGCGGCATCATCTTCCCGATCCTCGGTGGATGGCTTGGTGACCTCGGCAACTTCCCGCTGGCGTTCTTCATCTGTGGCGCAGGTTGCCTGATCGGTGCCGGTGCTGCCTACCTGGTGTTCCCGCCACACCACGACGAGGCAACCAAATCGTTCAGCGTGCACGGCTTCCTGCACAACGCTCACCTGTTCGAGCGCGAGTCGGCGGCCGCCAAATAGCCGCCGTCTGGCAGCGGATGACCCCGCCTCGGCTATCCCGGGGCGGGTTCTGTTGCCGATATCGCAGGCTCAGCCGGCGAGGAGTCGGGTCGCCGCGGCGTTGTGACGGGCAATAACCGCAGGCAGATCCAGGGTGACGACCTGGCCGTTGCTGACCACCGGCTTGCCGTGAACGTAGGTGTGGTCAACGGTCGCCGGGGCGGCGAACAGCACTGCCGCTACTGGATCGTGGAGGGCACCGGCGTACTCGATGCGGTCGAGCGAGATTGCGGTGAAGTCGGCACACTTGCCGACCTCGAGCGAACCAACGTCATCGCGGCCCAACACAGCCGCAGAGCCGAGGGTGGCGATCTCCAGCGCCTCGCGGGCTGTGAGCAACTCACCGCCCTCGAGAGCGGGTGATGCTGCTAGTCGTGACAGCAGCATGGCTTGGCGAGCCTCACCGATCATGTGGTTGCCGTCGTTGCTGGCCGACCCGTCGACGCCGAGGCCCAGGCGAACCCCGGCGGCGCGGTACCTGCGTACCGGGGCAATGCCCGAGGCGAGCCGCATGTTCGACGAAGGGCAATGGGCGACACCCGTGCCGTCGACGGCCATCCGGGCGATCTCGGAATCGTTGATGAAGATGCCGTGGGCGAACCAGACATCCGGTCCGGCCCAGCCGAGGTCCTCCATCATCTCGACCGGCCGCATCCCGCTGGTCTCGAGGCAGAACTGCTCTTCGTCAAGCGTCTCGGCGACGTGAGTGTGGAGGTGCACGCCCTTCTCGCGAGCGAGGTCCGCCGCCCGGCGCATCAGCTCAGGAGTGACCGAGAACGGCGAGCACGGCGAGATCACGACCCTGGTCATCGCCCCCGGAGCAGGGTCGTGGAACGCGTCAACAGCGTCGGCGCTCGCCTGCAGGATCACGTCCTCGTCCTCCACCACCGAGTCCGGTGGCAGCCCGCCCTTCGACTCACCCAGGCTCATCGAACCGCGCGACAGGTGGACCCGCATCCCGACCTCGGCCGCCGCATGGGCCTCGTCGGACAGCGCCGAACCGTTGGGATAGAGGTAGAGGTGATCGGACGACGTCGTACAGCCCGACAATGCCAACTCGGCAAGGGCAACCTGGGTGGAGACCCAGATATCGTCCGGCGTCATCCGCGCCCAGATCGGGTACAGGGTACGCAACCAGTCGAACAGACCGGCGTCCTGTGCCCCAGGAACGGCGCGGGTCAGCGTTTGGTAGAAGTGGTGGTGGGTGTTGATCAACCCGGGGAGGACCACATGACCCGCAAGATCGACGACCCGATCGGCGGTCGCCGGCAGCTGTTCCGTGGGACCGACTTGCTCGATGAACCCGTCAACGGCATAGAGACCTCCGTCGGCAATCTCATGGCGGTCTCCGTCCATAGTCGCCAGGACGGTGGCGTTCTTGATCAAGAGCGTGCTCATAGCCCAAACGGTACTCGTTCGAGGTGGGCCGGCGGCTATTGCGACTCTGAAGAGTGCGAGGATCCCTTCGGCCGGGACGCTGCGGCGGAATCTCGATCCGTGACGTCCACGCTCCCACCCCCAGGTGGGGCGACCGGAACCTTGAGCTCGAACCTGGTGGCGCCGGCCTCGCGCCGGTAGGAGAGCTCGCCGCCCATCAGATGGGCGAGGTGTCGAGAGACCGTTAGGCCGAGCCCGATGGGCTGCAGGGTGCCGCGGGCCTGACCGGCCTGGATGAACGGATCAAAGATGTGGTGTTCGAGTTCCGGCGGGATCCCCGAGCCGTTGTCGGATACGGCCAGGGTGCACCACGTGTCGTCGCTCGAGAGGTTGATCCAGGTTTCGCTTCCGCCGTAGCGGGTGGCATTGGTGACCAGGTTTCGGATGATCTGGCGGACCCGCAGCGGGTCTGCCCAGGCCTCGGCGGCACTGCCATCGACCGCGATGGCGTCGGCCGGGTCGAGATACTTGGCCAGCAGCACGGTGGCGACCTCCTCAGCGAGGTCGATCCTTCGGTTGCGAACCGTGAGAGCACCACTGTCGAGTTGGGCGGCCGTCAGCAACTCCTCGACGATGTCGGTCACCTCAGTTGCCTCAGACTCGATGAGCCGCAGCGCTTCGTCCTTGTCCTCCTCCCCCAAGGCGCTGTGCTCGTCACGCAGCAAACGCGACCATCCCAGGATCGATGTGAGTGGGGTGCGGATCTCGTGGCTGATCGAGGCGAGGAATTGGTCGCGGGAGCGGCGGGACCGGTCGAGGGCCCCGGAAACCACAACGACGAGCGCAACGGTGAGACTGGCAAAGATGACATAGGAGATGGCAGTGATCACCTCCGGCGCGGTGGCGACGTCTGGGAACGGGACAACCTCGACGCCGATGAGGGCCAGCACCGTCCAGGCGGCGCCGTAGGCCATGACCCACCACGCCTGGCCCCACGACAGCAACAAGGCCGGAACGACGAGCATGTAGATGAACGGAGCTCCAATGCCGGCGGGTTCGAGCTGAACGACGACCATGGCGACCCCGATCATGGTGATGTCGAGAAGCATTGCCGGTAGCGCCGAACGCTGTGGCTCCCTGCGCCGGATCAGTGCATCGACTACGGCAGCCGCGGCGAGGGCAGCGGCGATGAAGCCACCGGCCCATCCCCACAGCGCGCCGAGCGCGACACCGGTGAAGACGGTCATCGTGCCCATGACGGCGCGGAAGGTGTGCCAGGGCTGGGCCAGATCTGGAACGTTGACCAGGCCACGAGCGGTGAGCGGTGGTGCGCCTGGTCCGGTTTCTGTCGGACTCATGTGAGGTCGCTCTTCGTCGGCGGTGATGCCTTCCGACCCTCCAGTCGTCCTGCTTCATGTATCGACCAAACGCCGCCAAAATCGCAGCGTCAAACCAAATTCCCATCAAGGGACTAGTCCCTACCGGCTAGCGAAACATCTCCCGATAGGTCGCACCGAGCCGCAGGTAGTCGTCGACCCCGCTGCGTTGCCGCTCGATTTCTGCCTCGGTCAGCTCACGCAACGGCTTGGCCGGTAGCCCGACGGCGAGCGTCCAGGGCGGGATAACTCGGCCCTCGGGAAGCACCGCTCCCGACGCCAGCCAGGCGCCTTCGCCGAGTTCTGACCCATTCAGCGCACGGGCTCCGATCCCAACGAGGCAGTGGTCGCCGATGGTTGCACCGTGCACCACGGCGGCGTGCCCGACGGTGACCCGCTCGCCGATCAGGCATGGGATCCCTTCGTCACAATGCAGCACGGAGTTGTCCTGGATGTTGCTGTAGGCCCCAACGACAACCCGGTCGACCTCGGCCCTCATCACGGTTCCAAACATCACGACGGCAAAAGACCCAATGGTGACGTCGCCGTAGACATGGACCCCGGGCGCCACGAAGGCATCCGGATCGATCTGTGGCGTTTCCAGGCTGTGCGGCTCGGAGGTCACTTCGGGCCCATCCGAATCCCGCCGTCCATCCGGATCGTTTCGCCGTTCATATAGCTGTGGGTGACGAGCAGATGCACCAGGTCGGCAAACTCGTCGGGCCGACCCAGCCGCTTCGGGTTCAGCACCTGCTGGGCGAGTGATTCGCGCGCCGTCTCGGGGAGACCGGCGAGCAGCGGCGTGTCGATGATCCCAGGGGCGATCGTGTTGACCCGGATTCCGGCCGAGGCCAGGTCGCGGGCGACCGGCAAGGTCATCCCGACAATGCCGCCCTTCGACGCCGCATAGGCGGCCTGGCCGATTTGGCCGTCGTAGGCGGCTACCGACGCCGTGTTGACGATGGCGCCACGCTCGTTGTGATCCATCGGCTCGTTTGTGACCATGGCAGCTGCGGCCAGCCGGATGCAGTTGAAGGTGCCGACCAGGTTGATAACGATGACGGTGGTGAAGTGGCCGAGGTCGTGCGGGGTGCCGTCACGAGCGACGGTGCGGGCCGGGGGCCCGATCCCGGCACAGTTGACCAGCACCCGCAGCGGAGCCATCTCGATCGCGGCGTCAACGGCGACCTGCACTTGGTCGGCATCGGTCACGTCGGCGTGAACGAACACACCGTTGATCTCCGAAGCCAGCTCCTCGCCAAGCGCATCCTGGAGGTCGAGCACCACGACCTTCATCCCGTCGCGGGCAAGCCTGCGAGCGGTTGCCGCCCCCAGGCCGGAAGCACCACCTGTGACGATGGCCGAACCGCCCTCGATGTTCACGATCAATCTCCTTCCGGGACCCTGGGCGTCGACGGTAGTGCGCAACCATCGAGCACGACCAACCGAGCCGACGCGTAGTTTCCCCGACATGAGTTGGCGAGTCGGCTCGGAGTGTGATCGTTCACATGCTCGAGGAAACCGACCGCCACGTCGGCCATACGGACATCATCAGAGAGCAGATCGACGGCGGCACGGGGTGAGGCCGCCCCGCGCCGAGGAGCGCGACGGTTCGTGTCACACCCAACCGGTACGTTGCCGACATGCGAAACGACTCATATGCAATCGGATGGAGGGTCCTGCTCACCGGGCTGATCCTCATCGTGATGGTGCTTCCCTCGAGCGGCATCATGTTTGGCATCCTGGGGGCATTGCTGGTGATCTGGGGAGGTAATGCGGTGCTCGCCAGCCGGCGGGGTCGACGAGCCCGCTACCGCTGAACCATCCCCGTCGGCGGGGTACCCTGCAGGCACCATGACAACGAGCCTCCAAGAGCAGTTCACACCCTGGAGCGCATGCTTCGGGTGTGGACCGGCCAACGAGCAGGGGCTGCGCATCGGAAGCTTCGTCGATGGCGATGCGCTCATCGCCAAGTGGGAGCCCGATGCTCGGTACGAGGCGATCCACGGTTTCATCAACGGCGGCGTCGTCGCAACGTTGCTCGACTGTCACAGCGCCTGGACGGCGGCGTGGCATCTCAAGGAGCGGCTCGGGGTCGACACGCTCCCCCTCGCCGTCACTGCCGAACTCACCGTCACCTATCCGCAGCCGACCCCGGTCGGAACCATGCTGCACCTGCGAGCCCAGGTGGCAGAGGCGAGTGATCGCAAGGCCGTCGTCCAGGGCGAGGCAGTCAGCGATGGTGTGGTGCGTGCCCGCAGCCGCGGTGTCTTTGTCGTAGCCGGCGAGTTCGCTCCCAAGGCGGGGACGATCGGGCCGGAAGGGCACAGCTGATGGCGACCTCACACATCATCGACCTCAACGGACCGTTCCACTACATGGACTACGGCGGTGATGGCCCGCCGGTCGTGCTCATCCACGGTCTCGGCGGTTCGTATCTGAACTGGTGGTACGTAACGAAGGACTTGTCGCAACACCACCACGTCTACGCAGTTGATCTCGCCGGCTTCGGGTT
>CAYXMJ010000049.1:0-16734 GCA_964465915.1 uncultured Acidimicrobiaceae bacterium
CGGCGAGCGACTCGAGCGATTCGATGTCGTCGTCGTTGAAGTTGCCGGTGGCCTTGTCGGCCACCATCAACACGCCGATAGGCCTGGCTTCGATCCGCAGCGGAACCGCGGCCACCCGGGTCGTGTCCAGATCTGTCAGGAGCGAATCGGCGGGTCCGGCATGGACGAGGTCGTTGCGCACAAGTGGCTCACCGCTCGTGAACACCCGCTGAACACTGCCCGGATCGGTGAGCGGTAGCGTGTAGCCCTCGGCCTTCAGCGTGTGTCCTGCCACCCAGACCGGCGAGATGAGTTCGAGGGCCTCATCGGAAGGGCGATAGAGGAAGACGAGTCCGATCTTGGCATTGACCGCGGTGACCACCCGCCCGACCAACTCGGGGAGTACCTCGGCGAGTTTGCTCCCCATCCCGATCGTCCGCGATACCGCATACAGCTGATCGAGCTCTTGACGCCGCCGCTCAACTTCCTGGCTCTCGTCGTCGAGGACCTCGAGTTGCTGCCGGGTAACCCGCAGCTCGCGGCTGATGCCACGTGCCGTGATCAGAGTGAATGCCATCGCCAGCAGGAACGCGATCAGGCGAGCGGCGATCTGGCCGTTCGACAGCTCGATAGGCGAGCGATCGAGCGCGAGGAGATAGCCGGTCGCCGCAATGGCACCGATGGATGCGAGCATCACCGGAGCGACGAGCAGTGCTCCGGCGAAGACGATGATGGCCAGGTAAGCGGCCACGATCGGTTCATCACTGCGGAGTTCGCCGCCGAGGAGGAGTCCCGTGACGGCGAGGGTGCACCAAATCAAGATGAGAGGATCACCAAAGCGGGTCGCCAGCACGCTACGCCATGGCGTGAGGGTGAGCAGCAGCACGCCACCGGCGAGCAGGAGAACGTTGAGGAGTAGCTGACCGCTGTCTGGGCCGTCGTGGCGCGATGCGGCGACGGCATAGGCGATCACGGCCAGCCAGGAGACCAGCAGGCCGATGTAGATGACGCGAATCCGATACCCGATGAACAGGTCGCGGTCGCTCACCGCGGCGCTTCCTCTATTTCCCGGGAGCATGTCGCTAGTCACGGTAACCTCTTCGGCATGGCACGCGTATTACTTCTGTTCGGCGGCAGATCGGCGGAGCACGAGGTTTCCTGTGTTTCCGCCTTCGCCGTCATGCGGGCGCTCGAGGGTGGGGGACATCAAGTGATCCTCGTGGGAATCGACCGCAGGGGAGAGTGGCACCTCGCTGATCGCTCCCGGCAACCGCTCGTTGCGACCGGTCGACCGGTCTCGTTGCGGGTGCCGTCGGGGACGCTGAGCAGCGGGACAGACGAGATCGGGTTCGACGTTGTGTTCCCGGTACTCCATGGACCCTACGGCGAAGACGGCACGATCCAGGGCCTCTTCGAGATAGCCGGGACCCCGTACGTCGGGTGCGATGTGCTTTCGTCTGCGGTGGCCATGGAGAAGGACCTCACAAAGCAGATCCTCGTCCAAGCTGGATTGCCGACGGCGCCGTGGACCGTCGTTCGTGAAGAGGAGTTCTCCGATACCCCCGCCGTTGTGGCCAGGGTCGTTGCCGAGATCGGGCTCCCTGTGTTCGTGAAACCGGTTCAGCTGGGTTCGTCGGTAGGCGTCTCGCGGGCAGCCAGCGAGCCTGAACTGAAGGAAGGCATTGAAGCCGCGTTGCGGCACGGACCAAAGGTGATGGTCGAACAAGCCATCAGAGGTCGCGAGATCGAGGTCGCCGTGTTGGAGGGTCCGCGGGTGTCGAATCCCGGCGAGATCGTGATCGAGGGCGAGTGGTACGACTATGAGAGCAAATACCACGATGACACCAGCCGGTTTGTCACACCCGCCGAGTTGACGTCGCCGCAGGTCGAGCGTGTGCGAGATCTCGCGGCTCGGGCATTCACCGCTCTCGAGTGTCGTGGCCTCGCCAGGGTCGATTTCTTCCTCGAGCGAGGGCGGGGCTTTCTCATCAATGAGGTCAACACAATGCCGGGCTTCACCCCGATTTCCGGCTTCCCGAAGATGTGGGAGGCCTCAAGTTTGGCTTACCCGGAGCTGTGCAACGTACTCGTGGAACTCGCCGTCAACCGCTGACGCCGCTGGGTTCGCGTCGCCCTGTGATCCCGGCAACGCGATGATCGAGTTCTTCGCCGGTCGCCGCCGTGAGCGCTGCCGATGCGGCAAACGCGATTGCCCATCCCCATCGCCGAGAAAGCAGCCCGGCGAGCGCCGCGGCCGCACTGCCCACCAACGAACCCGTGATGACGAGTTCCGACTCCTTGCCTTCAGCGCCGCCCGTTTCGGGGGCGATGAAGGACTTGCGGATGAGGTTGCCCGCGGCGGAGCCGAGCAGGGCTGCAACGACGACGAGGAGGAGTCGTTTCATGGCGAACTCGCCGCAGGAACGCGAAATGCGTCTGGCATCACATCTTGACGACGGGGCAAGTGAGGGTTCGCGTGATGCCGTCGACCGATTGGATGCGGGCCACGACCATCTTGCCGAGCGAGTCCACATCGGCAGCCTGGGTATGCACGATCGCGTCGTAGGGGCCCGTGACCGCCTCCGACGATGTCACCCCGCTGATGCGACCGATCTCTTCGGCAACCTCGAGTGCCTTGCCGACTTCCGTCTGGATCAGGATGAATGCCTCGACCACTCGATACCCCTTCCGTCGATTCAGTCCGGTCTTGTCATCTGATTGGATCATACCGACAAGCGCGCTGACTCACATCAGGCACCACCGTGGCAGGAGGCCTGTGGCGAAGCGGCCGCGTCAGTAGCCGTCGGAGCCGAAGCGAAGGCGGTCCGCGTAAAGGCGGCCGTCGCGCTCCTCGGTGTCGAAGATGACGCGTTGCCCCTGGCGAAGGGTTCGGAAGAGCGAGCCGGAGAGTGATCCGGGGCCAAGCAAGACCTCGGCCTGGTTGTCGTCGCGCACGATGACGCCGACGCCGGTCTCAGGGTCGTAGACCTTGACGACGCCTTGCACTGTCAGACCTTCTCGATCTTGCCCGCCTTGATGCACGACGTGCAGACCCGAACTCGCTTCGAGTTGCTGCCGTGCTTCACGCGGACGCGCTGGATGTTCGGCAACCAGCGGCGGCTGGAGCGCTTGTGCGAGAAGCTGACCTGTTTGCCGACCCACGGCTCTTTGCCGCAAACCTCACAGCGATAAGACATGTTGGGGAGACCTCCTGAAGCGGGCGGGAGTGTAACAGCACAACCTCCCAACACCGCAACGTGGTCCTCACGATACCCCCGCTGAGCCGACCTCGGCACGGCATCCGTGTCTCGGCACAGGGCGGTCGTATGCTCTTGGGCTATGTCTGGGCCAAATCAATCCAGGGGACGGTCGTTGGCCTTCCTGAGTGGCGTAGCCGCCACGGAGGTCAAAGGGATCGGCCCCAAGTCGGCCAAGAAACTCGGCGATGCCGGGATCCACAGCGTTGCGGATCTCCTGCTGCATGTGCCCCGCCGCTACTTGGATCGGTCCCAGATCTTCGACCTCGCCGCCGTGCCCTTAGGCGAAGAGGTCACCGTCGGCGGCTCGGTTCGTTCGGTCAATCGGCGCCGCATCTCGCGGGGGCGCACGATGATCACCGCCGTGATCACGGACGGCACCAGCGTGGTCACCGCCATGTGGTTCAACCCCTACCTGAGGATCGAAGAGGGGACCGAGGTCGTCCTGTCCGGGAAGGCCGAGCGGTTTCGCGGGAAGCTGCAGATGAAGAGCCCCGATGTGGATACTTGGGGCGACGACTCATTGGTGACGGGCCGGGTGGTGCCGATCCACTCGTCCGCCGGGGGACTCCGCCCCTTCCAGATGAGGACCTCGATCTCGAATGCCTTGCGGCGCTCGCGGCCGATCCTCGAGATCCTGCCGCACGAAATGCGGGAACGGCTCAAACTGGTGACGCGTGACCAGGCGATTGCCGACATCCACTTCCCAAACTCGAAAGCCGATGCCGATGCGGCCCGGCACCGGCTGGTGTTCGACGAACTGTTCCGCCTCGAAGCCGCCCTGGCGTTGCGCAAGCAACACCAAATCGACGAGTCGCACGGCGTCGAACACACCGGCGACGGCTTCCTGGTGAAAGACTTCATCGCGGCGCTGCCGTATGAACTGACGAGTGCTCAGCGGCGGACCATCGATGAGATCCAGCGCGACATGGTTGGCTCTCATGCCATGCACCGACTGCTCCAGGGAGAGGTCGGCTCCGGCAAGACTGTGGTTGCGGTTGCCGCACTGCTGACCTCCATCCAGAGTGGCTATCAGGGCGCCGTCATGGCCCCGACCGAGGTCCTCGCCGAACAGCACTTCCTGGGCATCCGGGACTTGCTCGATGGGGCCCGGCTTGCTCCGCCGCTGGAAGATCCGTCGGCGCCGGCGGGCATGGATAGCCTGTTCGAAGCGGGCTCGCAGGATGAGGCCGGCGACCGGCCCTTTGTGCGTATGGCGCTGCTGACATCCAACACCGCGGAGACCAACTTCACGCCGCCCGGCGCGGCGAGCAGAGCAGACGTCGTCGCCTGGATTGGCGACGGGACCGTCGACCTCGTCGTCGGTACCCACGCCCTCATCCAAGAGGGGCTGCACTTTGACCGGCTCGGCATGGCCGTCGTCGATGAGCAGCATCGTTTTGGGGTTTACCAGCGGGTCAGCCTGCGGGAAAAGGCGGAGTCGTACGATCCCGACTTGCTGATCATGACGGCGACACCCATCCCACGGACCCTCTCGATGACGCTCTACGGCGATCTCGACGTTTCGATCCTCGACGAGTTGCCTCCCGGCCGCACGCCGGTGGAGACCCACCACGTCGGGAGCGACCCCCCGTCGCTCGAGCGAGTCTACGAGTTGGTCCGGCGCGAAGCGGCTGCCGGCAGGCAGGTCTTCGTGGTGTGCCCGCTCGTGGACGACAGCGACAAGCTCGAGGTCGTGTCGGCCACCGCCGAATACGAACGGCTTCGGCAGGTGTTCCCCGAACTGCGGCTGGGCCTCATCCACGGGCAACTCCGTCCGGCCGACAAGGACCGGGTCATGCACGATTTCCGGGCTGGTGACATCGATGTCTTGGTGGCCACGACCGTCATCGAGGTTGGCATCGACGTGCCCAACGCCACTGTGATGGTTGTAGAAGACGCCGATCGGTTTGGCCTGAGCCAGCTCCATCAGCTGCGGGGCAGGGTCGGACGCGGCGCCCACGCGGCCACGTGCGTGCTCGTCGCGGACCCGACGACGCCCGAGGGTGAGGAGCGTCTGGCCGCAATGGTCGCCAGTACCGACGGCTTCCGGCTCGCCGAGGAGGATCTGCGGATCCGCGGCCAAGGCACAGTGTTTGGAACCCGCCAGGCCGGCGTGAAGGATCTCAAGCTCGCCGACATCCTCAAGGACGCCGACGTGCTGGTCACGGCCCGCAAGGAAGCGTTCGCCCTGGTGGCCGCCGATCCCGATCTGCAGGCCCACCCCGAAATCGCTGCCGAAGTCGAAGCCCTCCTCGGCAAGGACGAAGAATGGCTATTCCGCAGCTAGCCCCGCGCCCGCTCCGCCGCGCCGGGCCGGACGGAGCCCGCCGATGAGGATCATCGCCGGGTCCGCCAAAGGGCGCCGATTGGTTTCACCACCCGGAGGCGACACCCGGCCGCTGACGGGTCGCGCCAAGGAAGCCTTGTTCTCATCGCTTGGAGGAAGGGTCGTCGATGCGGACGTGGTCGACCTCTACGCCGGGACCGGGTCAATCGGTCTCGAGGCGCTCAGCCGGGGTGCCAGCCGCGTTGTCTTCGTCGAGAAGGGCCGTTCGGCCCTCGGGGCGCTACGCAAGAACATCGACGCCGTAGGACTCGGCGGAGACGTTGTCAGCGAGGATGTCGGCGCGTTCCTCGCCCGTGTCCACGACACGTTTGACCTGGCATTCGTTGACCCGCCTTACGCCCTCCCGCTAGCGTCGCTGGCAACGGTCCTCGAACAGTTGGCGCCAAGTCTCTCGGATGCCGCGACGGTGGTGGTTCATCGTCGGTACGGCGGAGGGGCGCCGGCTCTTCCAGCAGGTCTGGTGCAGACGGATCGCCGTCGGTACGGGGACACCGAACTGTGGCGGTTTGAGAAGGAGAACGCGTGATCGCGGCACTAGTGCCCGGGAGTTTTGACCCACCGACCAAGGGGCACCTCGACGTCATCGAACGGTGCGCTTCGATCTTTGATCGGGTCCTGGTGGCCATCGTTCGGAACCCATCGAAGTCTCCCTTGTTCAGCGACGAGGAGCGGATGGAGATTCTGCGCGAGTGCTGTGCCGAGTGGGGCAACGTCGAGGTCGACGCATTCGACGGCCTCCTCGTCGACTTCGCCGCGGAGCGCGGCATCAACGTGATCGTCAAAGGGCTGAGGGCGATGACGGACTTCGACTACGAGATTCAGATGTCCCAGATGAACCGACACCTGTCCGGCATCGTTACGCTGTTTGTGGCTACGAAACCCGAGTACGGGTACCTGTCGTCGTCGCTCGTCAAGCAAGTGGCCGGACTCGGCGGCGCAATCGATAACCTCGTGCCCGACAACGTCGCCGTTGCCATCAAGGAGAGGTACGCGACATGACCGATGACGCCGATCGCAAAGAGCCGCCGCCGATTCCCGGCGAACTTCTCGACATGCTCGAGCGGGCCGAGATCGATTCCGCCGAGGTCCTCGAAGACATGATTGGTGAGGTCGAAGCCGCTCGTACAGTCCCGCTTTCCTCGTCTGTGATGGTGAGCAAGGACGAGTTCCTCGAGCAGCTCCAGGGGGTCAAGTCGACGCTCACCCAAGTGCTCGATCAGGTCATCGCCGGCTTGCCCGAGGAGCTGCGGGCGGCGCGTTGGATGGTGCGTGAGCGTGAAAACTACATCGGCCGCACCAACGAGAAGGCCCGTGAGGTCATCGCCAAGGCAAAGGTCCGCTCCGAGGAACTCGTTTCGGAGTCCTACATCGTCGAGGAGGCGGTTCAAGAGGCCAACACGCTGGTGCGCAACGCCGAGAACGAGTCCCGCCGGATTCGCCTCGAGGCAGAGGACCACGCCGAGCGGCGCCTCGCCGAGGCAGAAGCCATCCTCGGCGAACTTCTGCGCTACGTGCGCGAGTCCCGCGCCGAACTCCACCAGAGCCTGCCACCGGGGCCGGACGCGCCAATCTGATTTCGAGCGCAGCGGGCTGCGCTCGAGTTAGCGGTGCGGCCCTTCGGCCGCCCTCATTGTCGGGTTGGACCGGCGGAGCCGGCTCCAACCCAACTGAGGGGGGCCGGATGAATCCGCCCCCCTCAGACTCCCCCCTTGGTCTTCGGGCGAACTCGGGTTGGGGGAGTTTGGCGCATACAATCACCCTCTATGAGTCGGTCACCATTTCTTTTCAACGTTGCGGATTTGCGGCGGGAGCGGGTTTTGCCGCGGGCGGTGGGGGTCACTGCTGAGGTTGACTGGGGGGTTGAGATGTCGCGGGTGGTGGCGGAGCCGGCTCTCGAGGCTGAACTGGAGTTGTCGGCGCTGAGTGGGGGGATCCGGGTGCACGGCACGGCGACCGTCACGGTCCATCACACCTGCCATCGCTGTCTCGACGAGTGGGACGAAGAAGCCGATGTTCCCGTCGACCAGTTGTTCGTCGACACGTCGCGCGCAGACGAGGACGACTACACCTATTCCGGGGACGAACTCGACCTGGAGCCCATGCTGCGCGACGAGGTGTTGCTGGCGATGCCGCTGGTGCCAACCTGCCCCGACGAATGCGAGGGACTTGTTGATAGTCCCCAAACCGACTTGAATACACCCACCCCTGAGGAGCAAGGCGAGACTTCTTCGCCGTTTGCGGTCTTGAAAGACCTGCTCGACGAGGGAAAATGACCCGAGACGAGGTTCGCAATGGCGGTACCCAAAAAGAAGATGTCGCGCTCCCGCACCAGGCGGCGCAAGGCCGGATGGAAGGTGAGCGCGCCGACTCTGGTCGTGTGCCAGCAGTGCAATTCGAAGCACATTCCGCACCGTGCTTGCCCCGAATGCGGCACCTATAAGGGCCGCGAAGTCATTCCGACCTCGTAGCGATCGGCACCATGTCACGGATCGCCATCGACGCAATGGGTGGCGATCATGCGCCGGAGCAGATCGTGCATGGCGCGGTCGACGCGGCAGCCGACGGCGTTCAAGTAATCCTGGTCGGCGACAGTGCGCTACTGACCCCGCTGCTTGCCGAGGCCAGCGCGGTGATCCCCATCGCGCACGCTTCCCAAGTCATCGCGATGGGAGAAGACCCCGCCGCCGCCATCCGCGAGAAGAAGGACGCCTCGATCACCGTCGCCGCCAGATTGGTAGCGGACGGTCAAGCCGGAGGACTCGTCTCTGCAGGTTCCACTGGGGCAGCCCTCGCCGCGGCGGCCTTTGTCATCGGGCGGTTGCCAGGCATTAGTCGACCGGCCATCGCCTCACTGTTCCCTACGGGCAAGATTGTCCTTGATGCCGGCGCCAACGTGAACTGTCGGCCCGAGCATTTGGTGCAGTTCGCCGTCATGGGTGCTGCCCTCGCCCAGGTGCACTTCTATGTCGATCCGCCGCGGGTTGGCTTGGTCAACATCGGAGAAGAAGCTGGCAAGGGTCGGGATCTCGACAAAGAGGCCTACCAGCTGCTCAGCGAGCTCTCGGGCATCACCTTTGTCGGCAACATCGAGGGTAACGACCTCGCCACCGACACCGCCGACGTGTTCGTCACCGACGGCTTCACCGGCAACGTGCTGCTCAAGACGGCCGAAGGCGCCGCCCAAATGGTGCTGAAGTTGCTCAACCGAGCGCTGTTCAGGCCCGAGTTGCGTGATCCGGTCGAGCAGTTGCTGCCGGCATTCGGGGAGTTTCGCCGGACGCTCGATCCCGAAGGGGTCGGCGGTGCTCACCTGGTCGGCACAAAAGGCGTCGTCGTGATCTCACACGGTTCGTCGTCACGAGTCGCCATCCGCAACGCCATCGGTCTGGCGGCCGAGGGCGTCGATGACGGCTTGATGGAGAGGATCGCCGCCGGCCTCGAGGCGGTGGCAGAGTCGCAACTTGACGATGGGTGAGCCTCGATTGCCGCCGGACGTCGAGGAAGCCATCGGCTACCGATTCAAGGACCCCGTGCTGTTCCGCCAGGCGCTGCTGCACCGTTCCTACGTCGCCGAGCACCCCAACGCGGAGTCATACGAGCGGCTCGAGTTCCTCGGCGACGCAGTGCTCCAACTCGCCGTCACCGGCTATCTGTACTCTGCGTATCCCGACCTGGCTGAAGGCGAACTGGCCAAGGTCAGGGCGGCGGTAGTCAACGAGGCGACCCTGGCAGTCCTCGCCAGACGGTTCAGGTTGGGCGACGTGCTGTTGCTGGGGCGAGGGGAGGAGCTGACCGGCGGCCGCGACAAGGACTCGATTCTGTCGGACGTTGTCGAAGCGGTGCTCGGCGTCATCTACCTCGAAGCAGGATTCGACGAGGCGCGGCGCCTCGTGCTGGCGCATTGGTCCGACCTCGTCGACGAACGGGCCACCAGTCCGGGCCGTCGGGACTACAAAACCAGGTTGCAGGAGGTGCTGGCACGACGCGGCTCGCTGCCGCGCTACGTCATCGAGGAAACTGGTCCCGAGCACGCCAAGGAGTTCGCGGCGAGCGTCTGGGCTGGCGATGAGAAGCTCGGAGAGGGCGCAGGCACATCCAAGAAGCGGGCCGAGCAGGATGCCGCCCAGACCGCCTTCCAGCGTCTCGAGGAGGCTGAGCCGCACGACACTACCGATGCCTGAACTGACTACCGATGCCTGAATTGCCGGAAGTCGAAACCACTCGGCGTTTCGTCGCACCGGAGCTGACCGGGCGTCGGATTGTCTCGGTCGAGGTGCGCCGACCCCGGATGGTGCGGCGGCACGAGCGGTCCGTGGACTTTGCCGACCGGCTCACGGGCCGAAAGATCATCAAGACAGGCCGGCACGGCAAGTTCATGCTGGTCGATGTCGAAAGAGACATAGTGTGGGTGACCCACCTGGGCATGTCGGGCCGGGTGCAGATGGCGACCACCGGGGACGAAGAAGCTCCGCACACCAACGTCGTTGTTGCCCTCGACTCCGGGCGCGAGTTCCGCCTGGTCGACCCCCGCATGTTCGGCTTCGTCGCCGCCTACACCCCGGAGGAGTACGCCGAGTCGACGCTGACGCGTCTCGGTCCTGATGCCTACGAGCACCTCCCGACCTCGCGGCGTTTGGCCGAGCGGCTCGCCGGACGCACCGCACCAATCAAGCCGCTGCTGCTGGATCAGGGCATCGTTGCCGGGTTGGGCAACATCTACGCCGATGAAACCCTGCATCGAGCCCGGTTGAGTCCGTTCCGCCCCGCGGGCGAACTCAGCTTCGACGAGGTGAAGCGACTGCGGGCGGCGATCAAGGCGACCCTCGCGGCGGGCCTGAAATTGGGCGGCACCTCGCTCGATGACCTTGCCTACCTCCTGCCGGATGGACGGGCCGGCGGGTTCCTCAATCGCTTGCAGGCTTACGGTCGCGAGAGCGAACCGTGCCGCCGCTGCGGCACCCCAATCCAACGGGCAATACTCCGCGGCCGCTCCACCTTCTGGTGCCCTCGCTGCACCGCGTCGTGACGGTCCCCGCCCAGGCTGGGGGAAGGCGCAGAATGAGCGAAAGGGTGCCAATGAATAGGGCAGCGGGAACCGCAGGTTGGTGGCCCGACGTCCCATTGATATGAAACACCGACGCCATCCTTTGGTCGCCCTGATCGCTGCGGTGGCGCTCGTCATGGGGGCGTGTGGCGAAGACGGCTCAACATCGACCAGCAGCACCTTTCTGTCACAGCCCAGCACGACTCCGATGGCTACGGCAGTCCCGGCTTCATTGCGGGTCGCCGCCCCAGGTGTGCCGTTCACCATGGAGGTTGGCGACATCGTTGGGCTGGGGTCGGGGGCGACAACGGTGCGCTTTGTCGAGGTGGTCGAGGACTCTCGATGCCCCGAAGGCGAGACCTGTGTGTGGGAAGGCGCCGTGACCGTTGCCGTTGAGTGGGAACGCGGCGGGACCACCGGGACCGCAGTGCTGCGCGGCATCGCCTCTTCTGAGGGCCCGTATTTCGGCGATTCGCCGCAGGCGGGGCTGCCCGGAGGTGCCACGATCACGCTGCTCGGTCTTGATGGCCCCGACGGCATTTTCGTCATTACTGTGGTCTGGGATGAGACCACGACCTAACCCATCACGATGCAGGCGCTGACCGGCCACGTCACGGGGCGGGTGCAAGGCGTCGGCTTTCGCTGGTCGACCCGTCACCAAGCCGATCTACTCGGCGTCGCCGGCTGGGTCCGCAACCGCATCGACGGCTCGGTCGAGGTGTTTGCCCAAGGTGACCCACCCGCACTGGACGCATTCCGGACCTATCTGGCCGAGGGTCCACGGCACGCCAACGTGATTGCGGTTCGCCTGCAGGATGTCGAACCGGACCCGACCATCACCAGCTTCTCCGTTCGGTAGGCGGATACCCCGCTCCCGATTACTACACGCATGTAATTCACCCTGGTAACCTCCTTCCACCTTGCTGCTCAAGACGCTTTCGCTCGTCGGCTTCAAGTCGTTTGCCGATCGGACCCGCCTCGAATTCCACGAGGGGGTCAACGTTGTTGTGGGCCCGAACGGGTCGGGCAAGTCCAACTTGCTCGACGCCCTAGCGTGGGTGATGGGCACCCAGGCCACCAGCGTGCTGCGCACCGAGTCGATGGAGGACGTCATCTTCGCCGGGACGGCAACCCGGCCGTCTCTGGGTCGAGCTGAAGTCACCCTGTCGTTCGACAACACCGATCAGTTCCTCCCAATCGAACTCGACGAGGTCTCCATGACCCGTCGCCTCTATCGGGACGGCACCTCCGAGTACGAGCTCAACGGAACCCCCTGCCGCCTTCTTGACCTCCACGAGTTGCTCTCCGACGGCGGCGTCGGTCGCCATCAACACGTGCTGGTCGGCCAAGGCCAGATCGGCAACATACTGAACGCCAGGCCCGACGAACACCGCGCCGTGATCGAGGAAGCGGCGGGGATCACCAAACACCGCGCCCGCCGGGATCGTTCGGTGCGCCGGTTGGAGCAAACCGAGATCGATGTGCATCGCCTGATCGACCTGCTCGACCAGCAGAAGCGCAGGCTGCGACCGCTCAAACGCCAGGCCAATGCGGCTGAGCGCTACGACTCGGTCAGGGCGCAGGTCTTGGCCCTGCGGATGTGGATCGGCGGTGAGACGCTGCGCAGTCTGCGGGCCCGGCTCGAGGTCGCAACCGCTGAGCGAGAGGAACTCGTCGCCGCCGTTGAGCGCGACTCCCAGGCCCTGGCGGAGCTGGTCGGGAACCTCGACCAGCTCCGTGGTGCCGCAGGTGAAGTCGGTCGCAGCCTGGAGCGCGATACGGCCGCCGCCGCCAGGCTCGAGACCGTGGCCGAGCGGTTCCAGCGCATCGGGCTCGTCAGCCGCGAGCGGCGTCACTCGCTCGAGAGCCGGCTGCGCGGCGCCGGTGAGCGTCGTGATGACCTGGTTGCCGAGCGTGACCATCTCGTTGCCGAGATCGCGGCTTCGGCCAAGGAAGAACAACAAGCCCAAGCCCTCGCCGGTCGGCGCGAAGTCACCTTGCATGCGATGGACGACGAGGAACGCTCGCTGGCTGAGCAGATCCAGCTCCCCACCGAGGGTGTCGTCGCCAACCTGCGCGGCGACCTGCGGGCGCTCGAGACGGCAGCCGAGCGGGACCGCCGCGAAGCCGAGGGCACCCAGCACCGTCGTGAGGTCGTTGAGTCCCGCATCACCGAAGAGCAGTCGGAGGCGACCCGCCTCAATCAGGAGATCAGATCGACCGACTCCGAGGTCGGTGCGGCCCAGGAGGCCTACACCACCGCCCGGACCGCTCGCACCTCAGCTCAGGAACACTGGGAGCGTGTCGAGGTTGACCACCATGATCATCACGTCGCCCTGGCGGCAGCCAGCGCCCGAGTCGACGCCCTAGAAGCCGCCCTGGCAGGGATCGGCGACCCCGCGGCCCGTGAATTTGCTGCGAACGCCGCGGAGGTACTCGGCCCACTCGTCACCCGCCTCGACGTACCCGCCGAACTCGCTGTGGCCGTCGATGGAGCTCTCGGGCGATGGCGGGATGCCTTTGTGGTCTCCGGAGACGACGCCATCCGAGATGCAGCTGGGTCGCTCCGCTCCGAGGGCTACGGTGGCGTGGCCTTTGTGGGGAGCGGGCCGGGCTCCTCGGTCGAGCCACCTGCCCCCTCCGTCGCGGCAGAAAAGGGCTTCGATGCGCTGATCGACCTACTCGGACGCGAGACCGACCGCGACTTGGCTGCGGCACTCGTCGGCGACGTTGTTCTCTGCGAGGGATGGTCGGCGGCGTGGGCCCTGGTGCAACAACACCCCGAGCTTCGTGCCGTGACTCCCGAGGGTGATGTGGTGACCTCACAAGGTCTCTACCTCGCCGAGCCGGACGGTGCCGGACCAGCCGCACTCGAGGCAGCCAAGGTGGCCCTCGAGATCGCAGAGCGGAACCTCGCCAGGAGCGAGAGCTCACACACCAGCGCCCGCCGCGATTTCAACACCGCTCGCGACCAGGAACGCACCGCGCTCGAAGCGCTCGAAGCCCTCGAGGCGCGTCTGGCCGGGCTGACCGAGGCGCTGGGACTGCTGGAGCGCTCCCAGGCCGAAGGCACTGCCGAGATCGAACGCCTTGATGAACGTGGACGGTCGCTCGATGCCGCAGCGGTGACGCGTGACGAGCGCATTGAGAGCCTGCGACGCCGCGTCGAGGAGTTTGAAGGCGAGGAGAAGGTTCGTCAGGAAGCCTGGGACGCTCTCAATCGCCGCCGTGAAGAGGTCGCTCGGCGCCGCGACGAAGCGCGGCGCCTCCGCGAGGAGGCTGCCGGCACCCTGGCCGGGGCGATCGAGCGGCGCAAGCTCCTCGAGACGCGGCTTGTCGCTGCCACGACGGAGTTCGAGGGTTTGGTCGCCGCACCGGTTGATCCTGCGGTGATCGAACGACTGGCCGACGTCGAGGACAAGGCTCGTGGCGCCACCGAGATGGTCCGTGATCACATCGAAGCCCTGCGGACCCGCCAACGCCAACTGCGGGAGCGAGCGGGCATCGCCGACAACCACCTCACCGCAGCCCACCGTCGCCAGTCCGAACTGGAGAGGGCCATCTCGGGAACCAAAGAACGTGCCGCCTCGCTCGCCGTCGAACTCGCCGAACTGCGGGTGCGCGACGAGTCCGTTGCCGAAGGTCTGCGTCGCGACGCCGACCGCACCGAGGAGGAGGCGCTTGCCGCCCCCGAGCCAGAGCTCGAAGGCGCTACGAGCCACGCCGAGGCATTGGCGACGGCGGAAGCTAGCCTGCGTCGGATGGGGCCGATCAACCCGCTGGCCGCGGCGGAATACCGTGAGCTTGGCGGTGAGGTCGAGATGCTCGACTCGCAACTCGAAGACCTCGAAGAATCCCGGCGCGAGCTTCTGAAGGTGATCGATGCCCTTGATGAAGAGATGGCTGTGCTCTTTCGAGCTGCCTTCGACGACATTGCGGGCTTCTTCGAAGAGAACTTCTCATTGGTGTTCCCGGGCGGACGTGGTCGGCTCAGGCTGACCGATCCCGACCACCCGCTCGCCACCGGGGTGGAACTCGAAGCTCAGCCGATGGGCAAGAAGGTGGGCAGACTCAGCTTGCTCTCGGGCGGAGAACGCTCGCTGGCAGCCCTGGCCTTCCTATTCGCCGTCTTTCGTGCCCGACCCAGCCCGTTCTACGTGCTCGACGAGGTCGAAGCCGCGCTCGACGACGCCAACCTGCGGCGGTTCCTGCGCCTGGTCGACACATTGCGCGAGACCGCTCAGCTGGTCATCATCACCCATCAGCAACAGACCATGGAAGCTGCCGATATCCTGTACGGCGTCACCATGGAACCCGGAGCGTCGTCGAAGGTCATTGCCAAGCGACTTGCCCGGGTCGAGGCCTGAGCTAGCCAACAGGAGTCAATGTTGGATCTGATTCTCATCGTTGTCATCGTCGCGGTCATCGCACTTGCGATTGCCGGTGTTGTGCTGTGGCAACGCCGGTCGACCACCGACAAGCCCACGACGCCCACCGCCAAACCTCCGGCGGCTGAGGTATCGGCAAAAGCACCACCCAGAGCGGTGGGGCTTCGCAGCCGATTGGCCAAGACACGGCGTGCCGTTGGAGACCGCCTCAACTCGATCCTGGACCGGGACCGGCTCGACGGCGAGTTCTGGAGCGACCTCGAGGACACCCTGGTTGCCGCCGACGTCGGCATCGGCACGGCCACCTCGGTGGTCGACGCGGTGCGCTCACAGAACCCCAAAGATGGGGACGAGGCCCGCGTCGCTCTCGAGCAGCAGCTCGTCGAGGTGCTCGACGGTCGCGACCGAACCCTGCACCTCGACGCCAACCCAGCGGTTTTGCTCGTCGTTGGCGTCAACGGGACCGGCAAGACGACCTCGATCGCCAAACTCGCCTCGCAGCTGCGCAGCGAAGGCTCGTCGGTCATGCTGGGGGCGGCCGACACCTTTCGTGCCGCCGCCGACGAGCAACTCCGCACCTGGGCCGACCGGGTCGGCGTCGACATCGTCTCAGGACAATCCGGGGCGGATCCTGCCTCAGTTGCGTTTGATGCCTATCAGTCGGCGAGCAGCCGCGGCATCGACGTGCTCATCGTCGACACCGCCGGAAGGCTCCAGAACAAGGCCAACTTGATGGATGAGCTGTCCAAGGTAGCTCGCATTCTGAAACGAGAGGCCGGCGCACTCAACGAGGTGTTGCTCGTCATCGACGGCACCACGGGCCAAAACGCCATTGCTCAGGCGCGGAGTTTCACGGATGCCGTCGGTGTAACGGGTATCGTGTTGACCAAGCTCGACGGAACCGCACGTGGTGGTGTCGCCATCGCGATGGAAGAGGAGCTCGACATCCCCGTGAAATACATCGGAGTTGGGGAAGGGGTCGACGACCTGATGCCGTTCGACCCCGATCAGTTCGTCGACGCGCTACTCGGCGCATGAGTGCCGACTACGACGCCGCCGAGCTGATCGAGCAGGCGGAGGACACCGCCGGCCGGGCCTATGCGCCGTACTCGAACTTCCACGTCGGCGCCGTCGTCGTCGCCGAAGACGGGAGCACCTTTCGGGGAGCCAACGTTGAGAACGCCGCGTACGGGTCGACGATCTGTGCCGAGGGGGCCGCAATCGCGGCTGCCGCCACTGCAGGCGTCCGCAAGGTCGACGTCGTCGCCATCGCCTGCACTGAGACGATGGAGTGCTACCCCTGCGGAAACTGCCGGCAGTTGATGCTGGAGTTCGGGGTTGGGACGGTGATCGTTCAGGAGCCCGACGGCTCGCCCCGGGTCCACACCCTCGCAGACCTGCTGCCGCATTCTTTCGGCCCAAGTTCGCTCGGGGCGGCCGCAGAGCCCACTTGATCTTCGCAATCGGCCGGGCCGCGAGATTCCCTTGAGGCTGCGGCTCAAGGCTCGGCAGCAAATTGCCGATAGACGGCCGTATGGGACATGAGAAAGGCCGCGATTTCGCCAACGGGTGGGTGAGCTCACTCTCCCGGAACATCGTTCTTGGCATCGGTTGGGCGCTGGTAGCAGCAGCCCTCTCGGCTGCCGTGATAGGTCTGATCATTGGAGCACCGGTCCTGTCGGTAGTGGGGACACTGACCGGTTTGTTGGGTTGGAC
>CAYXMJ010000050.1:0-4402 GCA_964465915.1 uncultured Acidimicrobiaceae bacterium
GGAGGACCACCACGACCTCGTCGAACTGGGAGCCCTGGCTCTTGTGGATCGTCATTGCGTGCACGGTCGTGTGCTCGCCGAGGTGGCTCGGGGCGAATTCCCGGCCCCCGGGGAACAGCACCCGCAGCCCGTCATCGGTCTCCACACACACTCCGATGTCCCCGTTGTACAGGTCGAGGCCGTAGTCGTTCTTGGTGATCATCACCGGCCGGCCCGGGTACCACTCCCCGCCCCAGCGCAGCCCGGTGAACCGCTCGTCCAACGCCCGCTCGATTTCGCGACCCCAACTCGACACCCCATCGGGGCCGCTGCGGCGAGCACACAGCACTGCCAGTTCACCCAGCACCGCCAGCGCTTCCTCCCCCCGACCATCGCCCGCCAGTTCCACCATCCTCACCCGCTGGGACACCACCGCTTGCCACAGGTGTTCGAACACTCGATGCGAGCGGTCTCGGGCCCAGCGCACGTGTTCGCCACCCGCGCCCAGCAACGCTACCGCCCGGTCCTCATTGCCTTCCCGCACCGCTTCGGCGAAGTCGGCGATGGCACTGTCCTCCTCGAAGCGGAACACGCGCTCGAGCACCACCACGTGATCCGCGATCGGGGCGCGGATCGCCGGCCTGTTCGCTTCGCCGCTGCCGACGATGTCCGCCAGCACCGTGCCCGCCTCGATCGACTCCAACTGGAACGGGTCCCCCACCAACACCACGGCGGCATCGTCTCGCACCGTCGCCAGCAGCTTCGCCGCCATAGGCAAAGAAACCATCGACATCTCGTCCACGATCACCACGTCGTGAGGCAGCCGGTTCTTCTCGTGATGGGCGAACCGGCCCCGACCCCAGCTCCACCCCAGCAGCCGGTGGATCGTGCTCGGCTCCACCGTGGCGAGCGCCGCGCTCACCCGCTCGTCGCCAAGGTCCGCCGCCAACTGCCGCACCGCTTCACCGAGCCTTGCGGCGGCCTTGCCGGTCGGGGCGCACAGCGCCACCGTCGGGAACTCCCCTTCGCTCGCCGCCAAGGCCGCCAGCGCGGCGGCGATCGTGTACGTCTTGCCCGTCCCCGGGCCGCCGGCGACAACGGCAACGTTGCCGGTCAACGCCAATGCCGCCGCCTCGTACTGGCGACTCTCCGGCTCCAACAACTCCTGCAGCATCACATCGGTCGCAGCCAGTAGCGGGCGCCGCGGCGCGGCGCAACGCCCAGCGATCATCTCCGCTACCCGCTCCTCGTACCGGTAGTAGCGCTCCAGGTAGAGCCGCCCGTCGTCGCCGACCAACGGCTCGTCGCCGCTGCCGTCGCCGACCAACACGCTCGCCGCGACGGCCGCTTCCCACTCAGCGGCATCCGGCCAGGGCAGCGTTTCGATCTCCTCGGGGTCTTGGCCATCGACCACCACGGCGTCGCGTACGGAGTCGAGCCGGATGCACACATGCCCGAACCTGGTGCCGCGCACCGTCAGCGCGGCCGCCAGCAGCACCGCCGGGTCCTCCTCCCCGAGCAGCCGCCCAATGGTCCGTGCGGCGGCAACGTCGAGCGCGTTGAGCACGCCGAGGTCGTTGAACGCCGCCAGCAAACCGTCGGTGTGCACCATCACCCACGGCCGTTCCGTCGCCAGCGTCACCCGCGCATCGACCGTCACGATTGACCTCCGACGAACAGCTCGCTGAGCGCCACGATCATGTCGGTCGGCGGCCGCCACCCGGCCACGCCGCACCGTACGCCGTCGACCACCGGAGCATCAGCTCCTGCCATGCCGCGCACGAACAGGTACATCGAGCCGCCCAAGTGCTTGGCTGGGTCGTAGCCTCGTAGCCGCCACTGCAGGTAGCGATGCAGCGCCACCTGATACAGCGTCGTCTGCAGGACGTAGTTGCCGTCGATCATCGCCGCGGCCAGCGGGCCGGGCCCGTAATCGTGAGGGCTGGCCACCTCGCCCAGCATCGGCAATGCATTCGACTTGTAGTCCATCACCACATAGCGCTCGCCATCGGGCAGCGGCACCAGAGCGGTGAGGTCGATCGCTCCGGTCAAGTAGCCGCGGAACCGGGACCCGGGCAGGCCCTGCAGCGTCTCGGCATAGGCCCGGAACGGGTCGTCGTCGGGCAAGTGCTCGATCATGACCCCGCCGATGTCACGCAGCGACACCGTGCCCCCATCGGTGCGCACCGGCAGCTCGAACACGAGCTCGTCGAACACTTGATGCGGGTCGAGATCGCACAGCCGGGGCGCGTCGGGCTCGGGACCGAGCGGAGTGTCCATCGCCGCCACCAACGCGGTCACCAACGCATCAACATCGAAGTCCCACGATGCATACGCCAGCTCCGGCGCCAACGCTTCGCGAATCGCCGCGGCGAGGTCGGGCGCATCGAACGGCACGTGTTCGAACACGTGGTGGACCAAGGTGCCGAATCGGGCGCCGCGGGGCAGGTCCGCCATTGCCAGCGTCGACTCGCCGGTTGCCGGGAGCTCCTCGGGTTCGGTCGCCAGGTCCGACTCGTCACTGCGGGTGGGTTGCTCGGTCGTCTCCGCCGCGGCCCCGATCGGATGCTCAGGAGACAGCGATGAGAACGACGCCCGCCGCCAGTCGTAGTCGAGCCGCCGCTCGAACCGGGCGCGCTCGAGCGCGGCCACCTCCGCCTCATCCGGCCGGTACGTCACAACCGGCGGCAGGTCACTGCGGGTCGCCACCTCCAGATTGCCCCCGGCCGTCGCCACCAACTCATCGAGTGTCCGCCCGTCCCTCGTAATCAGTTCATGCAGCTTGGAGACGTCGGTGTTGGCGGAGTTCTCTACCCACCAAACGACCAGGTGATGCTCGGCTCGGGTCAGCGCTACATAGAGCAGCCGGCCCTCTTCGCCGGCGTTCTCAGCCGCAGCCCGTTTCTGGTGGTCCCGGAAGTCCGGGGCGTTCCTGCCCCCGACATCGATCAGCCGTTGCCGGGCCCCACCCTCGGGAGCGACGTCGCCGTGAAACACCGGGATCGGCGGCTTGAACGTCGAAACATCCCACGCATACGGAACCAACACCACCGGCCACTGCAGACCCTTGGCGCCGTGGACGGTTTGGACCTGCACCGCATCCGCATCTGTCTCGAGGCGACGCTGCCGGGACTCGGACTCCTCAATGTTGGCGGCATCACGCTGCTCGGCCTCAGCCATCGTCGTCTCCAGCCACCCGATCAGCGACCCGATGCGGCGCCGCCGCCACACCGCATGCATCTCCTCAGCAATATGGGTGAGGTCGGTCATGATCCGCTCCCCGTCGGGTTCGGCCAGCACCCGCGCCGAGACCCCGGCGCCACGGTTGACAGCCGCGATCAGCGCCGGGACCCCCTCGTCGTAGAGGACCTCCCGCCACTCCTGCATGCGGCGCTGCAGTTCGAGCACCTCTTCATCAGTCAGTGCGGCGATCTCCTGCGGGGGGTACCCCATCAGGAGCGAACTCGCCGCCAGCCGCACGAGGCCGATCCGCTCCGGGCTCTCGACGCCGTGCAGGAAGCGGCGCCACTCCTCGGCTGCTGCTGACGCGAAGACTCCGCCGGTCCGAGCCGCCACCGAAGGCACGTCGCGCCGGGTCAGTTCGGCCCGCACCATGTCGACCTGGCGGCGGGTTCGGCACAGCACCGCGATGTGGTCGGGCCGCAAAGGCTGTGGACCATCGTCGGTGTCGATCGTCACCCCGGAATCGAGCAGCCGCACGATCTCAGCAGCGACGTCGGCCGCCACCGCCCGCCGGGCCGGGTCGACGAGATAGAACCCGTCGCGCCTCTTCGGGATGTCGACGTCCGGTCCGAAGCGACGGATCACCAGCGGGGGTCCCGCCCCGTGGATCCGAGCCGCGGCGTGGTCGGGGGCGGGGCGAACCGAGTGATACCCGATGCGATCGTCACCGAAGGTGGCGCCACCGAACAGGGCGTCGAGTGCCGTGATGAGCGGTCCATCGCTGCGCCAGTTGGTGTCCAGCGTGCGCAGGGCGTTGGCTCCGTCGAGTGCCGACAGGTAGGACTCGACGTCGGCGCCACGGAAGCTGTAGATCGACTGCTTCGGGTCGCCGATCACGACCAACCTCGACTCGTCGAACACCGCCCGGATCACCTGCCATTGGATCGGGTCGGTGTCCTGGGACTCGTCGACCAGCGCCACCGAATAGCGGCGAGCCAGCAGGTCGCGAGCAGCGGTGCCCACCTCCGGATCGGTGAGTGTGTCACGGACCTCGATGAGCCCGTCGTCGTAGGTGACGAGCTCGTCGGCCCGCATCCGGCGCTGCACCTCGTCCCGCATCGCGTTGGCCACCTCGACCCTGGCCCGCACCTCGTCGGCCAGGTCACCGGACGTGGGCACGATGCCGGCGTCGGGGGTACCGACCACGGAGCGGCCGATGTCTACGACGTCCTTGGTGGCC
>CAYXMJ010000050.1:4502-16692 GCA_964465915.1 uncultured Acidimicrobiaceae bacterium
CTCGGTCGTTCTCCGGGTCAACGCCCGCAGCGTGGCGACCAGGCGGCGGCGTACCCGTGCTCGCAGCTCGGCGGTGGCGGCCCGTGTGAAGGTGACCACCAGGATTTCATCGAGCGGGACACTTTCAGCGGCGATGAGGCGGGTGACCAATGCCGAAATCGTAAACGTCTTGCCGGTGCCGGCGCTCGCCTCGATGACGGTACGGCCGCCGCCGAGCGGCTCAGTGGGGTCGAACTCGGTGAACGCGGTCACAGCTTCTCGTCCTCGGTCAGTGGGACGATCGGCGCCCACAACCGCTTGGCGTAGTCGGCGAACCCGGCGCGCAGCAGCGCGTTCATCGCCCCGAGATCGGCGAGAAGCAGCCGGTGGGCGGGGTCCTCCGCCTCGGGGTTGAAGCGGTCGTTCTCCCAGGCATCCCGGGCCGACCCCCAGGCCTTGCCGCGGTTCTCCCCAACATGCCACTGCCAGCGATACGAGGCTTCACACGGCATCGGCAGCGGCGCCTCTTGGCCCTCCACATAGAGAGCGACCAGGTCGGCCAGCATCGCCAGCGCCTGTGTCCTGCGCTCCGCAGGGCTATCACCGATCGGCCCGATCGTCACCGCCAGGTGGCCGCCACGCCCCGGGTTGCGCCCCAAGACGAACGATTCCCACGCAGCGTCGGGCTCCAACGCGCTGAGAAACACCAACTCGGTGAAAGCCCGCAGGCGGTGCTTCGCCTTCACCCGGGACGCGGTCACCTTGGCCAGATGAGCCCGCTCCGGGTCGCCGAGCACCGTGCCTTCGACGGCGACATCGCCGACGCCGATGGTTCCCCGGTACGGCTGCATCGCCTCACGGCGGTAGCCACGCGCAACGGCACCCTGCCACAGCTCCGACGCCGCAGCGATGGCATCGTCCAGGTCGTCGACGCCCAACGCTCCAGGGGGAAGGCCGTCGCCGGCGAGTTCACGGGCGGACAATTCATCCAAGTCGTAGCCGGCGGCAAGACCATCGAGCAGGCGTTCCTTCAGGCCCCAGTGGGCCAGCGCATCGAGATCGGCCGGGAGTGTGTCGTCGGGAAGCTCACCCGCCTTTGGGATCGAAAAGCCCAACCGGTTCTGCATGAAGCGCTGCGCCGGGTGCTGGAGAAACCGGATCAGGTCCTCGAGAGTGACCACCTCGACCGGCTCAGGCTCCGGCCACGGCAGGACGCGGCCGTCGCTCCCCATGGCTTGGGCGAACGCCACAGCCTTGGCTCCGGCCAGGGCGGCGGGGTCGAAACCAAATGGGCCGGGGACGTCGAGCGCGCCCGCGATGAAGTTGTCCTCGCTGAAGGCCTGCAGCGGGTGGATCGTCTCGATCGCCGCTAGGCCGGCGGCACCGACCATCTGGTCGAGCACGTCTCGGAGCTCGGCGATCGGAACCGCGGGCGGCAGCTCGCCGTTGGTGAGCTCGTCGCGGCCGGCGTAGGTGACGACGAGGTGGTTGCCGGCAACCAGCACGGCGTCGAGCAGCAGCTGGCGATCCTGGGCGCTGCGGTCGAAGTCACCGATCCGCTCCTCACTGAGCAGCAGGTCATCGCCGTCGCTGCGACTGGAGCGGGGGAACCGATCGTCGTCCATCCCGAGGAGGCACACCACCCGGTACGGCACCGAACGCATCGGCACCAGCGTGCAGACGGTGATGTCGCCGGTGCGGAAGTGGAGCGGGCTGGGACGCGACTCAGTCCAGCCGGCAACGGCACGTCGCGCCTCGGCCAGGCTGAGCCGTGGGTCCGGACCGCCGGCGTCGGGTTCCGGGAACGTCTCGGCGAGGAGCCGCTCGAGTTGGCCGAGTTGCCACTCGTCGTCCCAGCCGGGAGCGGCAAGGAGCCGCACGCTATCGGCAACGGCCCGGCCCCACGCCGAGGCCGCCATCGGGGCGTCAAGCATCTCGCGGATGGCGATGATGCGGTCGATGATGGCGGCGAGCATGCCCACGGGCGTCGCGTCTTGGCCTTCGACGCCCTCGAGGGGCGCCGTGGCAGCCACCACCTGCACCGGGTCGTCCTCGTAGAAGACGCCGGCGAGGGCGCGGTCGAGGCCGCGCCGCCAGGTCCGCTCGGCGCCGGTGCCGGCACGCCAGGCGTTGCGGTCCCTACCGTCGAGACCCCAGCTGACGTTGGCGTCATCGATCACGGAGACGATGGCGGCAGCGCCGTCGGCATCGAACCCAAACCGCTGCTGCACCTCCGGCCGGGTCACCAGCTGCCTGATCTGGCCGGCTTCGAGCCGTGAGGCCGCGAGATCGAGCACGGTGGCGGCGAAGCGAACCAGCGGGTTGACGGCCGCCGGCGAACGGTCGGCGATCCGCAGCCGCAGATCGGGCAGATCAGTGGCGGAGTCGGCGCCGGCGGGGAAGGCAGCCTCGAGCAGCGGGGCAAAGGTGGCCAGGTCCGGGGTCATGACGACGATGTCGCGCGGCTGCAGCGTCGAGTCCGCGCTGAGGAGATGGAGGATGACGTCGCGGGCGACCTCGACCTGGCGGCGGGCGCCATAGGTGACGTGCAATTGCACCGAACGGTCTTCGCCGGCGACGACCCGAGTAGCAAGGTCGGGATACGCCCCGTCCGCCTCCGAGCTTCGCTCGATGCCAACGCCCGCACCTGGAGCGGGATCGCCGTCTGCGTCGAGGGAGAAGAGGGAAGTCTGTTCCGCCCCCTCCGGCGCCGAGGTCCGCTCGGTGCGGCCGCCTCCGGGCAGGGGCCGGTCGCCAAGACGGTTCGCACGAACGTCGGCCTGCAACTGGGCGAGGACCGTGGTGGGGTCTGGCGTCTCGGGAGCCGTGACGGTGGTGGCGGTGAGGCCGGCGGCGGCGAGGACGAGTTGCAGCTCGCGGGCATCCCTCCCCCACGACGCCAACAAGGGGTGCTCGGCGAGGCCCGCAATCGGGTCGTTGTCTCGGCCGACGTCACCGGGCGGCGACCCGACCACGGCTTCCCACAGGCCCGGCGAGGGGTGGAGGACGTATAGGTCGACGTCACGTTGCTCACCGAGAGCGGCGAGGACCTGCAAGTCGAGCGGGTCGGTGGCGGTGAGCCCGTAGACGGCAAGCCGGGGCGGCAGATCGAGTTCGATGGCGCCGGTGCGAAGCGGATCGAGCCCGGCGGGCAGCAACTCGGCGAGCGCAGGGACGCCGACCCGGCTACGGACGGCGCGCCAGAGCCGAGGCTGCCAGGCGTCACCTGCCGAGGTCGCTCCCCCGTCCGGTCCGACATCCTCGCCCGCCGCCCACGATCTGATCATCTCGGGACGGCGGCGAGCGTACGCAGAGAAGAGGCGGGCGATCTTGGTAGCGGCGGTGATCCGATTTGGGCCCGGCGTCCCGTCGACGGTCGCGAGGTAGCGCTCCACCATCCGCAACCAGGGCTCCGCGGCGTGGGCATCGATCGCGACCAGGACGTGGGCGACCAAACCGGGGCCCTGCCATGCATCGACGGAGGGAGCCAGTTCGGGCACGGCGAGGAGGACTTCGCGCACCAGTCGCCACGGCGAGGGAAACTCGATGTTGGCGGCAATGCCGTCACCGGCCCCGCGAGCGGCCAACCCGGATGCGATCTGCTGGGTCAACCACCGTTCGATGCCCCGGGTTGGGACGGCGATCAACTCGGGAGCGAACGGATCGTCGGGTGGGTCGGCCAGGTGGTCGACCACCAGGTCGACGAGGGCATCGGGATGCGGCGCGACATGAACCGACACCGTCATGGCGTCACCCCTGAACTGCGCACCGTCATCACGGGCAACAACCTATCACCCGGCTGAGACAGCTCAGCGGCAGCACGTGTGGTCCGATCGCGTCGCTGCCTCCTGATACGGTCGAGCCATGACCATTTACGTCACCATCACTCGAATGATGTAGACTCAGGTCGGTGAAACGACTCCAGATCATGATCGACGAGGACCTCGACGAGACCGTCGGGAACATCGCCCGCGAGGAGAACACCTCGAAGGCTGCCGTCATCAGGCGAGTGCTCCGTGAGGCCCTCGAGCCAATGCCTCCGCTGAGCAGCGATCCGCTGTTCCGCTTGACCGGAAGCTCTGATGCCGAGCCTGCGCCGGTCGACGATGTGGTGTACGAGCCGTGATCTTCGTCGACACATCGTTCTTCGTGGCGATGCTCCTGGCGAAAGACCCCCGCCACCCCGAGGCCGCCGAACTGGCAAACCGCCACAGCGGAGCGGGATGGGTCACCACCAACCACGTTGCCGGAGAATCGTGGTCATATCTACGGCGCCGCGCCGGCCATGGCACCGCCGTTGCCTTCCTTGACGCGGTCGAAGCTTCGCCGCGGGTCCACGTGGTTCATGTGCCGGAGAAACTCGAGGCCGAAGCCTTGTCGTGGCTCCGCCGTCACGACGAACGCGAGTACTCGTTCGTCGACGCAACAAGCTTCGCCACGATGCGCCGTGAACGCTTGACGACGGCTCTTGCCTTCGATGGCGACTTCACCGCAGCCGGCTTCACCGAGCTGAGGGCCTGACCGGCCGACCGGCCCTCTACGATCCGCTGCCCTCTTCGGTCCCGCATCCAAAGAGGACGTCGACGACTTCCTTCATCTCGTTCGGGATCCACGGGATGTCGGCCAGCGCCTCTCGGTCCGCGGTCGCATCGAGCTCCGCCTGCCTTTCCTGACAGAACGCGGTCATCTCCTCTTGAACTGCCAACAGTGCCAACGCCTCCGGTGTCTCCTCGAGGTTCACATCATCACCCGGATCGGTGTCCACAATCCTCTGTACGAAGGCATCTTGCGCTTCGGTCAGCCGGGTCATGGTGTCGACCGAGACGGCGTGCAACTCGGCGGTTTCATCCGGGGGCTCGAGGGAATCAAGGCCGTCGCGGAGCCCCTGGAACGCCACCCCTATGGCGGTGTAGAGGGCCGCCAGGTCTCGATCCTCCTCCGGCGCAGCCTCGAAGTCGGCGACCAGCTCATCGATCGTGCCGTACATGGTGGTGGTGAGTTCCTCAACCTCCTCGGCATACTCGGCGAGGGTCAAACTGCCACTACCGCAGCCCACGACCACGAACATCAGCCAGACCACCAGAGCAATGCTCCACTTCGGAACCGTCTTGCGGCGTCGGTGCGATTTCATGGTGCGACGACCATACCTTCGATTGTGACGCCCACCTCCCCAAACGTGAAGGGGCAATCGAGCAAGTGAACCGACCATCGGCAGCCGCAGCGTCACAGACGGTGTGCTCAGCAGTGCCGAAAACGCTCACTCGATGGTATGCGAGTGAGTCTTGGTGATCGGGGCCGCTAGTCCAGCCCGAGAACGATGAGCAAAGCAGCGTCGACGCCCCATTGATCTTCCGGTGTGAGGTGTCCCGTCAAGTCACTGAGTCGGTTGACATCGACCACACCGACCTGCTCGACGAGGACACGAGTCGATGACCCATCGATCTCGATCTCGGGCCGGAACGATGCTGGCTTGGCGCTCCGAGACGTCGGGGCAACCAGAACAACAGACCGCGGGAGGAACGCATCCGACTGCACGACAACCCCAAAGCGCCTTCCCTGCTGCTCATGGCCCGCCCCCTTTGGGAGCCGCAGACCAAAGATGTCACCCCGCCGCACGCAGGCTCTCCATGAGGTCGGCCACGGCGAGCATCTCGGCCCGGTCGACTTCGTCGGCTTCGAGCGCCGCCACCTCGGCAGCCAGCGCTTGTCTGTCTTGGCGGCGCGACGCAGCCTCAACCAGTGCCGTCCGGATGGCCTGCGAACGAGTCAAGCCAGCTGCTTCGAGCTGCCGCAGGGCCCGTAGGGCTTCGCCATCGAGTCGCACAGATACTGCTTGAACCATGGAGGCACTGTATCACGATCCGTCATACGGGAACAGGGCCGTGACCACAGGGGCCGCGACCGAAGCTTCACGAGTGTGATCGAAGTACCGCGACCTCGGGGTACTCCTCGGGCGGGCCATAGCCGTTCTCGAACAGCCAGCGGATCACAGTCAGGCACCGCCACGAGCGCCAGGCGCGGATCAGGTCGCGGTCGACGTCGGCGGGAAGGACCTCGTTCGCGACCAGCCACTCACACTCGCCGGCAAGCCCGGCAGCGAGTTCGTCGAGGCTCTTCCCGGGCCAGGGCGGTAGCGGCGCGTCGTGCAGCGTCCGAATGGCAGCGCCGGCAGCGGCCCATGCCGCGGGCGACGCGGTCGATGGTTCCCCAAGACGGCCGAGGGCCCTCCCCGGAACAGCGGCGAGCGCAAGCACCGGCGGGTTCCGCCATAGGACCTTCGGAGTCGGGACAGGCGCCATCGCCATTGCCCCTACCTCGACGTCTGTGCGCGACTGATCAGCGTCGATCTTCAAGAACACATCGCCGACGCGCAATGTCACGCGATCGTTGTTCGCCAGGACGACCTCGACGTGCTCCACGAGGGACATTGTCGCAGCCATGGCCACGGTCGTCGCACAAGAGGTCGATGCCCGCTCACCGGCGAGCGGCAACGACCAAGGTCCGGTTGCGTCGCCAACGAAACACTCGCGCCTGGCCGGGCACGTGCGGACGGCAGGGACTTTTGCCTCTGGCGTCCGTCGCGACCCGCTGGCACGCTGAGCAGTTGGAGGGATAAGCCGGACCATGACGCCTCGTTCGAGGGTCGGGATTTCCGCGGTCGGCATCGCGACCCGCTCCGCCGGCTACGCCGTAAGCGCGCAACGAGGCGCAAAGGGGGTCCCCAAGACACAACGGGCCTTGGAGGGACGATCGAACGAAGGGGAGTTGACATGAGAAGAAGGCTGTCCACGCTGTTCGCCGTAATCGCCGTCTTGTCGATGGTGATGGCGGTGCCGGTTGCCGCCGAGCAACCGGTACGTGGCGACATGGATCTGTACTTCAACGTCGGATTCACAGACAAGGACGCACCGTGCCCACATATCACCTGGGCGGGAACGATCACCTTCGACGGTGAGATCTACGGGATGGTGTTCATCCCCACCGATGCGAAGGACGTCGGCAAGGTGCACCACTTCTGGGAGGACTGGATCATCTACGACACGCCATTCGCCTTCACGGGCGGCGTGCTCGAAACCTGCACCTCTGGTGCGGTGGTAATGGAAGGTATCGACAAGGGTGTCTTCACCGTGGCCATCGGCAAGTACCGGATGAACGGCGCCGTGACAGACGCCACGGGACCGTTCGCCGGCAACGAGGGCCGCCAAGTCCACATGAGTGGAGTCATCGAACTCCATCCGGAATATGGTGAGATTGCACCGGGCATCTTCCGGCTCAACTAGCAATCCGGCCGAGGAGCGAAGTGCCCCTGGGTCCACCGGGGGCACCCGCCATTCGCTGACCTACGACACCGCCCGCGAGTCGCGCTCTCGGTCGCGGTCGATGGCTGCCCTGGCCAACGTCACCGTCTCGGCACCGGTCAGGGAAGCACCACGGGCCCAAGCGGCCTCATAGCGTTGCGTTCCCAGAGCGGCACGGAGGGTCGGTTCCGGCTCCCCCGCGATCGCATCGAGCGCGGGCACTACCAGGCGCTCGACCAACCCGAGCAAGCGCTGCCCATTCCTCTGCGCGGCGGCAGCCCCCTGCAATTCGGCGGCCGTTTCGGGCTCCGCGCTCACCAGAACACGCACGGCCACAGCTGCCAACGCCTCGGCTGGAATGTCGGCTCCCCCGGCCGCGGCCGCGCTCACGTCTTCGAACGCCGATCCGTAATCATCGCCGGCGATCGCTATGCAAGCCCGCATCAACCGCGCGTTCGTAACCCACAGTTTCGAACCGAACTCTTCGGATGCCATCACGGCGACCTCCGCACGGCTGGCGGCATCGGCGAGGTCGCCGCATTGCAGCGAACCGATGGCCATCGGGAACATCCCCAAGGCTGCCGATCGATGATCTCCGAGCTCGCGCAGAATGTCGGCGGATGCCACCGCCTCGTCCTCCACCATCGTCACGTCATGAGTGGCCAATCCCAGCCAACTCTGCAAGCTGTGGGCCGACGCTTCGTGGCGCCTCCAGCCGGCATCGCGCGCCACATCGAGCCACGCCGCCACGGTGGCTGCGGTCTCCGCGGGGCGGTCCCAGAGCCAGTACTGGTACCACGCCATCTGGTGAAAGACCCGTCCGACGTGGGGGGATAGCCTGTCCAGCAACGCTTCCAGTGATGTTTGATAGCGTTTCAGCACGAGCTCAGGGTCAGACACCGCACTCGCACCATCGGCGGAGCGCATGAGGGCCCACGCCGTCACCTCGGAGTCATCGAGTTCTGTCGACAAGGACGCCAACAACTCGATGCTGTGCTCCCATGCTTCCCTCCCGCCGGCAAGCGCATAGAAGGGGCCGGCCACGAAGACGAGCTCGGCGCGGGCACGATGAGACCCGCCGTGCATGCCCAGGACGGCGTCGATCGTGGGCAGCGCCTCGCGCATGGTGCCGGCATGCCGCCACACGGGTACCGCCCCTACTGCCAAACGCAGGGCGAGGTCGGCGTCTTGTGCACTTACGGCGGACTGCAGAGCCCCCACCACGTTCTCCACGTCCAATCGGCCGCGCTCCAACGCGTCTGGCTCGGTCCCGAACTCGATTGCCGGCCCCAACTGGTCGACGACGTCCCCGTAGTGCCGGGCGTGGCGGGTCGCCAGCAATTCGTTCTCGTCCGCCGCAGTGAGTTGCCCAGCCGCATACTGCCGAATGGGCTCGAGCAATGAGAAGCGGGCCGGTGTCCCCGGGTCCATCGCAATCAGCGACGCCTCAACCAAGCGACGGAGCGAGACCCGCGTTGCGGCGTCATCGAGAGACCCGAACCCGGCGACGGCGACAGCGGCCTCGAGCGAGAAGCTGGAACGAAACACCGAGAGCCGGGCCAGGAGGGCTGCTTCGAGGCGCGACAACAACCGCTCGCTCCAAGCGATGCTGGTTCGCAGTTCGCGATGGTGGTCGGGACCCACTCGGTGCGGCGACGCGAGCGCATCCAAGGGTTCGTCGAGAGCTGCCACGACCTCCTCTGCCGGCCATGCGTGCAGTTGGCCGACGGCCAATTCGATCGCGAGCGGCAAACCCGCGGTCTTGGCGCAGATCTGGCGCCGCACCGTTTCGCCGACGGCGGCGCCGACGTCGGTCGGGAGTGCCGCGATGCGCTCAGACAAGAGACGTTCCGCATCGCCGCCGGGCTCGGTTCCCATCGGGGCCAGCCTGACGATCCGCTCTCCCGGCACCCCGAGGATGATGCGACTCGTTGCCAGGAGGTGCACCCCCGGCACCTCCTCCAGCAGCGTCGCCGCAGCTCGCCCTGCGTTGGCAGCAACCGCCTCGCAGTTGTCCCAAATCATGAGCACCCGGCGATGGCCGAGCCGCGCCCTGAGAAGGTCGATCGGCTCGCCAACATTTGGATCTACCCGCACCGCCCGTGCCGCCAGGGCGAGAAGGTCACTCGCTTCCACAGCTTCGGTCAGGTCGACTACGGCGACATCGTCGAAGAGTAATCCAAGACGCCGCGCAATCTCGAGGCACAGGGTCGTCTTGCCGACTCCCCCGGGCCCGGTGACGGTCACGAGTCGGTGTTCGGTCAGAGCGTTGGCTGCATCTGCCATCTCGTCGCGACGACCCACGAACGAGGCGATCGGCGCCGAGACCGGCGACGACCTCTTCACGGAGGATGGACTGAGGATCGGGTCGTCGAGCAGGATCCGCTCCTCGAGTTGCTGCAGCTCAGCCGGCGGGCTCAAGCCACTCAGCTCGGCCAGTTCGTGAGCGAACCGGGCATAGACCGCAAGCGCGTCGGCCTGCCGGTCGCGCCGGTAGAGCGCGATCATCAGGCTGGCAGCGAGTCGAGCCCGCGTCGGGTGAGCGGCGACCAGACCCTCGATCTCCGGAATCAGCCCATCGAGGTCACGCCAAGCAAGATCGGCCTCGGCCCGGGTTTCGAGCGCCACCAGTCGCAGCCCCTCGAGCCTGACGGCGGCCGCAACGGCAAACTCCTCGACGCCGAACTCGCCGAACGCAGCACCGGTCCATGCCGCCAGGGCCTCTCCCAGCACCAGCGACGCCGCTGCCGGGTCCCGATCCAGCAAGCGGCGGCCCTCGGCAACCAACCCCTCGAATCGGACCGCGTCCAACGCCTCATCCTCGACATCGAGCACATAGCCACCACCTGCGCTACGAATCGCACTGCCAAGTGGCCCCAAAGCCTTGCGGAGTCGAGAGACATACACGTAGACGTCAGGGCGCTTCTCGGCACCCGCCGCGGGCGCCCACAGCGTGCCGATGACCCGATCGAGCGATACGACTCGCCCCCTGTTGACGAGGAGCAAAACGAACAAGGCGCGTTGTTTGCGAGTGCCAAGATCAAGTCGGACCCCATCGAGACGGACTTCGACCGGGCCCAGCGTGTGGATTCGAATCCGGTTCACGCCTCCGAACCCTACGCACCCCGGAGGCGCCCCGACTCAGAATCCGGGACGCCTCCCCCTCTCCTCCCAGCGACCGCTCCCGGCCGCAGTGTCTCGGCGCTACTTGAGGTGGCCTCGATACGTGAGTTCACCCGTTTCGACGTTGTCCTTGAAGTCCACCCTGCCCCTCATGCCCGCAAACACACCGGTTCCGGTTCCGTCGACGATGGGATGCTGGCACCGCCCGTGGATCTCGACGAAGAGCGAGGCGTCCTCGTATTTGCCCGTGAACTTGTACGTGGTCTCGAACGTGCCTTCGCCCATCAGGTTCCCAGCATCGTCATACAAGTCACCGACGAACACCTCCCGTCCCCGCTCCTGATAGACCACGGGTGATGCGTCCGCGTTTGGGCTGAAGCGGTACTCCTCCACCAGCGTGTACCAGCAACCCTGCAGATTCCCCTCGACCAACTCAATGGTCAGGAAGCTGAAGTCCTCATACCCATCCGGCTCAGGACAGTCGTCAGTCCACGCCGGGTTGACGCCGTCGGAGACGGCGACGACATACGCCGAACCGCCAATCTGATGTGCCCCGGCCGCGCTCGCCGGCGCCACGAGCCCAACTGTCGCCGCAGCCAATACTGCGGCCGTTGCGGCCGTCGCCCGGAACCACCTCCGCACATGTCGTCCCATTGTTTTTCCTCCTCTTGCCGACAGGTCTGCGGGTGTTCATGCACCCGAATCCGATCCTGGCAGCGCGACCTTGCAGAAACCTTGACGCGCCCAAGAACCCCTCATCAAGGTGGTGGGCTCACCCGCCGATTGGTAGGTACCGGACCCAATCCGGACCGCCGCACGAGGGAAACCGATGAGCGAACACACGGCTATTCGAGACGTCACCATGCAGCTGCGTTGGCTGTTGTTCGAGGGTCTGAGCACAACCAACATCGGCAACCACCATGTCGATCCCCACAGCATCTCGCCGTTCTCGCCGGTCGATATCGTCGCTGGTAACGAACAGGGCCTGCTCTCGATCTTCCTGTTCCAGATCGTCCCCAGTACCCCCGGCCGTGACGAAATCGGCGAAGCCGCAGCATCTGCCGACGTAGATCTCTGCTACCTGATCACACCCACCTCCGGGGAGCCCGACACCGACATGCTGATTTTGGGCCGCGTGATCCAGGTCCTTGATGCTCACGCCGACCTACGGTCGTCGTCGCGGATGCCGAACTTGAGTGTCACACCCGTCGAGGCTCGCATCAAGCAGCACGAGCTCTCTCTCGAAGAGCTGGCCCGACTGTGGGACGCCTTCGGGCAGCCCTACCAACTCTCGGTCTGCTACCGAGTCGCGGGCGTGTCCATCGACGCGACCTAGCGGATAAGACCCACCGAACGTAGGAGCAGTGAACACCCCAACCCGACGGCGTGGGCCCAAACGGTGCGTGGCGTCGCCAACGCCCCAATGGGCGTTGCGACACGCCGCTACTCGCAACCGGCCGAGGCGTTGTCGGTGAAGTAGCCACCGGCCTCCGCCACGAAGCTCCACTCGTAGCTCGTCGAATGCGAGACCAGTTCGAGAGCACCGAAGGTCGCACCGACTCGAACCTCGCTGTGGGATGCAAATTCACGATGTCGGTGCGCCCGATCCGAAACCCCAGGCCGAGACGAACTACACCCAGCCGCATCATCAACCCGCTGACCCGAACCAGCAACGACGCCAACTCGATGGGGTGAAGAACTGCCACGGTGTCTGCAGCGCACCCGCCTGAGCCCGACCACCGATTTCGAAGCCCCGCGACGGATCAAGCCGATTCGCGCGACATAATGGG
>CAYXMJ010000051.1:0-12121 GCA_964465915.1 uncultured Acidimicrobiaceae bacterium
TCGACGCCGAACGTCTGGCTGTCTTCGACGGTGATGACACCCTCGTTGCCGACCTTTTGCAGCGCCTCGGCGATACGATCGCCGATGGTCTGATCAGCAGCCGAGTTCGCCGCCACATAGGCGATCTGGTCACGAGCCACGGAATCGACCTCAACGGCGATCTCCTGGATGCTCTCGACGACCTTCTCGACGGCCTCCTCGATGCCCCGCTTCATCTCCATGGGGTTGGAGCCGGCGGCGACGAGGCGCAGCCCGTCGCGAACCATGGCCTGGGCCAGCACCGTGGCGGTGGTGGTACCGTCGCCGGCGACGTCATTCGTCTTGTTGGCGACTTCCTTGGCGAGCTGGGCGCCCATGTTCTCGTACGGATCGTCAAGTTCGATTTCCTTGGCGATGGTGACACCGTCGTTCGTGATCGTGGGCGAACCCCACTTCTTCTCGAGTACCACGTTGCGGCCCTTGGGGCCGAGTGTCACCTTGACGGTGTCGGCGAGCTTGTCGACGCCGGTCTGCAGGCTCCGGCGAGCCTCTTCATTGAATCTCAGTTCTTTGGCAGCCATTGGGGTGAGTCCTCCTAACCCAGTACGGCGAGTACGTCGCGGGCGGACAGAATCAGGTAGTCCTCGCCCTCATACTTGACTTCGGTGCCCCCGTACTTCGAGTAGAAGACGAGATCGCCAACGGCTACATCCAACGGGATGCGCTCGTCACCATCTTCGTTCCACTGACCGGGGCCTACCGCGAGCACCTTGCCCAGTTGGGGCTTCTCTTTTGCGGTATCGGGGATGACGAGGCCGCTTGCAGTGCGGGCCTCATCTTCATCCTTGGGCTCTACGACGATGCGGTCGCCCAGAGGCTTCAGATCCATCCGACTTCCTCCTCTTCGTTCTTAGCAGTCGGTACTTTCAATTGCTAAAGGATAGCAGTCGCAACAACCGAGTGCTAGCAGACGATATTCCCGACTGCTAAAGGTTTCTGCCGGTCGTTCAGCCGAACAGATGGGCGACTTCGCGCGCCGTGACAACTCCAACGACACGACCGTCGGCAACGACAACGGCCCGCCGCGTCGCACCGGCCTCTCGGGCAAAGAACGTCTCGAGCGGAGTCTCAGCCGCAACGACATCGGCGGGACCGATGGTGGTCATCACCTCAGCTGCGGTACGGGCCGAACGCACCTCGCCGGAGAGGGGTCCAACCTCGCGGTCGCCGACGAGCCCGCGCACTCGGCCGTCTACTTCGACCGGCAACGAGGGCAGCCGCGACCCGAAACCGTGGAGGGCTACGACCTCGGTCACAGCCATGTTGCCGTCCACTGCCGCAGCCACCGGACGCATCACATCGCCGACCCGGGCTCCGCCGATCCTGGCGACGAAGTCGGCCCGAGCCCTGGCGCCCATCGCCGCCTGGTGCATGAACCAGCCGACGGCCATCGCCCACAGGCCGGCGAACACCGCCCCGGTGAAGAACATGACGATGCCGACACCGGCGAGGAGCAGTCCGAGGATCCGACCCGAACCTACCGCGATTCGAGTCGCCGCCGAGGAGTCACCGCGCCATCGCCACAGGGTTGCGTGGAGCAACCGACCGCCGTCGAGAGGCAGGCCGGGCAACAGGTTGAAACCGGCGAGGATGACATTGGCAACCCCGAGCAAACCGAAGACGCGCCCCCATGGCCCGGCCACCACGGACCCAAGGGCCATGAGCAGGCCGCCGAGAACGAGCGAGGCGACTGGACCCGCTGCGGCGACGGCAAACTCCTCGCCCGGGTCGCGAGCGTCGTCACGAATCTCGGAGACGCCGCCGAAGATGAACAGCCGGATCTGAAGGACATCGAGCCCGCGGCGCAGAGCCACAACCGAATGGCTCAACTCGTGGATCAGCACGCTGCCCAAGAAGAGGACGCTCGTCGAGGCAGCATAGAGAAGACGAACACCGGTGGTGAGGTCTGGATATCGATGGCCGAAGTCGACCGTCAGCGACCACGTCAGCAGGAAGACGAGGATGAGCAGCGAGCCGTCAACAAGGATGTCGACGCCAAAGAGCCGGGCCAACCGGAACCCGCGCCTCACCGCCCGAGCCGCATGCCGGGGTCAACATCAGCATTCCAGGGCGCAAACTCGCCCCGTTCGAAGCGATATGTGGCGGCCGCGCCGATCATGGCCCCGTTGTCGGTACACAACGCCGGTGCCGGCAGATACAACTCGACGCCTCTGGTTGCCGCCTCTTCTTCGAACCGCTGGCGGAGGCGTCGGTTGGCGAGCACTCCTCCGCCGCCGGCAACGACCCGGGCACCCGTGGCGTCGACCGCGTTGAACGTCTTGTCGACCAGTACATCGACGATGGCCTCTTGAATCGAGGCCGCCACATCGGCGAGCGGTGGAACGTTGCCTGCCGCCTTGGCTTTCTCCAGGAAGGTCACGACCGAGGTCTTGAGGCCCGAGAACGAGAAGTCATACGGGCGATCTCGCAATGCCCGCGGAAACGCAACCGCACCCGGATCACCGTCGTCGGCGGCCCGGTCGATCGCAGGCCCACCCGGATAGCCGAGCCCCATGAAGCGAGCGAGTTTGTCGAACGCTTCCCCGGCGGCATCATCGATCGTCATGCCGAGAACCTCGTACTGGCCCCACTCGCGCATGTAGACGATCTGGCTGTGGCCGCCTGAGGCCAATAAGACGATGGCGGGCGGCCGATAGTCCGGTTGCTCGAGGCGAGGAGCAAACAGGTGCCCCTCCATATGATCGATACCCAGGAACGGTTTGCCCAGGCTCCACGCCAGCGCCTTGCCGAATGAGAACCCCACCAGCAGCGCTCCGGACAGTCCGGGACCCTGCGTTGCTGCAATGGCGTCGAGCTCGTCGGAGTGCACGCCCGCATTGCGTAACGCGGCGTGTACCAGCGGGCGAATCGCCTCGACGTGGGCTCGGGCTGCCACCTCGGGCACAACGCCGCCAAACCTGGCGTGGGCATCTGTCTGGGTCCCCAACACTGTCGAACGCACGTCAAGGCCGGATACCACCGCGACACCGGTCTCGTCGCAGCTCGTCTCGATGCCGAGGATCACCGGTTGTTTCGCCATGTCAGCCCACCTCCGCCAAACCGGCTTGGATTCCAGCAACCCGCTGCTCGTATTCGTCCGTGTCGATGTCGATCGCCCACATCACGAGAGCATCTTCGTCCCGGTAGTAATTCTTGCGGATCCCGACCGGTGCGAACCCGAACCGCTCGTAGAGCCGCCGCGCCGACATGTTCGACATCCGGACCTCGAGCGTGAGGTGGCGCGCCTCAGCGTCAAGTGAGGCGGCGACCAGGGCAAGCATTAGGCGGCTACCCAACCGGCGACGCCGCACCCGGGGATCGACCGCCAGCGTCGTGACGTGGGCATCCTCCTCGACGAGCAGCAGGCCGGCGTAGCCGACGATGTTGCCGCCCTCGTCTTCGGCCACGACGTAGCGGCGGTTCACCAACGCCAACTCCTCCCGAAACACCTGGGTCGACCACGGCTGGGGGTAGACCTCGGTCTCGAGGTTTGCCACGGTATCGATATCTCCAGAGCGCATCGGTCGGATCGTGAGGCGATCCGCCGCGGCCGGTGGGCGCGGCGCCGTCATGATGCTGCCCCCGGCCACATCCCCTCCTCGCGGAAGTCCGTCCAGTTGATGCGGACATCGGGCTCGCGCATGTAGAGCGGGCGAATCTCCTCGGCCCCGGCGTATTCGTCGTGAGCGGCCCGCAACGCGGCAATCTCCAGAATCACATCGGCCGCGGGATACCGGGGGCGGCCGGCCTTGACGCCGTGCAGGCCGCGCAGCGTTCCGTCCGGCAGCGCCTGCCAATCGCCAACCAGCAACGTGTCCTCGGCGTCGGCATCGATCAGCGCCCGGAACTCGTCGGTGGTCACCGTCTCCGCCGGGCCGTCGAGCACGACGCCGCCGGGGACGGGACGGTACGGCGCCGTCGCCACTTCGCCGCGGCGAACGTCGACGATGGGCCAGATGCGACGCCGCCCGGTGGCAGCCCGCAACGCCAGCACGGTCAGGGAACTCACGGTGATGATCGGAACGCCCACCGCGGCCGCAATCGCCTGCGCCGCAGAGATGCCGGCACGCAAGCCGGTGAACGGTCCGGGCCCAACGTCGACTGCGATGAGGTCGATGTCCCCGGGGGACCATCCCGCCTGATCGAAACAGAAGTCGATCGCGGGAACGAGGAATCCGACGTGCCCGCGGCGGTCGGTGTGCACCGACATGGCAACAACTTCGGAGTCTTCGCCGAGGGCCACCGACGACGACGGTGTTGCCGTTTCTACGGCCAGGATCTTCACGACTCGAGTTCTCCCAACGAACGTGACTCCCATGCTCCCACGGGAACAAAACGCACCATGCGTTCCTCTTCACCCGTGATCGTGATCTCAACGATGAGGTGATCGGGCGGCAGCACTGCCGTGACGGCATCACCCCACTCGATGAGAAGCACGCCGTCGCGGGCGGCCTCGGGCAATTCCAAATCGTCGAACTCACCCGTCGAGCCGAGCCGGTAGACGTCGGCGTGGACAATCGGCAAGAACCCCTCGTACGACTGCACGATGACAAAGCTGGGACTGGTCACCTGTTCCTGCGCCCCAAGGCCCTCAGCAACCCCGGCGGCGAACAGCGTCTTGCCGCAACCCAGCCGACCCGCCAACAAAACGATATCGCCGGCCTGCAAACGCTGGGCCAGGGCACGGCCCAGCCCGAGTGTGTCGGACGGAGACGACGAGTGAGCGGAGACGATCACGAAAACAGACCCATCTGCTCCGGGTCGGTCGGGGCGTCGGGTGGCGCCGGTTCGGTGTCGGCCCCCGACGGCGTTGGTTCGGGCGCCTCGAACCGTCCGGCCACCACATCAGCGATGAGGGCGAAGTCGTATCGCATCTCCTCGAGGACGCGGGCACTCCCTCGCAACGCCGCGGCGGGATGGAACGTGGGCACCAGATGCCGACCCCACCACGGGTAGGCGTGGCCCCGCAGCCTGGTGATCCCGGTTTCGGTCCGAAGCAGGAGCTTCGACGAGAAGTTGCCGAGGGTGACGACGACCTTGGGGTCGACCAGTGTCAGTTGGGAGCGCAGATAGCCCTTGCACTGCTCGATCTCATCGGGACGTGGGTCGCGGTTGCCTGGAGGGCGGCACTTGACCACGTTGCCGATGTACACCTGGGACCGTTCCAGCCCGATCTCACCGAGAAGTTGATCGAGCAGCCGGCCCGAAGGCCCGACAAACGGGAGTCCCTGCTCGTCCTCGCGCTGGCCCGGGCCTTCACCGATGATCATGACGTCGGCGTCGGGCGCCCCTGCGCCGAACACAACCTGGGTTCGGCTCTCCGCCAGGCGGCATCGGGTGCAGCCCAAAGCCTCTTGCTCCAACACCGCGAGCTCGGCGGCACGGACCTCGGCACTCGTCTTCGTCATGACCGCAACTCTACGGCGGGAATACCGGCGACGGATTGGGCCCGAACAACCGCCAACTCGATGGCGCCGCCAACGACCCTGAAGGCGGCCTCACCGAGTTCGTCGGCATCGCCGACCTGATCCCCGCACGAGACGGCAAAGACAGCATCCCCGTCGTAGCGCGTATGCGAGGGGCGCAGACACACGGCCAGGGCGTCGTGGGCGCGGACGGCGAGACGCATCAAGTCGGTGCGAGAGGCCGCCGCATCGGTGGCCAGCGCCACCAAGGTGGTCTGTTCGAAAGGCCTGATCCCGGCCGGCGTCGGGGGTGGAACCGGCGACCCGCCGGTCAGCGCCGACCCATCGAGGGCGAAGACGTCGCCCACTGCGTTGAGCACGACGAGGGCGCCGAGCGTTGCCTCCCCAACCGTCGTTGCCGCCGAGCCGACGCCTCCCTTGCGCACCGCCTCGGGGCCACGCCAACCGGCCACGATGGCGCCGGTGCCCGCACCGACACTGCCCATCGCCACGGGATCACTGGTCCTGGCGCGATAGGCCGCGGCACCCTCGGCGGGTCCGGGCCGCACGGCGGCGTCACCGATGAGCAGGTCGTAGATGATGGCGGCCGGCACAATCGGAACCGGTCCCGCTGGAGTGGCGTGACCACGGCCCTCTGCGGCGATCTCGCGCACGACCCCGTCGGTGGCGGCGAGGCCGAAGGCGCTCCCTCCGGAGAACACCAAACCTTGAATGGTCTCGACCTTCATCCCCGGCCCAAGCAGTCCGACCTCTCGAGTCCCCGGGGCGGCGCCCCGCAGGTCGACGGCGGCGACGTTGGGTTCGGGAAAGACCATCGCCGTCACTCCGGTGGCGGCGACCACATCCGTGTAGTGGCCGACCTCGACCCCCGGGACCGAGGTGAGCGTCCCGTCGCTCATGCCGGGTGGGCCTTGCGGTAGCGGCGCGGCAGCCGCGGCCCAAAGTCACAGACGATCTCGTAGTTGATCGTGTCAAGGCGCGCTGCCCACTCGTCGGCCGTGATCTCTTCATCACCCTGGGCCCCGAGCAACACCACCTCGTCGCCGGCGGACACAGGCCCCTCGCCGACGTCGATAACGATCTGATCCATCGTGACCGTGCCGGCGAACGGATGGCGCCGTCCCCGGATAAGCACCTCGCCTCCGACACTGGAAAGCCTGCGAGCAACCCCGTCGGCGTACCCGATCGGCACCGTTGCCACCAGCGATGAGGTTTCGAGCGGGCGGCGTCTGCCGTATGAGGGTCGCTCCCCGGCGGGAAGGCGGCGCACGAGGGTCACTTGGGAAACCACCCGCATCGCCGGCCGCAGCGCCACCGAAGGTCCTGAGCCGGGCGCCGGGCGCAGCCCGTAGATGCCCAGCCCAACCCGGACCAGATCGAAGCGGCCTTGCGGATAGTCGAGCGCTCCGGCGGTATTCGCCGCGTGCACCATCGGCACATCGATACCCTCGGCCTCCAGCGTGCTACGCAACCGATCGAGGGCGGTGAGCTGTCGGGACGTGTAGGCAGGGTCCTCCTCGGCGACCGCAAGATGGGTCCACAGCCCCTCCAGTGAAAGGCGATCGTCGGCCGCGACCATGCGGACCAGCGGAAACGCCTCGAGCGGTTCGGCACCCACCCGATGCATCCCGGTGTTGACCTTGACGTGGATCGGATGGGGGTCGGCGCCCGCCGCCCCCGCAGCGTCGGCCAGTGCGGTGGCGAAGACCTGGCGGTACACCGTGGGACGGAGGTCCCACTCAACAACGGTGGCCGCGTCGGAGACTTCCGGCTCGGACAGCACCAGGACCGGCACCACGATTCCCGCCTCACGCAAGCGCCGCCCTTCTTCCACCAGGGCGACCGCAAGCCACTCTGCGCCGCCGGCCAGAGCCGCTTCGGCGGCCGGCACGTCGCCGTGGCCGTAAGCATCGGCCTTGACCACTGCGCACACCAGCGCAGGAGCGACTTCAGCTCGAATGGCAGCAACGTTGGCGGATATGGCGTCGAGATCCACCTCGACCCACGAAGGCCTCACCGGAACAACCTCCTCCGGACGGTGGTCATCGCCGTGACGCTAGCCGGAAGTTGACGCGCCGGCGGCGTGCCGACCCGATCCGCAACCGCTCCGGCACCATATCGGCGTTCCCCGATAGACATCCCAACACCTGCCTGCTAGCTTGTGAAGATATTCACGTAGTTCCTTACTACGGAATTTAGGAATCGGCACACATGAGACTCGAGCTGTCGAAGCGGACTGACCTGGGACTCCAGGCGCTGCTCCACCTCTGTGCCGACTGCCCCGATGCGCACTTGAGCGGCCCCGACCTCGCCGAGGCGATCGGAACCACGAAGAACTTCCTCCCCCAGGTCATGGCACCGTTGATTCGAGACGGATGGATCGAGTCTGTGCCGGGGCCATCCGGCGGCTACCGACTGCTCACCTCCGCCAAGAACATCTCTTTGCTCGAAGTCATCGAAGCCGTTGAAGGCCCTACCGCCAACGGCACTTGTGTACTACGAGGCGCCCCTTGCCCGGTTGAGGAGCCGTGCGTTCTGCACGTTCCATGGACCCGGGCACGGGACGCCCTTTTGTCGGAGCTCGACAAGACGCCTGTATCAGAGGTGGACTGCCGAGCACTCACCCAAGGAGGGTAGTGATGGTACGGAGGTCCACATCCAACGTGGGTCGGAGAAAGCTCCTGTTCACCATTGGTGTTCTGGTAGCCGTCCTGGCGCTGGTTGCCGCAAGCTGCAACGGCGACGATGACGACGGCGGGGGCGACGCCAGCGCAAGTGCCGGTGACATCAACACCAGACGTGAAGCCGCCGGACTGCAGCCGCTCACCGATGCTCAACTCGAAGCAGCTGCTCTGACCTACCTGCCGTCCGGTGAGATCGATCCCTACATCATGTTCGCGTCGGGTGGTCATGCCGGCCAGATGTTCGTCATCGGCATGCCATCGATGCGTCTCCTCAAGACCATCGGCGTATTCACCCCCGAGCCGTGGCAAGGGTGGGGCTTCGGCAACGAAGGCACCGATGCCGTGCTCGCTCAAGGCGACGTCGGTGACCAGGAGATCAGGTGGGCCGATACCCACCACCCGGCACTGTCCGAAACCGCCGGCGAGTACGACGGCCAGTTCGTGTTCATCAACGACAAGGCCAACGCCCGAGTGGCGGTCATCGACTTGCGTGACTTCGAAACCAAGCAGATCGTCAAGAACCCCATCGCCATCAACGATCACGGTGGCACCTTCGTCACACCCGACACCGAATGGATCATCGAGGGTGGCCAATACGCCACGCCACACGGCTGGGAGTTTGCGCCGATCGAGTCCTACGACGACGAGTACAAGGGAATGGTCACCTTCTGGAAGTTTGATCGCGCCTCCGGACGCATCGACGAGAACCAGTCCTTCGCGCTGGAATTGCCCCCGTACTGGCAGGACCTTTGTGACGCCGGGAAACTGGTGTCGGAAGGCTGGATCTTCTGCAACTCGTTCAACACCGAACGCGCTACCGGCGCCGGCGAAGACGGATCGGGTGAGAACTTCGAAGCAGGAGCCTCGGCGCGCGACAACGACTACATGCACATCATCGATATCGATAAGGCCGTCGCCGCCGCCCAGGGCGGCAAGACGTTCGACGTCAACGGCTTCCCGGTGGTTGGGCTCCAGACGCTGATCGATGACGGCATCATGTACTTCATCCCCGAGCCGAAGTCGCCACATGGTGTCGACGTCACGCCGGGCGGCGAGTACATGGTTGTCTCCGGCAAGCTCGACCCGCACGTGACCGTCTACTCGATCGAGAAGGCTGAGCAGGCGATCGCCAACCAGGATTGGGTGCCCGACGAGTACTCGGGCGTTCCCGTCCTCAACTTCGACTCCGTGATGGAGGCGCAGGTCGAACTCGGCCTCGGACCACTCCATACCCAATTCGATGACAAGGGCTACGGCTACACCAGCCTGTTCCTGGACAGCACCGTGGCTCGCTGGAGCCTGGGGCCGCCGTATCAGGACGATGGTTGGAAGCTCGAGGGCGCCATCCCGGTCAACTACAACATCGGACACCTCGCCGCCGCCGAAGGCGACACGGTGAGCCCCGACGGCAAGTACGTCGTCGCCCTGAACAAGTGGTCGATCGACCGTTTCTTCCACCCTGGACCTCTGCTCCCGCAGAACTTCCAGCTGATCGATATCTCGGCGGAGCCGGACACGGCCCCGGACACGGCGGGGATGCAGCTGCTCTACGACATGCCGATCGGGATGGGTGAGCCGCACTACGCCCAGATCATCAAGGCCGACAAGCTGGCTCCGTTCGACGTCTACCCGGAGATTGGATTTGACCCCGCCACGATGGCGGTCGACCCCAATGCGCCCACGGCGGGCACCGAGCGGGTCGAGCGCAACGGGAACGAAGTCGAGATTTGGCAGACCGCGGTGCGGAGCCACTACACCCCGGACCGGATCACAGTCAAGGCAGGTGACCACGTCATCTGGCACTTGACCAATATCGATACGTCCATCGATGCGACCCACGGGTACGCCTTGCCCAGCTACAACGTTACGCTGAGCCTCGAACCGGGCGAGACCGGCACGTTCGAGTTCGACGCAACGGACAGCGGTGTGTTCCCGTTCTACTGCACCGAGTTCTGCTCGGCGTTGCACCTAGAAATGGCCGGGTACTTCCTGGTCGAACCCTAAGGAGATAGGGCGCGGATGACCATGCTTGACCGGATTCTGGGGCCCAGGGTCCCCCGGGAGGAGATGCAAGAGCACGCCGATCGCTATCGGCGGCCGACGGCCCTGTTCGCCGGCGCTGCGCTGCTGCTCATCATCAGCGTCTTCCTGCCGTACTGGCACCTCAATCTGGAGGCGCCCCAGTTTCCGGACGGGCTCACCATCAGCGCCTACGTCAACCGACTCGAAGGCGACGTCGTCGAACTCGATGGGCTCAACCACTATGTGGGTCTTGACTCCTTCGAGAACGGCGCCGTCTTCGAGCGGTCGGTGGCGGTGGCGGCCATCATCGTCATTGCCGGCTTGCTGGCCGCCGCCCTCCTGTTCCACAGTCGCTGGGTCGTTATCTTTGCCCTGCCGGCGCTCCTGTTTCCCCTCATCTTCGTGGCGGATCTGCAGTGGTGGCTGTGGCGCTACGGCCACAATCTCGACCCGTTGGCGCCCTTCGCTGCCGCCGTTGGTGAGTTCACGCCGCCCATCTTTGGTCCGGCCGAAATCGCTCAGTTCAACACCATGGCTTTGCCCGGCATTGGCCTGATCCTGGCCGTCATTGCCGCAGTCATGACGGGGTTAGGCCTTTGGTACCACCGCAGGGCGTACAAACCCTTGGTCGACGCCGCCCGCGCCTCTGCCGACGCCGCACCATCCGCGTGAGGCGACGGGTTGCGTTCGTGATCGCCTCCCTCGGAATCACGCTCGCCATTGGGGCGCCGACCGGGGCTGCGGTCGACGGTGGCGCACTGCATGATCTCCAAGCCTTGATCGACGCGGCAAGCCCCGGCGACCTGATTGAGGTCGACCCCGGCATCTATCGAGGTGGCGTCGTCATCGACAAGCCCATCCGCCTCGAGGGGCGCGACCGGCCGATCATCGACGCCGGCGGCGAAGGCAACGCGATCGACATCGAGGCCCCGGGCGTTACGGTCAGCGGGTTCGTCATCCGCAACACCGGCAATTCGATCGACCGCGAGAACGCCGCCTTCTCGGTGAATGCACCGGACGCCACCATCACGAACAACATTCTCGAGGATGTTCTCTTCGGAATCTTCCTGCGCGGGGCAACCGACTCGGTCGTTGCCGACAACGTGGTGGGGGCCAAGAATCTGGACATTGCCAGACGAGGTGACGGCATCCGCCTGTGGGAGAGCCACCGCACCACTATCACGGGCAACACCGTGTCCCAGGGCCGCGATGTGGTCCTCTGGTTTTCCGACGATCTCGAGATCACGAACAACACCGTCAGCTACGGACGGTACGGCCTGCACTTCATGTATTCGGACAACGCAACGGTGGCCCGCAATGACCTCATCGGGAACTCGGTCGGCACGTTCCTCATGTATGGCCGCGACCTCGTCGTAACCGACAACACATTTGCCGAAAACAACGGGCCGAGCGGTTACGGTCTCGGGCTCAAGGACATGGACGGAGTGACCGCCGTCGACAATCGGTTCGTCGCGAACCGGGTGGGTGTCTACCTGGACAACTCGCCGTGGTCGTACGACCTGTGGCAGTCGTTCACCCACAACCTGTTCGCCTACAACGAGATCGGCGTCCAATTCCTGCCTTCGGTCAAACGCAATGCGTTCAGCGAGAACGCCTTCATCGACAATGGGGAACAGGTCGGCGTCCAGGGCACCGGCCAGTTCTCCGGCAATGAGTGGGCCATCGATGGGGTGGGCAACTACTGGAGTGACTTCTCCGGCTACGACGCGGATCGTGACGGTATCGGAGACATCCCGTACAAGCTCGACGACTTGTACTCAGAAATGGCCGATGACCATCCGGAACTCCGCTTCTTCTCCAACACCCCGGCAGCGCGCGCCGTCGACCAGGCGGCACTGATGTTCCCCGTGCTGCGGCCACGCCCCAAGGTCGAGGACCCCTCCCCTCTGGTGTCGATGCCGGCGTTCGAGGCTCCGGGTGGATCAGAAC
>CAYXMJ010000051.1:12221-16545 GCA_964465915.1 uncultured Acidimicrobiaceae bacterium
GTGCGCTGCCTGCTCGGACTGTTGTCGTTCGAGGGAACGATCGAGGTGGATGGCCTCGACGTCGTCCGCCGAGGCAAGGCAGTGCGGACCATGATCGGCTACGTACCCCAGGAACTCTCGTTCTACGACGACATGACCGTCGTTGAGCTTCTTGACTTCTCGGCGTCGTTGCGCGGCATCGGTTCCGAGCGGGTGGATGAGGTCGTCAACCTGGTCGCGCTCGAGGACCACGAGTCGAAACGAGTGCGTGAGCTGTCCGGCGGGCTGAAACAACGGCTCGGGTTGGCGACGGCTCTCCTCCCCGACCCTCGCGTCTTACTCCTCGACGAACCCACGTCCAACCTGGATGCCGCGACCCGAGAGTCCACCGTCGACATGCTCCACTCGCTGCGGGACGACCAACGGATCCTCGTCGTGACGTCGCACCATCTCGAGGAGGTGGGAATGCTCGTCGACAGGGTTGTTGCCATGGAAGACGGCCGGATTACCGTCGAGTGCCCGCCTGCCGAGCTGGCCGAACGGCTCGGGCTGCGAGCGTGGCTCCACATCGTTCCCGAAGACAGTCCACTCGTCGCCGCGGTCGAGGCGCTGCGCTCCCGGGGCTTCGACGCCCACGAGAATGCCTACGGAGTCCTGGTCGAGGTGTCGGCTCAGGGGAAGGGTCGGGCCCTGAACGCGCTTCAAGATGCGGGTATTGGCGTCCAGGATCTCGAGGTGTGGCGATGACCGCGATTGCCGCCATCGTCGACACCAGCGAGCGGCCATCTCCGCGCCTCATTCTGACCATTGCGCGCAAGGAATTGCGTGACGCGGTACGAGCCAAGTGGTTCTGGCTCTACGCAGGCGGGTTCGCCGCCCTCGCAGCCATCCTGGCGGCCGTCGCCTTACCCGGATCGCAGGTGTCCGGCTTCGGCAGCTTTGGACGAACGGCCGCGTCGCTGGTCTCGCTCGTGCAGATGATTGTGCCGCTGATGGGGCTGACGCTGGGAGCCCAGAGCCTGGCAGGTCAGGCCGAACGAGGAACGCTGAGGTTCCTGCTCAGCCATCCGGTGAACCGCACGGAGGCCTTCCTCGGCACCTACCTCGGCTTGGCCGCCGCGCTGCTTGCGACGGCATTCGCCGGCTTCGGGGCGGCCGGCATCGTCACCGCGCTCCGCGGAGCAAACACCGACGCCGGGGCCTTCGCCCGAATCGCGATCCTCTCATGCGTGCTCGCCATCGCCATGCTCGGCATCGGGATGCTGATCAGCGCCTTCACCCGGCGCTCGGGAACTGCTCTCGGTGTCGCGGTCTTCGTGTGGCTGACGCTGGTGTTTCTCGGCGACCTCGGCCTGATGGGGACGGCCGTCGCCACTCGCCTCCCCGTCGACGTCATCTTCACCTCGGCACTGCTCAACCCGGTCGAGGCATTCCGATTGGCGTCCCTGACTGCCTTCTCCGGCTCGCTCGACGTCCTCGGACCGGCCGGTACGTACGCCGTCGACCGTTATGGGTCGCGGCTGACGCCGCTCCTGATCACGGCGCTGGCATTCTGGGTGATCGTCCCGGCAACGCTCGCCTGGTGGCGATTCGTGAAAGGCAAAGACCTGTGAGATCACACTTGCTTGCGAAGACGCTCTGGCTGAGCCTCGTCGTGCTGATGGTGGCGGCCTCCGCCTGTGGCGGAGCCGCGGCCACCGGCCCGCCGGAGATCAACTACGGCCGTGACATCTGTATCGAATGCAACATGATCATCAGCGAAGCCAGGTTCGCCTCCGCCTATCGGCTGGCCGACGGTACCGAGAAGCTCTTCGACGATGTTGGCGGCATGGTGCTCCACGGTCGCGAAACCGACGAACTGGACGGAACGACGGCGTGGGTCCACGACTTCGAGACGGAGGAGTGGGTCGAGGCCTCGGCTGCATTCTTCGTGCCGACCACCGGGGTCACGAGTCCTATGGGTCACGGCATCCTTGCCTTTTCGGATCAAGCTCGCGCCGTGGCCTTTGCCGACAACCTCGACGGCGAAGTCATCGACTGGACGACCGTGATGGCGCTTCCCGTAGTGGACGGACTTGTCGGCCACCACCACGGCGATGATGATGGCATGGACGGCAACATGGAACACGACTACACAATGGAGGAAGGTGACGACTCATGAGGAGAAGACTGCTGGTGATCGTCGCGGTGCTCGCCATGATGGCGGCCGCCTGCGGCGGGGGAGATGACGACACGGCGACGACTGCAGATAGCGGGGACGGCGGCGCCAGCAGCTCCGCCGGAGACGCCGCGGCAGGTCTCGTGCTCTACGACGGCACCTGCACGACGTGTCACGGTGAGGGCGGGGTGGGGGTCGAGGGCCTCGGCAAGCCGGTGCCCGGCTCCGCGTTCATCATCGAATCAAGCGACGACGAGCTGGTTGCCTTCATCAAGGTGGGCCGACCAACGTCCGATCCTGCCAACACCACGGGGGTCGACATGCCGCCCAAGGGAGGCAATCCCTCGCTCAGTGACGAGGACATCCAGGACATCGTCGCGTATATCCGCACGATCCAGTAGCGAACGACCCGACCAAACCGGCTACCAGGCGTATTGGCCGACCACGTTGGCCAGCAGGCCTGCGGTCACGGTCATGTGCTGTGAGAGCTCGGCAGCGGCTCGTCCGTGCCAGAACGCCGCGGAACGCGCCGCGGCCTCACCGCTGAGTCCTCGCGCCCAGAGCGCGGCGACCATCCCGGCGAGAACGTCGCCCGTTCCGATGGTGGCCAGTTCGGGACCGCCGCTGCGGACCGCCCAGACCTGAGACCCAAGGATGAACGTCGGATTCCCCTTCAAGAGGACGACCACGGCCATCTCCTCCGGCAAGGTGGCAGCTACCTGGTAGTCGGCCTGCTGGCCTGTGAGGCGGCGGAACTCTCCGGCGTGAGGGGTGATCACAGTTGGAGCGGTGCGTGCCGCCAGCGCCTCGGTTCCCTGGAGTGCGTTGAGGGCATCGGCGTCGACGATCATCGGCCCGTCCCAACCGGACAACAGGCCCTCGACGAAGCGGTCCTGACCCAGCCCGAGACCGGGCCCGAGCAACATGACGTCAAACCGCCTGGCCTGCTCGATGACCGCGTCAACGTCGTCGCCGGTGAACCGCGAACCGGACCCGACTCCTCGGGTCATCACGTCGTCCGACAGCGCGGCGTACGTCGGCTGGAGTGACCGGGGGCACACCACGGCGGCCGAACCGGCACCCATGGCCAGCGCGCCTCGCGCCGCCAGCATGGGCGCTCCAGTGATGCCGGGTGATCCGCCGACGACGGCGACCGACCCAGCGGACCACTTATGAGACTTGCGGGGACGGGCGGGACGCGCGGCGTCGACCTCGCCGCAGATCAGCATGGCGGCCTTGCCACCCCGCAACCCGATATCGGCGATGGTGACCGTCCCGCACCGCTCCGGTCCCTCGCCGAGTAGGTGCCCCGGCTTGAAGGCGTGAAAGGTGACGGTGCGGTCGGCCGTGAATGCCTTGCCCGGCACGTCTCCTGTAGCCGCGTCGAGGCCGCTGGGCACGTCGACGGCCAGTAAGGGAGCATCGCTCTCGGTCCACGGGGCGGCGACGTCGGGCAGTGAGCCGCTGAACCCCACACCAAACAATGCATCGATCAAGAGATCTGCCGGCTCCGGCGCGCCCAGGGGTTTGACTCGCACTCCAGCCACCTCTGCGGCGCTTGCCGCCTTTTGGGCCGCTGCGCTGTCTTCCTTGGGTGGACCGAGCGTGTAGACCGTGACGGCGCAACCTCGTCGCGCCAGATACTTGGCAGCGACGTAGCCATCGCCACCGTTGTTACCGGTCCCGGCCAGCACCGCGACACGAACTCCATATCCGGCACCCATCTCGACCGCCGCAAGCGCCACGGCGAGGCCGGCTCGCTCCATCAACACTTCGACCGGTTCAGAGGAGGCCAGGTCGAGCCGACCGGATTCTTCGGGTGTGATCACCAGTTGCATGGGCTCAGTATCTCAGTCCGCGAGCGTCGGGCGCAATCACAGCTCAATGCTCGCCCATCGAAACGGCGAACACCAGTGCACGATCGTCGGTGTGGGTGATCGTCACCATGACCTTCGTCACCCCAATACTCTCGGCGCGGCGGGCCGCCGTCCCGGCGAGATTCACCCGGGGTGCGCCGCCGCCGGTGATCTCGACGTCGCGGAACCGAATGGCCCGCCACCCCATTCCCAGGCTCTTCATGACGGCTTCCTTGCCGGCAAACCGAGCGGCGAGGCGCGCCGAAGGGTCGGCGTAGCGGTGGGCATATGCCCATTCGTGATCCGTGAAACAGCGATCCCGGAACCGTTC
>CAYXMJ010000052.1:0-16508 GCA_964465915.1 uncultured Acidimicrobiaceae bacterium
TTGCTGGTCGAGTTGTCGCCTGCGCCGCTATCGGGGGCTTGGCTCGGTTCGTGCGGCCTTTGGGCCGCGCTCATTGCCCTACGTGGGGGCCGGCACAAGGGCCGCTCCCTCGTGCACCCCTACCAACCATGCGTACGTTTCTGGTCACGGCACTAGCTCCTGTCCTACTCTCGGGTTGGTCAGGACCGCGCGGCGTGGAGGTTGGCATGGAATTTGGGTTGGCACTCTCGCAATTTGGCTGCCGTTGGGAGCACACCGAGGGTGACGCCCGGATCGCGGAAGCGAGCGGTCTCGATTCGGTCTGGCTGGTCGACCACTTGCTGGGAACCATGGACCCGGCGGGGGATGTCTTCGAGGCGTGGACTGCGTTGTCCTACCTTGCCGGCATCACCGACCGGGTTCGGCTCGGCCATCTTGTCAACTGCGTGTCGTTTCGCAACGTCGGTGTCCTCGCCAAGATGGTGGCGACGGTCGATCATGCGTCCGGCGGCCGTGTTGAAGTCGGCCTCGGTGCAGGCTGGTACCAGCGGGAGTACGAGGCATTTGGGTACGAGTTCGACTCGCCGGGCGTGCGGGTTGCCTATTTCGAGGAGTACCTCGACGCCCTGGTGGCGTTGCTCGGCGGCGGCCCGGTCGATTTTGACGGCGATTACATCAAGCTCCAGGGCGGCTATTGCCGGCCGGGACCGGTGCAGCAGCCGCATCCGCCCATCACCATCGGGGCCGGTGGCCCCAAGATGCGCGAGATCACAGGGCGGAAGGCCGACGCGTGGAACTGCCCGGCGTCACGGATACCTGATCTCGCAGCAACCCGGGCTGTGGTCGACACGGCAGCGGCCGCCGCCGGTCGCACCGTTCGGACCACGCTGCAGATCCCTGTGGCCGTCGGTCGCACCGAGGAGGAAGCCGTGGCCGCGCTCGAAGTTGCCCGGGTCCACATGGCATGGATGGGTGACATCGAGTCCATCGGGGTGACCGGGACGATTGACGCCGCCGCCGAGCAGGTGGCTGCACTGGGAGCACGTGAGGTCCACGGCCTCATTGCGGTTGTCCCAGGGTCGCGGCGCCGGCCCGACTTCATCGAGGCGTACGGTGAATTGGCCGCGAGATTCTGAGCCCGATTCAAGCCGGGGGCCCTCAGATGCCGATGATGGGCAAGAGATGGTCAACGACCCCGAGGAGACGAGGCTCTTGCGGATCGCACGACTGAAACGCCAGATTGACGCCGGCACGTATCGCGTGCCGGCCAACGAGGTGGCCGATGCTGTCGTTCGCTTCTTCTCTCGCGAGATGCCGGACGCCGGCGAGGGTCTCAGTCGGTGGACGCCGCGTTGATCGCCGCCTCTTCTTGCTGTTCCCGGCGCTGGGCGTAAGCGCCGACCGCGACGACGGCGACGAAGGCCACCACGCTGAGGGCGATGGTGGCGGCCACAAACTCATCGGGGCTTCCGAGTTCCGTGGAGTCGAGCCCTCCCGGCCACGGCCAGAGCACCCGCATCGAACCTGCCATCAGCCCGATCAGGGCCGCCATCATCGTGTCGTGGTGGTGCTGTAACGCCCAGTGCAACAACTGGCTGAAGAGGGCGAGACCGACGACCGTTCCGAGGAGGAACACGGCCAGGGTGCCAAGATCACGATCCGTCACGGCGCCGAGCACGGCGGTGTACATGCCGAGAAGGACCAGCAAGAACGAACCGCTGACCCCGGGCAGGATCATGGCGCAAATGGCGATCGCGCCGGCGAGGAAGAACGCCCAGAGTTGAGGGTCGGTGGCCTGGGCAACGACGTCCTCACTGACGCCGCCGCGCAGCCCAAGGAGGGCAAACACCGCGACTCCGACGCCAATCAGCACAAGCGCTCTGGCGAGGTCCCAGCTTCGCACAAGGCGAGCCGAGATGACGACGGACCCGGCGATGAGACCGGTGAATAGGCCGGCCATCTGCACTGGATGGTCGTGCAAGAGGCTCTCGAGCAGTCCGGCGAGGGTGACGACGGCCAGCACGATCCCAAGACCGAGTGGAATGATGAACGACCACTCGACCCTTGCCAGCCAGTTCTTGGTCCCTTGCCAGTCGAGCCGTACCGCATGGCCGAGGGCGGAGCTTCCGGCACGCACCGAGTTGATGAGACGTTCATAGATACCGACCACCAATGCGACGGTGCCGCCGGACACACCGGGCACGACGTCGGCGGCGCCCATGAGGTAGCCGCGCAGCAAGGTCCAGGGAGTTTCACGGATCACGGGCGGGAGTGTAGAAGCGCGAGCGCCCTGACGGGAGCATCGCCCTCGGCCGTTGGGTGAGGGGGCGCTTTCGTGTACCGTCGCCGCCCGAAGATGGGTCGAGGAGGAGAACCATGCGGGCGGTCGTGCAGCGCGTTGCGGAAGCATCGGTTGTCGTCGCCGGCGAGACGGTTGGAGCCATCGGTGCTGGGCTGCTTGTACTGGTCGGGGTTCACCACGACGACACCGCTGCGGATGCTGAGGCACTGGCAGCCAAGGTGGTTTCGCTGCGCATCTTCCAGGACGATGAGGGGAAGATGAATCGCTCGGTGGTCGACACTTGGGGCGGAGTCCTCGTCGTCAGCCAGTTCACTCTCTACGGCAGCGTGCGCCGGGGGAGGAGGCCATCGTTCACCGCAGCCGCCCTCCCCGAGTCGGCGGCGCCGCTGGTTGAGCGGGTTGCGCAGGAGATTGCGGCGACTGGTGTGCCGGTGGCTAGCGGCCGCTTCGGGGCGATGATGAACGTTGCCCTGGTCAACGACGGCCCGGTGACGCTGGTGCTCGAGGTGGCAGGCGGCCGCGTGCTGTAGGAACACCAGGTGGGGGTCAGCCCGCGACAAAGTCCTGGCCGGCGCCGCAGAAGCGGCGGAAGTCGCAACGATGGCACGCCTCCGAGGGGGTAGGCGGGAAGTCGTCTCCCATCACCCGCACCATCAACTCGTTCAACCGCACCTCAGCGTCGGCGAGCCAAACGTCGTCAACTTCAGTGCGGACCTCCATGGCGGCGTCGTTGCCGAGGTAGAGGAAGCTGACTGCGATCCGGTCGGGTAGATCGGGCGAGACCGCTCCCGTGGCGGCCGCGATGGCGTATGCCTCGAGTTGGACCGCCAGCGCGGGGTCGGGGCGGGCTGAGCCGGACTTGTAGTCGACGATCTCCCATAGACCGGGCTCCGGCTCGTAGATAGCGTCGACCCTGCCGCGGACCCGGCCTTCACCGATCTTGAGATCGATCGGCGTTTCGATGAAACGGGGTCGACGTTTGGCAAACGGGGATTCGAGGAACACGTCGTAAGGACTGCGGCCACTGGTAGCGGCGTCATTGCCGTCCGTGCCGGCGGAGACGTCCACTGCGTCGTAGAGGTCGTCGGCAACGTCCTCGAAGGGGACCTGGCCTCTGTTGTGGAGCTCGATGCGACGGTGGACGTCGACCCCGCGTCGCAGCGCCGCGGTGGGGCGGCGGGGAAGTCGATCGACCTCGCTCCAATAGAACTGTTGTGGGCAGCGGGCCACGGTGACGAGTCCGGTCACCGAGGTGCCGGCGACTCCCGGCATCGCCTCAGACGGCGCCGGGTCGGGGAGAGAGTCGAGCAGGATCTCTAGCTGGTCCACCCACGCATCGTACGCTGCCCGGCCATCGCCACTGCGGTTTCGGGCCCACTGCGGGTCGGCAACGGCGGCCCGCAGCGCCTCCTGCCAACCATCTGGGAACAGAGGGTCGGGGGCGCCGCCGAGGTCGGGGATCACGAGACGCTCCGGCGGGGCGCCGGGTTCGTCTGCGGTGTGGAGCACGTCGACGGCCGGGCATGCTTCGAGAACCTCGAATAGCGGGCTGGGCGGTTTGGGCTGCGTGGCCGTGTACCAGAAAGCACCGGTGGGGTAGAGGCGCCGCTTGGCCCGGGTGACGCCGACATAGGCCGCTCGCCATTCGCCACGCTGATGATGCTCTCGCAGCAGTCGGTCACGTTCCTGCTTGGGGCCTTCGGGCGGCGGCAGTCCGGCGGCGTCGAGCCGCAGCTCGTAGGGCAGATACCTGGCGTATTGCGCCGGATTGTCGTAGCCGAGCGAGCGCGCCGGGAAGATGTCCTTCGCCAAGGCGGGAAGAAACACGGTGTCCCATTCGAGTCCCTTAGCGCGGTGCACGGTGAGGAGAGCCACCGCGTCCTCGCCACCGATGCGAGCCGTGTCCAGCTCGTCGGCGGAACGTTCATCGGTCAACAGTTCGAGATAGCCGAGGAAGGCCACCAACGAGGGCCGGCCTTCGAGCGGGCTCCACTGCTCGGCCAGGTCGAGGAACCGATAGAGGTTGAGTCGGGCCGATAGTCCGGACGCCTCCTCCATGGCGTCCACCTCCACCCACGCATCGATGGCGTCCAGGATGCGGCGGCATAGCTCAACCAGGGCAACACCTTGCGCTTGGGACAGCAACGATCGATACAAGGCACGAAACTCTTCGAGTCGGGTGTGGGCTTCGCCGCTGAGCTGGTCGATCTCGTCGATGCGGTCGATGGCTTCGAGCAGCGGCCACGCCGGGCCGTCGTCGACGTCGGTTGCCTCGTCGTGGTGGGCGATCCAGCGCGCTAATACGGCGATGTCGCCGAGGCCCAACCGGTAGCGGCTGCCCAGGAGAATCCGCATCAGGGCCGGCGTGTCGTCGGGGTACTCCAGAATCCGCAGCCAGGCGTGCAGTTCGGCGACCTCGGGTACGTCGAGTAGGCCGCCCAGCGAGGCCACTTCGAGCGGGACGCCGTGGGCTTCGAGTGCATCGCGCACCAGCGAGATCTGGCGGTTCTTGCGAAACAAGATGGCCATGTCGCGCCACGCCAAGCCGTCCTCTTCGTGGAGGCGTCTGGCTTCTTCGGCGATCCAGGTGGCCTCTTCCACGGCGGTGCGGAACCAGCGGGCGGCTACGGTGCCCGCGGGGGCGCCTTCGTCGGGTTCGAGCCGATCGAACGGGGCGTCGCGATGGATCTGCCGGCGCACTTCGTTGGCCGCGTCGAGGATCCGCCGTGTTGAGCGGTGGTTGATGGTCAACGGCAGGGTGATGGCCGGCGTGCCATCCGGCGTGGCGAAGTCGGTTGGAAACCCCTCAAAATTGGCGAGCGAGGCACCGCGCCACTCGTAGATGATCTGATCGCTGTCGCCGACGGCGGTGACAGGAAAGCCATCACCGAAGATGGCTTCGAGGAGCTTGCGTTGGGCCGGCGCCGTGTCCTGGTACTCATCGAGCAGAACGACCGCAAAGCGGGATCGAACCCGGGCGGCAATGGACGGTTGGTCGGCGACCAGCTGATAGGCGAGCCGGATCAGGTCGGCATAGTCGACCACGCCGAGGCGGCGTTTCTCTTCTTCGTAGCCGGCGATGATCCTGGCGAGTTCAAGTCGAGCACCCCACACCTCGTCGGCAGGTTCAGGAGCTGCGGCCAGCAGATCTGCCGTGGTCTTGAGGTTGTCACCGAGTTGGCCGGCGAGAGTGGCGGCTTCGGAGACCCGGTGCGGTGGGCTTGTCATGTCGAGTGCCGCAAATACCTCGCTCCCGAGGCCATCGTGCAGTAGCTGACGGACGTAACCGGGGCCGATGACGGCGGCGTCTCGTTCCACCCCGACGAATGCCCCGAACTCCTGTAGCAGCGAGTAGGCAAACCCGTGGTAGGTCGTCACTTCGACCTCGCGGCCGGTTTGGGCCAATTCGGGCAGCAGCGAGCGCAGCCGGTCGGACAGTTCCCCTGCGGCCTTGTTCGTGAAGGTGATGCCGAGGGCGGCCTCCGGCGGGATTGCAGAGGCGACGATGGATTGGAGGCGCCGGGCGATGGTGGACGTTTTGCCGGTCCCGGCTCCGGCGGCGACCCGCAGCGGGAGCAGGTCGTAGGCCACGACCGCACGCTGCTGGGGGGTGAGGGGGAAGTCGCTCATGATTGGAACGCCTCTCGTCCCTCGGGCCACGCCGGACACACGGAACGAACCCGGCAGCGTTCGCATCCGGCGCTGGGTTGTGGCGGCCATTGCTCCGACTGGATCCCGGCGGCGATCGCGGCGAGACGCGTCGCGACGTTGGGGAGCGCCTCCATGTCGAAGGTTCGGGTGATGACCGACTTGGCCGGTTTTGCGGGGAACCACATCTCGGCGGATTCGGGGGGTCCGAACTCCGCCAGATCGGGGTCGGCGGCCGCCGCCAGGAGATAGAACCCGAGTTGCAAAGACGAGGCAACTTCGGCCTTTGATGGTGGGTTGCGGGTCGTCTTGTAGTCGACGATCTTCACGCCGAAGCTGTCACTCTCGATGCGATCTGCAAAACCGACCCAGACCACGCCGTTGATGTCGAGATGGAACTTGCGCTCGAGGTCGATCACCCTCCCGCGGGTCGGCCAGTGTTCGTAGAGGTGGGCAAGGGCCGCCTCGGCCCGCTCGTTCCATGCGGCAGCGAATGCTCCGCCCCCGAAGACGGCAGGGTCGAACACCTCGTGCAGTACCCGGTGAGCGTCGGCAAGGCTGGAATGCGGCTCGTCGCGCTCTCGGGCCCCTCGTTCTGCGACTTCGAGCACCTCGTGTATCAGCAGACCAAATTCGGCGTAGATGGATGTGTCGTTGCCGACCTTGAGTCTCCGCTCGAGGGCATACCGCCGCGGGCAGTCTTCGTAGGCGGTTGCTTGACTGGGTGACAGCCGGATCGTGTTTCCGATCAAACCGGTATCCGGCCCGCGGCGCTTGACCCCGGCGAGTCTCGTGGGCGAACGCAAACCGTGGTTGGGCCCCGTGGCGAGCACCTGCAAGGCCGCCAGTCGCCGCGGCGCCCCCTCTCCGGGGTCGACGAGAATACGGCGCAACGCGGCCTCCGCCTCCTGGGGAGTCACCGGGGTGGAGCGCCGGGCTGGTTCGGTGGTCGCGGTTGCGACGGTGTCGGTTCCCGCCACCAACGCGAGAAACCGGCTCGGGATGCCGCGGCCTTCTTCGAAGCCGGTGGCAGTGGCGGTCCAAACGACCCGGCGTTGTGCCCGAGTCATCGCGGTGTAGGCCAGTCGCCGTTCCTCCTGGAGGCGGAAAGCGAGGTACTCGGCGCTGCCGGTTGGGAGGTGCGAGAGCAGGTGGCGCACCCCAAGGAGGGAGTCCCGGCTGCGCAGGTCTGGGAACACACCTTCGACTGCGTCGGCGATGAAGACCGTGTCGAACTCCAGGCCCTTGCATTGGTGAAGCGTGGTGAGGGCGAGGCGGTCGTCATCAGGTGTGGTGTAGCTGAGCAGAGGCCTGGCCTCGAACTCCTCCTCGTCGGCGAGACGTCGGTAGTCGTCGAGGGTGGCCGCTGGGTTCCGTTCGTTCCAGCGGTGGAGTACCTGCGCGAATGAACTCCAGCCGGCACGCTCCTCGTGGCGGTCTGGATCGGAAACGATGGGGACGATCTGGGGGAGGGAGGACCACAGGTTCCACAAAGCGTCGCGGGCCGGGCGTTCCGTAGCCCACGAGGCGTCGTCGAGCAGGTCTGCCAACGGAGCGCCGTCCGGTACGAGGGCCCGGATCGCCCCCGCCCAGGTGGTGGAGTTGCCGAGCCGATACCGGCCGACCTCACGCAGCATTCCGAGCGGAATCCCGAAGAGCGGCCCGAGCAGTAGACGTCTGACGGCCCGAGCGGTTTCATCGCGGTTGTCGTCGTTGGTCGCCGCGGTCACGGCGTCCATTGCGAACCGGACCGCGGGGTGGTCGGTGAGCCGGGAGTCGGGAGTGTCGTGGGGGATGCGCCTGCGGTGCAGTGCCCGGGAAAGGTCGGGGAGGAACCGGCGTTTGCTGCGCATAAACACCCCGATGCGCCGGTACGGAATGCCTTCCTCGAGGTGGAGCCGCAGGATCTCGGAGGCGATCCACTCCGCCTCTTCGGTTTCCTGTTCGAACGCGTGAACATCCACCCGTCCGCCACCCGGAGCAGGTACGACGGGACCCGCTGCCCCGGGCAGTTCGTGAGAAGTGACCCGCACTGCGGCTTCGAGCACTGCGGCCGGGGTTCGGAACGAGGTCGTGAGGATCAGCCGCTGCGCCGGGGTGCCGTCCGGGGCTGGGAAGTCGGCGGGGAAGTGGGCCACGTTCTCCAGAGCGGCTCCCCGAAACGAGTAGATCGACTGGTAGGGGTCGGCGGCGACCGTCAAGTTGCGGTCGTGCGGGGTAAGTCGGCCCAGGAGGCGGGATTGGGCCACGGTGGTGTCTTGATACTCGTCGACCAGCACGTAGCGGAACCGGTCGGCGATATGGGTGGCGACTGCGGGATCGTCCATCGTCCAGACCGCCTCGGCGAGCAGGGTTCCATAGTCAACCCGACCGAGTCGTCTGAGCTCGAGGTCGTACCGGGCGACAAAGGATGGGATCCCCTTCCAGTCGGCCCTCCCAGCAGCCTGCTCGGCGAGTTCGTCGCCCTCGAGGAGTAGCTCTCGGGTGCGCAACACGAAGTCGGTCACCTCGCGGGCAAACGTTGTGCTGCCCAACAGTTGGCGAAAGGCGGGCGACCAGCGCTGAGGGTTCTCGGTGGCCAGCATTCCCTGGATGAGAGCCATCTGCTCGGGACCGGTGAGTACCTGGGGCGGAGCGGCCCACCCTCGCACCGCCGCATACGTCTCGAGGACACGGGCGGCGAAGGAATGGAACGTGGCGACGTCGATAGTGCTGGTCGAGCCTTCGAGCGCGGTGCGGATGCGGTCGCGGACATCTGCCACGCCGCGCCGGCCAAAACTCAACACCAACAAGCGCTCGGGAGGAAGCCTGACTTCACCGAGAAGATGGACCGCACGTCGAACGAGAAACTCCGTCTTCCCGGTCCCCGGTCCGCCGACCACGACTTGTGGGCCATCGGCATGGCTGATCGCAGACCCCCAGTCCGCAGGGTCAACTCGCCGCTCGACGGGAGCGCCGGGGTCGGGTCGTTCAGTGGGTTGACTCATGGTGGTCACGGTATCGCCCGGGAGTGACGGAATTGACCCTGTCGTGTCCCGGTCGGGCGATCAGATGCCGAGTCCCGGCTGGTGGGCGCGGCCCGAGCCGTCGCCGAGGATGTGCACGACGTGGTAGCCGCGTGTTTCGAGCGCGGGGGCAAGCAGGGTCATCCGATGGCAGCCTTCCGGATCGACTTCCGAGCAGAGCAAGGCAACGTGGCTGGTTTGGCTGAGCGCTTCGATCTCGTCGAGACCGGCGGCGAAGGCCGGGGTTGCTGCGATCTTGTCGAAGTCGGGGTGGCCGTCGGCCGAGACCAGGACCGGGTCGTTGGGTCGGCCTCCCAACCTGTCTCCCAACCAGCGGTAGCCGATGCCGGCCGCGGCCGCGATCCCGACAAGGGCTTTCTTTCGGAAGTCGGGCGCGTGCCTGGAATAGGGGATGGATCGCACGTCGATGATGGCCTGGACGTGGTGTCTCGTGAGGCGCCGGTCGAGAGAGGAGAACGGCTCGGATCCATGCCCGATGGTGAAGATGGTTGACTTCATGGGATCGTTCATTGGTGTTGGGAGTTGGGGGCGGCGGACACCGGCTCAGGTCATCGCTTGCAGCGGAGCTGCGGCTTCCGGTGCGGGCGCTTCCGCAACCGCCGGACAGAGATCGCGGTATTGGCACCAACTGCAGAGCCGCCCAGGCCGTGGTGGGAAGGTCTCGCTCGAGATGGCACGGTTGATGGCCGACCACAAGGCGCGGAGCTGTCGATCCATCGCATCGAGCTGGGAATCGTTGATCGGTATCTCATAGACGGTCGGCCCGTTGAGATACATCAACTTGAGCCCAACGGGGGTCCGACCGGTCCGTTGCCGAATCAGCAGCGCGTAGATCTTGAGTGCGAAGAACGCCGGGATGGCATAGCGCTCCGGTGGTGCCTTCCCCGTCTTGTAGTCCGTGATGATGACCCCCTCGGGACCCTCTTCCATGCGATCGAGAATCCCCCGGATGGTGATCCCGTCGAGTTCTTCGAGCATGTCGAGTTCACGATCGAGAGGCTCGAAGGAGCGCGGGTCCTCGATCCCGAAGTAGTTGGCCAGCACCCGCATGCTCTGGATGCCCCACTCCCGTTCTGCCTCGATGGTCTCGAAGAGGTCGCGGTACTCTTCGCTGCCACGCAACTCGCCCCATGCCTCCCGAAACAGGTCATAGAGCCGCTCCGGTGTGCGTTGGTCCGGGGCGTCATCAAAGAGTCGCTGGAGGGCGAGGTGAACGGTGGTGCCCCGTGCCTGGTGCACGGTGGCGGGCGTGTCGATGCGGTCGATGGCGCGGAACTTGAACAACTGCGGACATACCTTGAAGTCGCTGGCACGACTCGGCGACAGCGTTTGCAGCAAGTCCGGCGGTTCGGTCGGCAAGGTCTCAATAACCATCGAAACCGATCATACGGGACCCGGGTGACGAAAACCACATCGGTGTAGTTTCTGCGACAGAATGGCGCGTAATGCCCGGCGAAAAGGGGCGTCCGGTCGGTTCGCGAAAACTATTGACGAATCGCGAAAACCAAGTACGAATCTGAGTTGACGAGGGTCGGAACGATGTCGTAGCTTTGCACTCCCTCAACCGGTGCTTCGGCTCCGGGAAGGGGACCCGACGGAAGGGCTTCGGTCCGACCGGAGGGTGGCGGATCACCGTAAGGTGATGTGCCAACCTCGAAGGGGCTTCGGCTCCGGAGAGGAAGTCTTCGGGCCCCGGTTCGCCGGGAGCGCCGGCGAGGTCTTCGGATCTCGACGGACGCCCGTGACGCCCTTGGCGGGACGGCTTCGGTCGGACCGCTGAGGAACCGGTCGGCCGCAAGGCCGTCTCGGTACCTGGAGGGACTTCGGTCCCCACAGGATCGGTCGGAGACGACCCAGCGGACCGGCGGGAAACCGCAGGTACCAGGGAAGACTCGGACCACACCTCGACGGTGAGGCTTCGGCCCCACTGAAGGGGTCTTCCGGAAACGGAAGAACGCTTGCGGAGAAGGACTTCGGTCCCGAACCGGAGGCGGATCGGAAGGGGACCCCCTCGGGGGAACCGACGGCTTCGGCCGGCGGGCTTCTGAAGATCACCCGAACGGGACACCTTGGTGCACCGCACGGGATCGGAGCGACCGCAAGGACGCTTCGAAGCGCCCCGCGGCGAACGATCGCAAGGTCGAACGGCAAAGGGCCGGGAAACAACCCCGAGAGGGCAATGCTTCGGCAGGGCTCCCTCGGGGTTCTTCCATTGCGGGCCCGTTCTCGCTGCCGGCGGCGGCCGGTAGGCGGACGGCCTTTGCTTGCGTGCGATAGCCCGCGCCGGGGGTAACGTTCGAACGATGGGCACCAGAACTCCTGTTGTCATCGCCGTCTTGGTGTTGTGGCTCGCCGCTTGTGGCGGGAGCCAGTCGGGCACGTCCACCACTGCGGCCGGCTTGTCGGCTGCGTCCGAGATGAGTCTGACGCCGACCGGCATCGGTCAGGTGGACTTCGGGACACCGCCGGAGGAGGCGATTGCCACATTCAGCGCGGCAGTCGGTGGGCCCAGCGAGGACTACGACTGGTCCGCAGACCCCATCTTCGGCGAATGCCCCGGCGCGTTCACGAGGGGAGTCACCTGGGGCAGTCTGGTTGCCTTGTTCTCCGACGATGGAGCCGGGAATCAGGAGTTCTTCGCATGGACGTACGGCTACGACCCCGAAAGCGGAACATCGGGGGCCGACAGCAGAGAACTCGGTCTGAGGACGTTCGAAGGCATTGGGCTCGGCTCGACTCGGGCCGAACTGAAAGCCGCGTACGGCGAGCGACTGGTTGAAGAAGAGGACCTGAGCATCGAGGTTTGGGGTTTCACCGTTGACTCAGACCAAACCCAGTACCTCCAGGGCTTGCTTTCGGGACCGAGCGACGATGCTCGGGTCGTCGTCATCGAGTCCGTGCCCGGGTGCCAAACCCGGCAATAGTCGGGGATCCCGACGCCGTTCCAACCGCTGTTGTGCGATGCGCGAAACTTATCTCTGAGACGCGAAAACCAAACACGGTTCTAGCTTGACGGCACCCATTCCGGGCACCTACATTGTCGCTCGTCAACGGGAAGGGAAACCAACCCGATGACCCCAGAGGTTCGCTAGGACCTCGGGGCCGGTGGCTCGAGAGGGCCTCCGGTACGGTCCGGAAAGGGCCGTCACTCGCAAGGGTGGCGGGTCTCCCCGAGAGGGGTCGTCCGGGATCGGGCTTTCGGGCTCGCTCCGGATCCAGAAGGGTCAGCAGCACCCCTGGCTTCGGCCGAGGTGAGGCGGTCGGTTCGCCGCAAGGCAGACCGATTGGGAAACCCCGAGAGGGCAAAGGCTTCGGCCGGAGCTTCCTCGGGGTTTTCCGCGTTTGTGGCCCCTTTCTTGGGGTTATGAGCGGTGAGGGCCGGCTCGGACCCCCTGATCCCCGGGCTGGGTCGGACACCAGATACCGGATGCCCACGCCCCGCGGCGGGCACAGCTCGCGCCGGCTCCGCCCGACCCGTACCACCTATGATGTCGCTCATGGGATACCCACAAAAACTGCTCACTGAGGGTGAAGAAATCATCACCGAGTTCCGACCCCACTGGCGGCTGCTCGTCATACCAATGTTCTGGTTCATTCTCGGCCTCGTGCTGATCGCGCTCGTCTTCCAGGAGTGGGCGTGGCCCGACAACACCACCGCCGACGTCATCACCGGCATCATCATCGGGATCGGCATGGTGTACCTCGTCGTCCGGCCCTTTGTGAAGTGGGCCTTCACCCAGTACGTGCTCACCAACGAGCGGCTGATCACCCGCAGCGGAATGATCGCCCGCTCCGGGATTGAGATTCCGCTCGAGAACATCACCAACGTGGTGTTCAACCAGGGCGTGCTCGAACGCGTTCTCAAAGCGGGCGACCTCCTCATCGAGTCGGCCGGCGAGAGCGGTCAGAGCCGATTCCAGGACATCCCGCGGCCCGACGAGTTCCAGTCGCTCTTGTATCGCGTCCGCGAGCAAAGGACCCGCGAGCTTGCCAGCGAGGACGCGACTGTGATTCAGGTGGACGCCACCGAACGGCTGGAGCGGCTGGCTCACCTCCACAGCGAGGGCGTCATCACCGACGAAGAGTATGCCGACAAGCGTCAGGCGCTGCTCGACGAGATCTAGGAGCTCGACCGCGCGGCCCGGAGAGCGGTCGAGCTAGAGCTTCTCATCGGCGGCACCGGCGCGGATGTACTTAGCGACGGTCTCGACGTGATACGTCTGCGGGAACAAGTCGACGGGGGCTGCCCAGTCGAGGACATACCCAGCATCGACGAGGTAGCGGTGGTCGCGAGCCAGGCTCGCCGGGTCGCAGGAAACGTAGGCGATCACTCGCGGGAACGCAGCCGTCACTGCGGCCACTCCGCCGATGCCGAGCCCAACGCGGGGCGGGTCAACGACGGCGACGTCCCAATACTCGTCGAGGTTGCCCGCCTCTTCTTCGAACGAGCCGCGCACCACACGGTGGTCTTCGATCCCCGCGGTCTTCAGATTGTGGCGGAGGTCGGCGACGGCGAGCGGTGAGGTTTCGACGGCGACCACCCGGCCCGCGGTGCGGCCGACCGTAGCTCCGAACAGACCGCCGCCGGCGTACGCATCGAGCAACGTCTCATAGGGCAGCGGATCCGTGGCCTCAGCCACGAGTTGCACCAGGGCTGCGGCGCCTTCGGTGTTGCTCTGGAAGAACGCTCCACCGGTCACTCGCAGCCGAGTTCCCGCAATCTCTTCATGGACCTCGCCGGTTCCCGAGATGACAGTGAGCCCGTGACGAGACCGCTGGGCCACCGAACACTCCCAGTCGCCGATCTGGTCGGGAACCGTCCCCTCGATGATCGCAAGGCGCTCACCGGTCGTCACCCCGGCTCGCAAGATCAACCGTTCGACGCCGTCAAGCGGTCCGAGCGCGTCGAACACCTCGGCCAGCAGCGGGTGGAGTAGGTGGCATACATCGAGCGGCACGAGGTGGCGCGACTTCTGTTGGTAGAGGGCAGGCTTGCCTTCGGACACCCGGAAGTCGACTCGGTTGCGGTATCCGTAGGGCGGCCCGACGGCAGCGGTCTCGCGCACGGGAGCGTCGGGGAGCTTGCCGAGGTGGGCCAGTTGCCCGGTGACGATCGAACGCTTCCATTCGAGCTGGGTCGCGTAATCGGCGAACTGCCACTGGCATCCGCCGCATTCCTCGAAATGGGGGCAAGCCGGCGCCACGCGGTGTGGCGACGCCTCGACGACGCGCTTGATCTCGACCCGTGCCCACGAGCCTTTGTCGAGGACGATGTCGCCCTCGACCCGCTCCCCGGGCATGGCGCCGGCGATGAAGTGGGCCTTGCCGTTGTGGCGGGCAACGGCTTCGCCGCCGTGGGCAATGTCAATCGGGGTGAGTTCCATAGTGTCGATTCTGGCACCAACCGGGCCCGACCGGGCCCCACCGGGCCCGACCGGGCCCGACCGGGGCCGGTAGTCTCGGCACACACCCAGAACGCGCCATCAGGAGGAACGCCGTGTCCGTCATTTTCCGCAGTCCGCTGCCCGATGTTGAGCTGCCCGAGACCTCGATCGGTGAACAGGTCTTCCGCCACGCCGGGGTCGCACCGGACAAGGTTGCCTTCATCGACGGGCCGACCGGTCGCAGCTACACCTACGGCCAGATCGAGGAACTGTCGCGCCGAATGGCCGGTGCCCTGGTGGCGCGGGGTTTCCGCAAGGGTGAGGTGTTCGCCATCATGGCGCCGAACCTCCCGGAGTACGCCATTGCGTTCCACGGCGTCGCCATTGCCGGCGGGGTAGCCACCACCATCAACCCGACCTACACGGCCGAGGAGGTCGAGTACCAACTCAACGACGCCGGCGCCAAGTACCTGCTGACCATCGCGATGTTCATGGAGGTGGCGAGTGAGGCCGTGGCGCACAGTGCCGTAGTTGAGGTCTTCACGATCGACGAGTCTTCAGAGGCGACGCCCTTCACCGCGCTACTCGGCGCTGAACCGATCGACCAAGTCCCGGTTGATCCGCATGATCTCCTGGTGCTGCCGTACTCGAGCGGTACGACCGGCCTGCCCAAAGGTGTCATGCTCAGCCACTACAACCTCGTATCGAACCTCGCCCAAGGCGAACACGTGCTCGGACTTGGTGACGACGAAGTCATCGTTGCCGTCCTGCCGTTTTTCCACATCTATGGGATGGAAGTGCTGATGAACGGAGTGATGTACTGGGGAGCGACGGCGGTGACGATGCCCCGGTTTGATCTCGAACAGTTCCTGTCGATCCTGCAGGATCACAAGGTGACTCGGGCATACCTGGTCCCTCCGATCATTCTGGCCTTGGCGAAGCACCCCATCGTTGAGGACTACGACCTCTCCGCCCTGCGCCAGGTCTTTTCGGGAGCTGCACCCCTCAGCGCCGAGCTGGCAGCGGAAGCCTCTGCGCGGATCAACGCCGAAGTTGTGCAGGGATACGGTCTGACCGAAACCAGCCCGGTCTCGCACGCCACGCCCCCCGGCCAGTTCAAGCCGGGCTCGATTGGTGTGACAGTCTCGAACACGGAAATCCGAGTTGTCGATCCCGAGACCGGTGCCGACCTCGATCGGAACGAAGACGGTGAGATCTGGATTCGGGGTCCCCAGGTGATGCAGGGGTATTTGAACAAGCCCGAAGCCACCAAGATCACTATTGACGAGGACGGCTGGCTGCACACCGGCGACATCGGCCACGTCGACGATGACGACCACTTCTACATCGTCGACCGGCTCAAGGAACTCATCAAGTACAAGGGTTTCCAGGTGCCGCCCGCCGAACTCGAAGGGCTGCTGCTGACCCACCCCGACGTGGCCGACGCCGCCGTCATCCCCATCCCAGATGAAGAGGCGGGCGAACTCCCCAAGGCCTTTGTCGTGCTCAAGCCCGGTCACGAGGCCGACCCGGCCGAGATCGTCGCCTTCGTTGCTGGGCACGTCGCTCACTACAAACAGATTCGGCTCATCGAGATCGTGGCGGAGATTCCGAAGTCGGCGTCCGGCAAGATTCTGCGGAGGGTGCTGCGAGATCGTGAGCGCGACAAGGCCGCAGGTCAGGCGTGAGTGAGGGTCCGGGTGAGATCCCCGACACGCCGGCTTTGAGGGCGTTGGCGGCCATCGGACTCGATCACGAGGCAAAGGTGTCGGCACGCGCAGGCAGTGTTGCTGAAGCAGCCGAGTTGCGCGGGGTCGCCGTTGATGCCCTCCTCAAGACCTTGGTGGTGAGGCGGGGCGATGGTGACTACCTATTCGTCCTCGTTCCTGGAGATCGGGCCATCGACTGGGGGAAGCTGCGCAGTCATCTTGGGGTGCGCCGCATGACCCTGCCTGATGCGGCGGAGGCAAAGGAGGCCACCGGGTACGAGCGGGGGACGATCACGCCATTTGGAGCGACTCACGGGTGGCCGGTGATCGCCGACGAGACGATCGCCGCGAAGTCCCTAGTGTCCCTGGGCGCAGGTGCCCACGGTGTGTCGGTCACGCTCAGCGCAGCGGCATTGATCGACGCCCTCGCCGCCACGGTGGCGGACGTCACCAAACCGGC
>CAYXMJ010000053.1:0-1552 GCA_964465915.1 uncultured Acidimicrobiaceae bacterium
AACCACGGGCGCCGCCCCAACGCCGGCCGCGGCTGATCTCCCGTCGCGCTCATTCGGCGCATTCGTTCTGCCAGCTTTCGGTCTCTCTGGCGCGCCCCGTGGCTCATGGTGACACCGTATCGGTCGCCGACGTGGACCGGAAGACTCCCGCGATGGGCCTGCCCAGTCGCCGGTGTCAGGGAACGTCGGTTTGATCTCGAATCGCACGGCCGGTGCTCGTATCGGTCGCCGCGATGAACAGCACCCCGTCGTTGACCCGGTCGACCCACACATAGGGTGCACCCGAAGCGAATTCGATACCTCCGGCAGCTTCCACGCCGTCTCCCGCCCTCATCCGTTGTGTTGCAGCCAGCAGAAGGCCCTCAACCACCTCGATGGTGTTGTCCTCCGTATCACCCCGATATCGCAAGACAAAGGCAATATCGCTCTCATTCTCGAGCACTGAGAACGAGTCACCACCCCAACCGTCTGCCGTCTGGGTGGTGATTCCGGGAGTGAGCACACCGGTGAGCAACCGGATCATCCCCAACTCGCCCCAGGTGCCAGCGGCAGCTTCCTGGTAGTCCGGTAGGTCGACCACAATTGGGTTCGTCTTGCGGGGAGCTTCGCCGCCCCGATACCGCTCGACGTGAATGACCTGCTCCGTGGACACTGGGAAGTCGATGTAGGCGCGGTCGATCGCGGCGAGACCCCCTCCTCGCACGAGCGCGGTCACGAACTCGAGTCCGGTGTCGTAGGGAAACACGGCTTCGGCGCCGACCCATGCCGGGGCGCCCTCTAGGGCCGCGGGCGCCGAGTCCAATGCCTCGAGGGCCGCATCGGATCGATCCTCACTGGAGAGGCCCTGGAGGTAGAGGAACTGAACGTAAGTGGCATCGCCCTCGACGAGGGCCCGGTAGGCATCGATGTGATCAAACGATCCCTCGGCGCTCAACTCGGCCAGCGTGCTCCCCGAACGAAAGTACTGCTCCGTCAACGCATGCACCAGCTCGTGGACCACCGTGCTGCGCTGGTATGGGGTCAGCTCGGCACTGTCACCGGCGACCAGAAGTTCGCCCGTCGCCTGGTCGAAATACACCACCGCAGCCCGTGCCATCTCCAGGAAGAGGTCCTCGCCGAGGTCATCGCCCGACCCAATCAGGCCCAGCATGCGGTAGAGCCGAAACGCAGTAGCCGGATCCATCTTGAAGAGATCTTCTTCGAGCAAGCCCTGCACCGTGACCGTGAACTCGTCCCTCGGCAAGAAACTCAACGTCGGCTCAACCACAAAACTCAGACCGCGGAGTTGCTCGGTGGTGACCAGCAACTCCGAAACCTCGGCCGTCATCCGATCGACGACCGTCTGATCCAGCCCGGGAGCCAAGGTCTCCACGGTGCTTGCCGGGATTGACGGCGGGGCCGTGGATGTAGCAACCGTCGTTGTCGTCGCCGCACCGCCGCTCCCGCTGCAAGCACCCGCCAACAGAGCGACGGCCAACACGAGATAGGCCGGCAAGCGCCGCTTGGGGATCGTCGAGTGTTTCACCGGCGAGAGGGTACCCAACAAGCCGCA
>CAYXMJ010000053.1:1652-12999 GCA_964465915.1 uncultured Acidimicrobiaceae bacterium
ATGGGGTCGCCCTTCCCGATCACCACCAGGCCGCTGTCGGTGACGGTGTAGCGCTCGCGGTCCTCCGCCAGGTTGACCCCGATCTGGGCGCCCTCAGGCACCACGACGTTCTTGTCGATGATGGCGCGCCGCACCACCGCGCTCCTTCCCACATCAACGCCGTTCATCAGAATCGAATCCTCGACGAGGGCAAAGGAGTGAACCCGCACCTCCGACGAGAGGATCGAGCGTCGCGCCGTGCCCCCGGAGACCACCACACCGGCGCCAACAATCGACTCGAAGGCGCCACCACGCCGGCCTTCCTCGTCGAACACGAACTTGGCAGGGGGCAACGGTGGGCGATTGGTGTAGATCGGCCACGCCGCGTTGTAGAAGCTGAAGATCGGGTCCACCGAAATGGTGTCCATGCTCGCCTGGTAGTAGGCGTCGAGGGTTCCCACGTCCCGCCAGTAGCTCTTCTCCCTCTCGGTCTGGTCGGGGATCTCGTTGTGGCTGAAGTCGTAGACCCGAGCCACACCCTCCGCGACCAGTGCCGGGATGATGTCGCCACCGATGTCGTGCCGGGAGGCCTCACCCTTCTCGGCGTCGCGGGTGATGATGTCACGCAACACCTCGGCATCGAAGATGTAGTTCCCCATCGAAACGTACGCTTGATCGGGGACATCGGGAAGTGATTTGGGCTTCGCCGGCTTCTCGAGGAACGAAGCGATCTCTCCGCTCGCCTTGGCCTCGATGACACCAAATGAGGATGCCTCCTCGATCGGTACTCGGATTCCGGCAACCGTGACGCCGGCGCCCGACTCGATGTGCTGCGCCATCATCTGGCGAGGATCCATGCGATAGATGTGATCGGCGCCAAACACGATGACATGGTCGGGGCGCTCGTCGGTGAGGATGTTGAAGTTCTGGTAGATCGCGTCGGCTGAGCCGGAGAACCAATAGGGGCCGTGACGCATCTGCGCCGGCACCGGGGTGACGTAGTTGCCCAGCAGCGGTGACATTCGCCAGGTGAGGGCGAGGTGGCGGTCGAGGCTGTGGCTCTTGTACTGGGTCAGCACGGCGATTCTGCGGTAGCCGCCATTGACGAGGTTGGAGAGCACAAAGTCGATGAGTCGATAGACGCCGCCGAACGGCACCGCGGGTTTCGACCGATCCCGCGTCAGCGGGTAGAGCCGTTTGCCTTCGCCACCGGCGAGAACAAGCGAGATGATTCTTGGCGTGGTCGGCACAACTCAGAATGTAGTACGGAAGTCCCGAGACGGCGGTATCAGATCGGAGGGGTCCAAGATGCCGGCCCCGACGGGGATCAGGCCACGGCGTGCCGCGGTCTCCAACCGATGATGGTCTGTACGCCGACCACCTTGCCGACGACGTCCCTGAAGTGGAACTGGTCGAACACATACCGGCGGTTGTCTTGGAGCGGGTCTCGATAGCTCCCCAGCAGATCATGGAAACGCTCCTCGATGGCCGGCGGAAGACGAGTGAGCAGCGTTGAGTCAGACCTGAACCGGGGCAGCCCGACGAGTTGGTCGCCCATAACGGCCTTGTTCCTCTAGCTGACGGACAAGAGTCCCGGAAGTATGGGAGCGACTTGGTCAGTGTGAACTGACTATCGACGACGAATCGTGGCAGTGTCCTGGGGACCGGACGCACCAGACAGCCCGGAATGACAAGACGCCGCATCGACATCTGAGCCGGCGATTGGAGCTGCAGCAATGAAGCGGGCGCTCATACTCATCACCCTCGGAGGATTGACGCTGGCCGCGTGCGGCGACTCGCTCGAGGGCGATGGGGACATTGTCACCGAGAGCAGAACCGTCGCTCAGTTCGATGCCGTCGACGCGGACAATGGAGTTCGGGTCATCCTCACCGTCGACTCGACCTCCGCTGGAGACGTCGTGCTAGCGGTGACCACCGATTCCAATCTCCAGGAATTCCTGACCACCGAGGTGACCGACAGCACCTTGCGCACCTCGCCAGATCGCACCGGTGGAGTCACGTCATCCAGTGGATTCAATGTCTCAGGCACGGTTGCCGGCATTGGCGACGTCGTTTCCAACAACGGCGCTCGTGTCGAGGTGATCGGTGCCGTCGGAGCCATCACCTTGTCGGCCGATGGTGGCGGCCGCATCGAGGGTGAGTCGCTTGAGGCCACCACCGTCACTGTCGACGCAGCAGACGGCGCACAGATTCGGATTTGTGCCACCGGTGCGGTGACCGGCGATGTCACGAACGGGGCAGAGCTGACCGTACTCTGTGGCGGGGATGTCTCCGGCGTTCGGACGTCGGACGGTGGAGAGGTCTCGGCACAATGAGGATGATCAAGAGAACCCCAACACTTGCCCCAACGGCCTGGGTACTGGCCTGTCTGGCTCTCGCCCTCCCGGCATGCGGTGGCACCGGCCTTACCCTGCAGGAATACGCAGGCCAGGCAGAGACACTGATCACCGAGGTGCGGACGAGAATCGCCACATTGGACGCCCAATGGATGGCTGAAACCCCAACAGCCGAGGGCGTGCGGAACTACTGGGACGAAAGGCTCGCCGCTCGGGGGAGATTCCTCGCGGGTCTCGAGGACCTCGATCCCCCCGACCAAGCAGCTGACCTCCACGACAACGTCGTCGGACTCTTCACCAAACTCAACGCCGCCGAGGCAGCGCTCGCGGCGCACATCGGCTCATTCGACAGCTTGGACGATCACTGGCAGGGCTGGGATTCGCCAGAGGGCCGAGCCGCTCAAGCCGTGGACGAAGAGCTGATTTCGATTTGCCGTGTCGTTCAACAAGACCTCGACGATACGCAGGCCCGGAAGGTCTTCGCCGACATGCCCTGGCTGCCGTCCGACATGCAGGAAGTCGTCGAGGTCGTGCTGGGCTGCTCAGCCTAGGCCCACCGCTGCCCGCCGGTGGGCGAAACCGCCGTTGGGTGCAACTCAATGGCCGGCGTCAGCCCTCGGGGTCTGCGCTGCGGGCCGCCGTAGCACGAGCGTGCGGGTCATACTCGAACTCGCCACCTCGGGTGATGTCCACAATCATCTGCTCTCTCTCGTCGCCCTTGCGAGATGGGGTGACCAGGAGCAGGAGACTCGGCAGCACCAACAAGGTCACGATCAACGAGCAGCCGATCATCACGGCCGTGAGCACGCCAAAGGTCACGAACATGGGCATCGGCGCCAATGCCATCACGAGGAAGCCGGTCATCGACGTCACCGCCGAGATAGCCAGCGCACCCCCCGTGCCGTCCCCGGTTCGACGCAAAGCCGGGAAGCGGCTCGGCTCGTTCTCGAATTCCTCGATGAATCGCACCGTGAAGTGTGTTGCGTAGTCGACGCCGACACCTATCGAAATCGCCGCGATCGTGGCCGTGATCAGGTTGATCTTGTACCCGACGAGGTACATGAAGCCGTAGACCAGAGCCACGACGAGGAGGATCGGCACCATCGAGATGACGGAGTAGCGAGCAGAGCGCTTCAGAATCGAAGCCATCCGTCGCCCGAAGTGGCGGAAGATGAAGAACAGGGTGATGAACACCAACGCCGAGGTGAGTAATACCGCAATCGGCAGAGATATCAGCATTGACTGCACGAACTTGTCCATCGAATCCTGGATGGTGATGGCACCTCCGGAGACGGAGACCGCAACGTCCTCACCGGCCACGAGCGGCTCGAGGCCCGCCGCGGCGTCCTCCAGGATGGATCTCCCGGCCAGGATGATCTCGTCGTCCGTGAAGGTCGCGATACCCGTCGCGACCCACGTTGCTTGCGTTCCGTCGCCGACGAAGAGGAACGTCTCGATCTGACCCGTAGTCAAAACCACCGCCCCGTCGTCGTTGACGACGTCGTTGCTCTTCACGTACTCGTAGATTGCGGCGACCTGCTCACGAGTGTCGGGAAGTCCGTTCCCGTCTGCATCCGTGATTTCAACTCCCGCGTCCTCGGCGATGGCGGCGCGCATCGGGGTAGATGCCGTTGCCTGGCGAACCACCAGCACCGCGTTCGGGTAGAACTCGACGTCGCCGTTGATATCTCTTGTGAACTCCCCCCCGGCGGCGGCTATTGCGGCCTCGGTGGTTTCGAGAGCGATCAACGTATCGGGCGACGTCAGATCGCCCTCGACATACACGTAGTCGACTTCACCGCCACCACTGCCCCAGTACTGCTCATATTTGTCAATGCTGATGACAAAGTCGGTCTTGGAGGAGAAGAAATCCTTGAGTTCGAAGCCACGTTCGACCTGAGAGGCGCCGATCAGCGCAGCCACTGCCAGCAATCCAATCACCGGCAAGGCAATGACTCGCCACCTGGCCACGAAGTGCACCGTCGACCCGGCTGCCTTGAAGCCATGACCGGCGCCCTTCACTGATTCTGTGAGCGGCCGACCAGCCTCTTCAGCGCGTTGGTTGCGCCGCCGGGTGAGCAAGTAGGGAACGTAGATGAACAGGAGCAGGAACACCAGGAACAGGATCCAGCCGATCGAGGGAAAGACGATGGCCATCGTCACGGCGACTCCCGCAACAAGGGCCGCCACGACGAAGCCGAGTTTCTGGCTCACCAGCCGCAGATGACTGAGATCCGCGGGCCGCGGGCCGAGTCGCCCCTCGACGGAGAGCAGCAGCTTTGGCGTGACCCACCCCAGGATCACGTAGGCAAGAAGCAGCCCGATCGCCGCCGCAATCCCGAACTCGATGATGCCTTGAATGCCCGACACCGCATTCGACAGGAAGGCAGCTGCCGACGAGAGCGCCGCCAGCATCAAGGCTGCCGACACCGCGGTCAAGCCGAGCGGATAGGCGCGGTCGCGGGAATAGCCCATGACCTGCATCTCGCGGGTTCTACCGCTGGCGTGAATGAAGAAATCGACCCCAAAGCTGATCAGAGCGATGGGCACAATCATGATCAACAGCGGGGAGTTGATCTTCAGCCCCATGAGGGCGTTCGCCCCGTTGTACAGCATCATCGTGACGCCAAGGCCTCCAGCGACCAGCATCGCCGCCCAATAGGAACGCAGCAGCGCGCCAACGAGCACAACGATGAGGGCGACCGCGCCCAAGAGGTAGGGACTCGCCGACTCAGTCTGCTCCTGACCGATGAGACCCTGGTCGATGGCAAGACCGATCGCCGTAACCGACCGCTGGTCGCCCCGCAAGGTGATCTGAACATCGCGCAACCACGCCTCAGCATCGAGATTGCTCTCCTCGCCGAAGGATTCCTCGCTCGGAGCGTCGAAGCTGTCAATGTCGTAGATGACCCGGGCGAAGAACGCCGGCGACTCCCAGACGACGATGGTCTCGTCGCCGACGACCGTCGGCTCGCGACCGGTTGACGTCGGGGATAGGAGGAAGCGAAGTCCGCTGGTGGGCGCCTCATCGGCCAGGAGGTCGGCGAGGGCCTTCTTCACGTCGGCTTCAGAAGCCGCCTCGAGCCCTCCGGGCAGTGTTGCATCTACGGCATCGGCGACCGAGAACACTCCGACCATCTCTATCCCGAGATCCCGATCAAAGGTGGTCGCAAAGTGGCTCTGAGCCTCGGCGTCGGCAAGGAGGGCGGCCTGGTTCTGTTTCAACTCGAGCAGAGCATCTCGAGTGAGCACGTCACCGCCGTCCGGATTCTCGACGATGAAGATGGCATCGCGCACCGATGAACTCGAAGCGAACACCTCTTCGACCCGATCCCTCGTGTCGTAGATCGGGCCCTTTGGATCGAACGAGGGCTCCTCTTCGGCAGCGAGGGTGGGGAACAACGCGCTGAGCACCGCCGCAAGGACCACTAGAACACCGGCAATAGACCAGGGGTGCCGATTTATGAACCGGTAGAGACCGTAGGTCTTCTCGGGGACAAAATCCCGGTCATCGCCGAGTGGTTGATTTGATGCCGTCATGCCACTCCTCCAAAGCCCTCTGGGGTGACTCTCGAAGTCTGACGACACGATCGGCCGTCCGCCGCTGCCGGCGCCTAGTGACCACGAGGCACATCCGCTTTCAGCCATTTCGCAACGCAACGGCCGACCTCGATAGTGCCATTCGGCCCCGATCCGGCCAACCGCGGTCCCAGCACTTCAGCGGTTGGGGCCCCGCATCACCGAGGCGGGGCGGGGCGGAAGAGCATCCCGGCAACGGCTCGACCGGTGGACCTCATCACGGCTTGCCTCGCATCCTCGCCGTCTGCGTCGACAACAAGCTGGACGTAGGTCGCGCCGAAACGCCACGCCAGCACACCGTCGGTCAGTATCTGATCCCCCACCACCCAGATCGCGGCCGTCGCCTCGTCGAGACCAAGGCGACGTCGGGTCGTCCAGGGCTTGTTGCCGCGGCAGATCATGCCGGGCACTCCCCGCTCCGGTCCGTTGGTGAGAACGATCACTCGGTCGACCGACGCCAGCGATTCAAACCGCTTGACGGCGGCGGTGACTCCGGCCCGGAATACGTCTAGGGCTGCTCCCTGGGGGACAAGTGTATTGTCGGCATCGAACACCACGATGTTCGGGCCCGGAGTGGCGGCAACCAACTCTGCGACCTCATCGAGATCGGCCGTCTGCTGCATCTGCACTCTATGAAACATCGTTGTCTGAGGCTACCGCGGTTCTGCACCTTCAACGTAGGATGAGAACAACGAGGAGGATCGCGATCGGCCGAGACTCGCACGAGACGTCAAGCTCAGCGTCGACCAATCTGGACATGCCGGGTTCAGATCTGAGCGGCATCGGTCAGCGCCGCGTCGTGCGCCTCGGGCACGTTCGAGTCGCAGGACGGCGTCGCCGTCCCTCTGGAGAACGAGAGCCTCTCCCCAGAGAGTTCAGGGCAACGGGAGCGTTCTGGCTCGTGATCGCCATCTCCGCTCTGGTGATATGGGCGCTTTTGTTTGCCCTTCCCGGCTCTGCCGATTGGTGGACCAGACAGGACCTCCGGCTGCTGCTGCGGCTGGAAGACGTGCGCACCGACGCAGCGACGGCTGTGCTCAAAGTCGTCAATTTGCTGACCTCGAACCTGGCCATCCGGGTAATCCGGTGGACGACCATCTTGGCTCTCATCTTCTACAAGCGATGGCGACACCTCGTGGCGGCCGCCGGTGTGTTCTTGGTGGTGGATTTGGTCTCCACTGCAATGGCCAACGCGATCGCACGGCCCCGGCCTCTCGTCGAAATCCTGGCTCCGTGGGAGGGTTACGCCCATCCCTCCGAGCCCTTGGCAGCTCTGGCGGCAACGTTTGGGGTCATCGGCTACTCGCTCTTTCCCAAGGGGAGGTGGCGGAATTGGTGGTTCGTCGGCTGTGGAATCGGGCTTCTTGTCGTGATCTTCGCCCGCCTCTACCTCGGCGTCGATCATCCATCGGACGCTTTCGTTGCCGTGATGCTCTCAATCGCGATAACGGTGGTGACGTTCAAGCTCTTCGTGCCGGATGGGGTCTTCCCCGTCAGCTACTCGAGGGGCAAGAGCGCACACCTCGATGTCAGTGGCCGGCGCGGTGAGGCGATCAAACATGCTGTGCAGGACCAGCTGAACATGGAAGTGACCTACCTCGGCCACATCGGGTTGGAAGGGAGTGCCGGCTCGACACCGCTGCAATTGAACGTTCGGCGGGAGGGAAGCCCAACCGAGGCAACAATGGTGTTTGCCAAGCTCTACGCGTCGAGCCATCTACGTGCGGACCGTTGGTACAAGTGGGGACGCACGGTCCTTTACGGCTCGCTCGAGGATGAGGTCCGGTTCAGCTCGGTGCGCCGCCTCGTCGAGTACGAGGACTACATGATGCGCGTCATGCGAGACGCCGGGGTTCCTTGCGCGTTGCCCTACGGATTCGTCGAGATCACGCCCGAGCGCGAGTACCTGATCGTGACGGAGTTCTTGGATGGGGCAAAGGAGATCAGCGAAGTTGAGCTCACGGATGATCAGATCGATGAGGGTCTGGCAGTAATCCGGAACTTGTGGGATGCAGGGCTCGCCCACCGAGACCTCAAGCCGGCCAACATCATGGTTCGCGACGGACACGTAGTCCTCATCGACGTCGCATTCGGCCAGGTTCGCCCCAGCCCGTGGCGCCAGGCAGTCGATCTCGCCAACATGATGCTCGTCCTCGCCCTCAGCTCGGATCCCGAGCGGGTCTATGAGAGAGCACTGGAATACTTCTCACCGAACGACATTGCCGAGGCCTTTGCAGCATCACAAAGCATCAGCATCCCTTCCCAAACTCGCAGCCTGTTGCGGGTCCACCGTCGAGACAGCCGGGTCGATCTCATCGAGAGCTTCCGATCGATGGCTCCTCAACGCGAGCGCATCTCGATCCAGCGGTGGAGCCGACGCCGGGTCGGCATGACGGCGATCACCGTTCTCGCCATCCTGATGCTCGTGTCGTTCGTTTGGGACAATCTGAGCGGAGCGGGTTTCATCTGATGCGTCGCACCATCGTCGTCGTCTGTGTGATCGTCGTCTTCGCGGCGGGCTGCGCCGAGCAACAACTGGGCCGCAAAGTGCCGGAGTGTGACCTCTCGCGGGTCGATGCCTCGACCACCGTCATCCTGATGGCGCAATCCGTTCCCGGGACCGACTTCCTCCCTTGCGTCGTAGCGCTCCTTCCCGGCTGGGACTTCGAGGATGTTAGGGCGCGCAGCGATCAGTCCTTCTTCACACTCGACTCAGATCGAATGGGGGATGACTTCCTGCGCGTCACGCTGCTCCCCTCCTGCGAGGTCGGTGCGGCCACGACAGCGGACACCGACGAGTCGGGCACGGAACTGTCGATCGAGGTGCTCGAGGAACGTTCCGAACTCGTGGTCGTGATCCTCCCCGTGGCAGAACGTCACCAAGCGTATGCCGCCATTGTGGCGGCGCTGATGAATGGGAACACCGTCAAGGGCCGGTTCGTCGCCGCCGGCATCGACGATTCCCTCAGCTCGGCCTCAGAACGGATCGCGTCGGCCCACAAAGCCGGGCGCCCCGTCGTCATAGTCGATGACTCGGACGTCGCCACGGCAACCATCAGCCTCCGCCTCCCGGGCGAAGATGAGCAATCGAGTCTCTCCACCACGGAAGCCCTCAATGAGATCGAGGACGATGCCGACGACCCGCTCTATCGTGCCCGCTGGTTCTATACGTTCCCCGGCGGCTGCGTCCGCTACGACTTCGATGCCGAGGGCGAGGGTGCCCAATCAGTGGATCGCGACGTCGCCGCTGCCATCGGCATGTACCCGATGGAGGAGCTCCGGGAGCTTGCCCGCGAGGCCGGCTACCGGGGGTTCGAATGAACACAGGGGTGTCTTCGGGAGCCGAGTCCACCAACTCACCTGGCCGGACATCCGGTGCCGGGTGGAGCGGCGTCTGAGGGTCTCACCCGGCCTGTCTTCAGGGTGGTCGACCGATCTGGCGCTGCCGTCCTATCAGGCGAGACCGGGGCTCATCGTCCCACCCCGTGCCTGCCAGAACGTGTTGATTGCGTTCTGGATTCGGACATACCAAATGATGTTGCCGATCAGGGGCAGCAGGAACCATAGGCCCCAAAGGGTGGTGATCCGAGGCTGCTCCCCCGCGTCGACGTAGAGCTTCTCCACCTCGTTGGCCATGAGGAACATGGTTACCGGGTAGATGAAGATCGTGAGCAACAGGTAGACAATCCCACCAAGTCCGTCGCGCCGATAGTTTCTGAGTTCTTCGCCGTTGAGGTACGACCAGACCCACGTCCAGATTCCCAAGGTCACGATCGCAACGAGGATGGTGAGTCCAACTGATCGTGGCTTGCCGATTGGGGGACCGCCAGTCGGTGGGGATGATTGTGCCGGTTGCATGGTTCGCTCCCTTTGGTGCGCCGTCGCTTCAGCTCTCAGATAGTGCACCGATGGTTCGTGGGCCAACCAGAGGCAAAAGATGGCTTCGCATTGGGCAGCAAGTTCACTCACGGGGCGTCGCACTTGCTCCGGCTCTCTGTTCGACCCGGGGGGTGGATCACCGATTGACCGCCAGAGCACGTGCAACGATGGGCCATGTTCTGGCCCAGAAGTGAAAGCCACGAAGGATGACAGCGAGTGCCGCCATTCGGGGGCGCGTCGTCGGGCTCAATCGTGAGTAGAGAGAATTGGTGAAGTAGCCGAGAGGTACATACGCTCGTGATGCCCACCGCATCCCTAGCGTGAGGCGTATCGACGATTCGTACATGAGTGCTTCGATCCCGAGGTTGTAGACGTCAGCAATGTCACGAGCTCTTCTCTCGAATTCGTCGAGCCGTCGTGGCGTCCGAGTCGGAGAGGTCTCGTGGTTCACGATGACGTTTGCTGCCTCGCTGGCGTGACGCATCGCTGCGGTCACGCCGTTGGCACTGAGCGGATCAACGAAGGCAGCCGCCTCCCCGACCATCAACCAGTTCGAACCGGTCATACGGCTCGATACGAAGGGTCGATAACGACGAGCCCGCACAGGTCCCAGTTCGGTGGCCCGCAGGGCGCGGAACCGAGGGAACCGACCAAGCTGCTGGATCATGATCTCCTCGAGTGTGGCTCCTGCGCCGCGCAGCGCCCGGAACCGCGTGAGAGGAATCACGACTCCAACGCTCTGCCGATCAGCCGCAATGGGAATCTCCCACGCCCATGTGAGGACCTCGCAGCCGCCGTCGAGGTGCAGCATCGTTCCCTCGAACGTCGCCGGCGCGACCATTTCAGACCACAGCGACAACCTCGGGATCCCCCACTCGTCGCGCGGAATCCCCAGAGCCCGACCGATAAGATGCCGCCGCCCAGTCGCGTCAACAAACCAGTCGGATCGGAGGCACCGCCCCGAGCGCGTTCTGCAGCCGACGATCCTGTCACCTTCGAGATCGAGGCCGACGACGCGATCCTCGATGAAGGCCACGCCCGCCGCCTCGGCTTCCTGATACAGAAGTCCGTCGAATCGCGTCCGATCCACATGCAATGTTGCTGACTCAAACTTCAGAGGCCAGCGGTGGAGCCACGACCAAGGCCGTCCGACCATCAACTCACCGCTCGGCGTCAGAGCGCGCACCTCACGCTTGTACGTGCCCATACCGGCGGCAACGATGTCGTTGGCCTGGATACCCAGCTCTGCCAACAGCGCCGGTGCCGACCAATCAAGGGATTCACCAACCCGGCTCCGCGGCGGAAGGTCGGGATCGACGCACACCGGCCGCAACCCGTCTTGCGCGAGGAGAATCCCCAATGCGAGCCCGGCTACCCCGGCACCGGCAATTACGACTTCTGGCCGGTCGTCCGCCCTCACAAGCACACCTTCCTCCCACTGATTATCGCCCTGCGGCCAAGAGGATGGAACCCGGAACCGCGGCTCGCCACGTGGCGTGCCGCGGGATCGCACATGACCGCAGCCGATGGCCTCTGTGACTACGACTCCATCG
>CAYXMJ010000053.1:13099-16318 GCA_964465915.1 uncultured Acidimicrobiaceae bacterium
TCAAGGAGCCGAGTCGCGTTGGAGCTTCGAGCGGCGGGCCGCTTCGACCTTGCAGACAGACCTAACAATCACGCACGGAGCTCCGCTCGTTGGCGTAGGCTCAAGGAGATCGATGGAGGAGGAAGCGTGAAGGATGAGCTAACGACGGGCCCCGGCGAGGGGGAACCGGTTGAGCCATCTACTGTCGATGCCGGCGACCTGGAGCAAACCGAAGGCCGTCCCTACAGTGGCAGGAGCCAACCGGTGGAAGAAGGCGACGGTTTCGAGAAATCAGGCCCTGGGGAGTCGACGGAAGGGCGCCCGTACAGCGGCAGGTAGAACGCGACAGCGAGTGACCACGCCGACTGGCCCGGTGGTTGAAAGTGGCGGGCGGGTGTAAGCGACGTGAGAAGCGAGAAGCGAGTCATCGGGTCTGGTGACCGCGTTGCGACACTGACGTTTGTGTTCACAGACGTCGTTGGAAGCACTCGATTGTGGGAAGAACGCCCTGTCGAGATGGGTCGGGCCATGGAGCGTCACGACGCGGTCGTTACGTCGGTCATGGTCGAACACAGCGTCTTGAGTCTCAAGAACACTGGCGACGGCTTCATGGGTGTGTTCGGCTCGGCACTCGATGCGGTTCTTGCCGCGATCGAGTTGCAGAAGACGCTTGTCGCAGAAGATTGGTCAGGCGGAGTCCGTCCGGAGGTCCGCATCGGGATCCACACCGGTGTGGCGACGGTCCGCGACGGCGACTTCTTCGGCAGCACCGTCAATCGGGCTGCCCGCGTCGAAGAAGTGGCCCACGGGAGCCAGATCATCGTGTCGCAGTCGACCGCAGAGCTCGCCGCCGAGCACCTGGGTCCTGACGTCCATTTGATCGATTTGGGAACACGTCGGTTGCGAGATCTTGCTCAACCCGAACAACTCTTCCAAGCCGTCGGTGCCGGCATGCAAGAGCAGTTTCCGCCGCTCCTGACTCTCGACCACTTTCGCCACAACCTGCCGATCGAGTGGTCCTCGTTCGTCGGCCGGGAACGTGATCTGGCCGTCGTCGCCGAGTTGTTGGAGAGCAACCGCTTGGTGACGCTGCACGGTCCGGGCGGGGTCGGGAAGACCAGGCTCGCCTTGCAGGTTGCAGCCGAGAGGGTCGATGAACACCCCGATGGGATCTGGCTGACTCGGCTCGACACGATCGACGCCGACGAAAACGTCGTGCACGCCGTGGCTACTGCGCTGGGGGCGGCAGCAGCCGCCACTCAGACGGTGGAGCAGGCCCTGATCGACTGGGGACGTCACCGCGCTGCACTGCTGTTGCTCGACAACTGCGAACATGTGGTCGAAGGGGTTGCCGCGCTCGTTGCTCTGTTGCTGAGGAGTTGCCCAGACCTTCGGGTGATGGCGACCGGGCGGGAGGGTCTTGGCCTAACGGGAGAGGCAGTCCACGAGGTGGATCCACTACCCACGCCGCAAGACACCGTGTCGGCTGCTGCGGTCGCTGCGAGCCAATCTGGCGCCCTGTTTCTGGAGCGCGCCCGGGCGGCGCAGGCCGGCTTTGAGATCACCGATGAGAACGCGGAGGTGATCGCGCGAGTCTGCGATCGCTTGGACGGAATCCCACTGGCGATCGAGCTTGCTGCAGCCAGGCTCAAGGTGCTGTCACCGGATCAGCTCGAGCAGCGACTCAACGATCGATTTCGGGTCTTGGCAGGTGGCGATCGCACCGCGATGCCGCGCCACAGGACTCTGCTGGCGACGGTGGAGTGGAGTTACGACTTGCTCAGCGAGCAGGAACAAACCCTTTTCGACCGGCTCTCGGTGTTTCGCGGAGGGTTCACCTTGGGTGCTGCTGAAGAAGTCTCCGGAATGGACGCCCCGGACGTACTTGATCTGCTGAGCCGCTTGGTGGATAGATCGATGGTGATGGCAAGCCGTTCTGTCGGCGCCGGGGAGACTCGGTTCGGGATGCTCGACACGCTGCGCGATTTTGCACATGACCGGCTCGAGGCCTCAAACGAAGCCGAGGCTCTGAAAGAACGGCTCGTGGATTACGTAGTCGATGTGGCCGATGAGGCTGCGATCGGCCTCCGAGGACCCGATGAAAGCGAATGGTTGGATCGGCTGGATGCCGACTTTGCGAATATCCGCCGTGCAGTGAATTGGGAACTTGCCAACCATCGCGTCGACCGGGTCCTGAGAGTTCTCGGGGACCTGAAGATGTTCTTCATAGCCCGCGACGAGATCATGCCCGAGGCTCGGTCCTGGGTCGAGGTGGCGGTCGACAAGCTCGGCGCCGAACCGAGCATCCTCCTAGCCAACGCCCTATCGACCGGTGGAATACTCGCATGGAGTGTCGGCGACTTGGGCGAGGCGGACCGGCTTCAGGGCAGAAGCCTGGAGCTTGCCCGGAAACTAGGGGGACCCGAGGAAGTCTTCCGGGCCACGGGAGATCTGGGTCTGATCGCGGTGGATCGGGGTGATCTCGAACGCGCTCGCACGCTGTTTGCGGAGGGTCTCGCGGTCGCTCGGGATGGCGACAACCCGGGAGATACTGCGGTCGCCTTGGCCAACCTTGCCCATGCCACGCCCATGCCGGAACAGGAAACCCTGATCCTGGACGCTCTCCACATCCATCGTGAAACCGGCCGTCTCACGGGCATCGCCCACATGAGCTTGATGCTTGCATGGCTGAAGCTGAGCGATGGTGACCTGAACTCCGGACGCGAGTGGTTTCGCGCGGCGCTGCAAGGCTTTGAGCAACTGCACAACCAGGGAGCCCAGGTTGAAGCCCTCTGCGGCCTAGCCGACGTTGCGCTGCAGCGCGGCGACCGAGCCACAGCCGACGCAAGTGTTGCTCGTGCCGAGGCACTCACTGCCAAGATCGACTGGCCTGGCGCCGGCGCGATGGCTCTGACAAGAAGGGCGTTGTTGCGGCGTGTCGACGACCCTGCAGGTTGCCTAGAGGCACTTGCCGATGCCGGAGATGCGTGGGGTCTATCCGGCCTCGAGGCCGGGCTCGCTGAGAATCTCGGCATACGGGCGAAAGTCGCCCTGGATCTGGGCGACGCAGCGGCGGCACGAGAATGGTGTGTGGCAAGCGCGACGCGATGGAAGGCGTTGCGCAGGAGCGCACGCAACGAGTTCTTGAGCAGCACCAGATCGGCCGGCGGGATCGTCTCCTGCTCGAGCTTGTCGGACAGGTGGAACTCGTGCTCCTCGTCGATGACGGCGGACAGCGAG
>CAYXMJ010000054.1:0-16212 GCA_964465915.1 uncultured Acidimicrobiaceae bacterium
AGGGCTCAGACTGGCTGGACTATCGCTCGGTCTACCGCCGCATCATGGTCGACCTGAGGGCCGGCATCGCAGAGGGGCACGGGAACGACACTCTCGATTCGATCGAGAATGTTCACGGCAGCGGACGCCGCAACCACATATACGGCAACGGCGCCGCCAACATCATCAGAGCCGACGGAGACGAGCCGGACATCCTGTGGGGCCGGGGCGGCAATGACACCATCGAAGCCGGCCGCAGGTATGCCGAGATGCGGGGCGGGAAGGGAGATGATCACCTCAGCGGCGTCGTGTATGTGACTCTCGCCGATTCCATCGTTTGCGGCGGCCCCGGCAACGACGTCATCGAGACGGGCAAGTACGGCACCGTCATCGGCGGTGCGGGTGACGACCACATTCGCATCCTCGCCGACACGACCATCGTTCACCCCGGCGCCGGCGACGACATCATCGAGGGGGACGCGGTGGTCTCGTATCGGCATGCTCCGGGACCCGTCCAGGTCGACCTGAAGACGGGCGTCGCAACGGGGTGGGGCACGGACCGGTTGAGCGCCGTTGCGGACGTTTACGGGACTCCGTACGACGACGTCATGCGGGGGGCACCTCCCTTCGGCGAGTTCCGGGGGTTTGGCGGTGACGACATCCTCGAAGCGGCGCCTACCAACAGCGACCACGGAAGTGAACTGGACGGCGGTCGCGGCGACGACGTCCTGCGCGGGAGCGGTGGTGATGACTTCCTCAACGGCGGCCAGGGCGGTGACATCCTGCTGGGGTTCGCGGGCAACGACACGCTGACCGGCGGCGCCGGCCGCGATGAGCTTGACGGCGGAGAGGGCCGCGACACGATCTCGTTCCACGACTTGGACGGACCAATGGTCATCAATCTCAGCACGCAGAAGACTTCCGGACGCGGGGCCGATGTGGTTGTGAACATCGAAGGAGCAAAGGGGAGCCGAGGCAACGATGACATCACCGGGACACCGAACGATGACCATCTCGACGGGTACCTTGGCAACGACACCATCCGCGGGCGCCGCGGGAATGACACCATCCAGGCGTGGAGCGGCAATGACGTCATCCACGCCGGTTTGGGCGACGACAACATCCATGGGTGGGGAGGCGACGACATCATCTACGCCGGCTCAGGCGACGACCACGTCTTGGGCCATGCCGGAGCCGACATCATGCTCGGTGGTTCCGGCAACGACGCCATCTTCGGCGGGCCGGGTGACGACGAGCTGTTGGGAGGCGCGGGCTCCAACACATTGGATGGTGGCGCGGACTTCGATACCTGCACCAGCGGCGCTACTTACATCTCCTGCGAACTGATTCTGTAGCCGGTCCTAACCACCATGCCCCGCGACGTAGCGTCCGTTCATGGGCCGGCAGCGACGGCATCATGGGTGGCGGCGGAAACGGCCTGAACAACGGTGGCGCCGACAATGACGAGCGCATCGAGGCCCCCACATACCTCACTTGCGAGGTCATCCACTGATCTCTGAGCGAGCCCCAGCGAACCGCATCGCCCGAGGATGTGGGACACTCAGGGACGACGCACCTGCCTTGGAGCCACCGCGCCGCAGGCTAGGATGCGAGGTTGAGTCTATCGATCGATAGGAGGCGGGGGGTGCAGTACGGATACGCAGGCAGAATCCTGCATGTCGACCTGACGACGGGCACACTCGACATCGAGGAACCGTCCGACGACATCTACCGGACCTACATGGGTGGCAGCGCGCTCGGCCTCTACTACCTCCTGAAGAACACCCCGGCAGGCGCCGACCCCTATGGGCCAGAAAACACGCTTGCGTTCATGCTCGCCGGAGTCACCGGAGCCCCCATTGCCGGCCAGAGCCGGGCCACCGTCGTCGCCAAGTCACCGTTGACCGGCGGGGTGGGTGACAGCCAAGCGGGCGGATTCTGGCCCGCCGAACTCAAGTTCGCTGGTTTCGACGGGATCGTCGTGCGTGGCATCTCCCCCAAACCTGTGTACCTGTGGATCAACCAGGGTGAAGTCGAATTGCGCGCCGCCGCCCACCTGTGGGGCAAGACCACCCTCGAGGTCGACGAGACCCTGCAGGAAGAACTGGACGACAAGCGAATCCAGGTCGCCCAGATCGGCCCGGCAGGCGAGAAGCTGGTTCGCTACGCCGCCATCATGAACATGCACGCCCGCGCCCACGGACGCACCGGGATGGGCGCCGTGATGGGGAGCAAGAAGCTGAAGGCGATCGTGGTGCGCGGCGGCAAGAAGAAGCTCCCGATGGCCGACCCCGACGGGCTCAAGAAGATCATGCAGACGTCGCTCCCCAACATCCGCGGGGATGAAGATGTCTTCGATCTCGCCAAGTACGGCACCATCGGCATCCTCGAAAGCCAGAACGGCGGCGGCGGCCTCCCCACCCGCAACTGGCAGAGCGGGTTCATGGGATACGACCGGGCCGCGGCCATCGGCGGGGAACGGCTCTACAACGAGCTGCTGCGTGGTGCTCCCGAAGAGAACCAGTTCAAGCAGGGACGTGAGACCTGTTTCTCGTGTGCGGTGCGCTGCAAGCGAGTGGTCCAGGCCGAGTGGGAAGATCGAATGATCGATCCCGAATACGGCGGCCCCGAATACGAGACCGCGTCGACGTTCGGCTCCTATTGCGACATCGACGACCTGCGCGCCGTCTCCTACGCCAACCAACTGTGCAACGAATACGGCGTCGACACCATCTCGGCCGGGGCCACGATGGCCTTCGCCATCGAGTGCTTCGAACGCGGCCTGATCACGGCGGAAGACACTGGTGGGATCGAGCTCGGTTGGGGCAAGGCGCCAGAAATGATCGCCATGCTCGAACAAACCCTCAAACGCGATGGCTTCGGCGACATCCTCGCCGAGGGCTCGGCCGCGGCTGCCGCCCACATCGGCAACGGGGCCAAGGACTATCTGGTGACGTCGAAGGATCAGGAGTTCCCCGCCCACATGCCTCAAGTGAAGCCGTCGTTGGCATTGATCTACGCGGTGAACCCATTCGGAGCCGATCACCAGTCGAGCGAGCACGACCCGATGTATACGCCTGAGGTCATCGCAGACTCCCCGGACAAGTACGCACCGCGCATGGCCGACGTCGGGTTGACCGATCCACAGCCCGCTGAGACGCTGAACATGGAAAAGGTCCGCTACGCACTGACCACCCAGTACGCCTACTCGGCCCTCGACACCGCCGACGTCTGCCAGTTCGTATTCGGTCCCGCGTGGCAGCTCATGGGGATGAAGGAGCTCGCCGACATCGTCACGACGGTCACCGGAGAGGACACCACGGTTGACGATTTGCTCACGGTTGGTGCCCGCCGGCTCAATCTGCTGCGGGCCTTCAACGCTCGTGAGGGCATAACCCGTGAACGCGATACTCTTCCGAAGCGCCTTTTCGAGCCGCTGGCCGGTGGGCCGACCAACGGCAAGGCGATCGATCGGGACGAGTTCGAAGCAGCACTCGGGATGTACTACGAACTGGCCGGGTGGGACCCCGTAACCGGCAACCCACCGCGCCAGACGCTCGAGAACCTCGATCTTGGTTGGGTGGCCGACGAACTCGGCGTCTGACCAGGCAACGAACACCTACAGCATCAACAGGACAGGACAAGGAGCCGGAACGACCATGAGACGTTGGAAGTGGTGGGCGGTGATCGGCGCGGTGGCGCTGCTGGCAGCTGCATGTTCTGGTGACGACAGCTCTGAGAGCGAGACCGTGGAGCTGCCCCCGGCAGCCGACGATGTCGTGCTGCGGGTAATCGTCGGCGGAGAGCTTGCCGCCGACTGGACGCTCGAAACCCTGGACTACAACCTGCCAATCCACACCTTGATCCTCGACGGCGACGAGCAGGAAGGTCCGCTGCTGCTCGAAGTGCTCGCGGCATCCGGCGTCGTGGACTGGGAGTCCATGGAGGTCATCGGTCTCGGCGAGGGACGCAGCTTTGAGGTGAGCCTGTTCGTGAACTCATCGGAAGTCAACCAAACCTGGATCTTCGATATCTCCAACCAAGGCACGCTGAAGCTCGCGGCCGAAAACCTGCCACGCGAGAAATGGGTACGTGACGTTGCCGAACTCCGGATCAACTGACCGCGTCGTCATCGGGATCGATGACACCGATACCCCCGATGAAGGGGGTACCGGCTGTCTGGCGCGTCGCCTCGTCGGTGAAATCGAGGCCCTCGGTCTCGGCGTATCCAGCGGCGTCACCCGTCATCAGTTCTATCAGGGCCCCGAAGTCCCCAAGACGGCGCGAAACTCCGCGGCGGCCATCATCTTCCGCGAGCCGGCCGAACCCGAGGCGCTGTTCGAAGCGGTGACCACGGTTGTTTCGCGCGAGTCGATCCGGGGCTCGAACCCCGGAGTCGCCATGCTCATGCGCAAGCCCCAGCGCCCCGCTGTGTTGTTCGCCCGCCTCAGCCAGCAGACCGTCGTCACCCAGGAGCAGACCACCACTCTTGCAGCGGCTGTCGAAGTCACCTTGGCCGGCCTGGGCGGCACCGGTGACGGCGTGATCGGTGCCTTCGGCGCCGCCGTCTTGAGAGGCGACGGCCGCGACGGCCGGTTTGTCGGCCTGCGCGGGATACGCGATGTCTCCGGCGAGATGACCGTCGCCGATCTGATGGCCGCCACCGACATAGCTGCCGTGGTCAACGTCGATGGGTGGGAACCGCTCGAAGCCGAGACCAGCCTCGACATCGGTGACTGGGTCCGGCCCCGACTCATCGGCGGCCGTCCCGTCATGGTCGCCCGCTGCGACGAAGGTTCGTGGGTCAATGCAGACGCACGCCGCCGCTAGCCAAACGGCGACTCGTCGACCGCTCTACGTCGATGTGCTGCTGGCGCTGGCGATCGGTTTCGTCGCCACCCTGACCAAACGATATCTGGACTTCTCGCTCGGCATCCCCGGTCACGCCGGAGTTGGGTGGATCGCCGTGTTGGTTGTCGGCAGGATCATCAATCCAAGGCGCGGCATGGCCACCCTGGCCGGCGCGTCGATGGGGCTATGGGGCATTCCGGTTGGGCTCGACCACACCGTTGCCTACAACACTCTGCTCTACGGCGTTTCGGCCGGGCTCCTCGATATGCCGCTCGTAGCCCGGCTGCCGTTGCGTCGACCCTGGGGCTCTGCGGTGGCGGGGATCATCGTTCACCTCGGCAAGTACACCTTCGTCTTCATCATCGCCTGGGTGTCGGGCTTCGTCCGGCGCGTTGTCGTGTTCGGTCTTGCCGCCGCTCTCGGCAATCACATCCTCTTCGGTGCCCTCGGCGGTTTGCTGGGGTGGGCGCTGTGGCGCAGCGGGAACGCCATCGCCCGCCGGCTGCAGCCGTCACAGCAACCGCTGGGTACTCCGTAGGTCGCCGCGGTGAATCAGGTCGCACTCCCCGGTGCGCTACGCAAGTACGCCGATGGGCACGAAACCGTTCCAGTCGAAGGTAGGACAGTGGCGGACGCTCTTCACGCCGCAACCGTCGCCTACCCCCAGCTCGAGATTCGACTCTTCGATGACGCAGGAAGGCTCCATCCCCACCTCACGGTGTTCCATGACGATGTGCAGGTCCATCGCGACGCTCTTACGTCGACTCCTGTGGGGACCGACGACCGCATCGATGTGTTGATCGCGATCGTTGGCGGCGCCGAGGACATCCGGATGCGGGGCTTTCGAGATCGAGCCACGGTCGAGGCCGCACAAGCGGCAGCAATGGCGGGCGTCAAACCGCTCCCAGCCGAACCCGTCGCCGTGACCAGCGCCGTGGGGCGAGCGCTGGCAGGTCCCGTTGTGAGCGAAGTCGACGTGCCGCCCTTCCGGCGGGCCACAATGGATGGTTACGCGGTGTGGGCCGAAGCGACGTATGGAGCGTCGCCGTACAACCCGGCGGTGCTCGAGATCATCGGTGAGAGCATGCCGGGGACCACTGCCCCAGACATGGTCGGACCGACCGGAGCATGCCGCATCATGACGGGTGCCCCCGTTCCCGACAACGCAGACGCCGTCGTCCGAGCCGAGGACGCCACCGAACGCGGCTATCACGTCGACATCACCGCACCGGTGGCCAGCGGCCGCAACATCGGCAGGATCGGTGAGGACATCGCGATTGGGGCGGAGGTACTGCCTGCGGGTCGGCGCTTGCTCCCCCAAGACGTCGGACTGCTGGCCTCGATCGGGCACGATCCGGTGGCGGTGCGCCGCCAACCGGTGGTGCGGATCATCGTGTCCGGCGACGAGTTGCTGGCGCCGGGGGCGCGTCCCGGCGGCACCAGCATCGTCGACAGCAACTCGCCCATGCTCGCCGCCCTGGTGGCCCGTGACGGAGGAATCCCCACGATTGTCCGGCTGCCCGACGATCGCGAGGCGATGCGGGCTGCGTTGGCCGAACCAGGGGTCGATGTAATCGTCGCAGCCGGCGCCGCCTCGGTCGGAACCGAGGACAACGTGCCCTACCTGGTGGCCGAACTCGGCGAACTGTCGATCCACGGAGTCGCTATGCGCCCCTCGTCACCAAGCGGCGTCGGACGCATTGGCTCGGTACCAGTGCTGTTGCTGCCGGGGAACCCCGTCTCATGCCTCGTGGCCTACGACTTCTTCGCCGGACCCGTGATCCGAGTCCTCGGTGGCCGCTCGGCGCAATGGCCCTACCGCACCGTGCGGCTGCCGCTGCGCAAACGAATCGTATCCCAGATCGGCCGCACCGACTACGCCAGGGTGACCGTGCGCGACGGGGCCGTTGAGTCGCTCGCGGTGAGCGGCGCCTCGGTCCTTTCGTCCGTCACACGGGCGGCAGGGTTTGTCGTCATCCCCGCGGGTCTCGAGGGGTACCCGGAGGGCGCGCAGGTGGACGTCCACCTCTACGACGACGAGGCGGCTTCGTGAAGCAGCGCCAGTTTCTCGATGTAGTTGACGAGACGATCGCCCATGACCGCTTTGATGCCGCCACGGCTCATCTTGCCCCCCGGTTCGAGAAGGTCCTACTCGACCGAGCTGCGGGCCGGGTCTTGGGCGAGAACGTGGTTGCCGCCGTCGACGTTCCCGGGTTCGACCGCAGCAACATGGACGGCTTTGCGGTGCGAGCCATCGACACTCACGGAGCCGAGGAACTCGAACCCGTCCTCCTTGCTCTCGCCGATCTGACGCTGGCCGCCGGACAAACCCCACCGGAGACGTTTGAGCTGGCACCCGGGCACGCCGTCCCCATCGCCACCGGCGCGATTGTGCCGCGCGGCGCCGACGCGGTGGTGATGGTCGAGGACACAGAACCAGACTCAGCAGGCGTCAAGGTCACCAGGCCATCGGCCCCGGGCGGCAACGTCACCTTTGCGGGCTCCGACATCGGTCGCGGCGAAATCGTGTTGCGACGCGGCGCTCATCTGACGTCCCGCGAGACCGGGGTGCTGGCCGCAGTCGGAGTTGCCGAGATCACCGTCGTCCGGCGCCCGCGGGTCGCTGTGATCTCGACCGGCGACGAGATCGTAGCTCCGGGGCGGTCCATGGAGGTCGGACAGGTCTACGACTCCAATCAGCGCATCCTGCTCGACGCCGTCGCCGAACTCGGCGGGGAGCCCCTGGGACGCGGCGTGATCCCCGACGATGAACGCCTCCTCGAGGCGGCCATCGAGCCGCTCCTCACAGGGCCCGATCCCGTCGACGCCGTGTTGCTTTCGGGGGGCACCTCAAAGGGGGAAGGGGACGTCAACGCCGCCGTCGTGCATCGCCTGGCCGAACGGCACCCCAACTCAGCGGGGGTCGTGGTCCACGGCGTGGCACTCAAGCCGGGCAAGCCCATCCTGCTCGCCGTAGTCGCCGGGACACCGGTCGTGGTGCTGCCCGGCTTCCCAACCTCGGCGATCTTCACGTTCCACGAGTTCGTCGCCCCCCTGCTTCGCCGTCTGTCGGGTCAGATCGAAGCCGATCGGGCTGTGGTTGAGGCGGTGACGCCGCTGCGCATCGCCTCGGTCTCGGGCCGCACCCACTACTCCCTGGTCGATCTTGTCGCCGGATCTGACGGTCTCGCCGCCTACCCGCTCGGGGCGGGCTCGGGCAGCGTCACGGCCTTCGGGCGGGCGGACGGTTTCATCAGGATCCCGGCCAACACCGAGTACGTCGAAGCGGGAACGCGGGTCCCGGTCCATCTGGTCCACACCGAGCTCAGACCTGCCGACCTCGCAGCCATCGGCAGCCACTGCATCGGTCTCGACTACCTACTCGGCCTGCTGACCGATGAAGGGTTTCGGGTCAAGATGGTGCCGGTCGGCTCGATGGGTGGCATCAGCGCGGTCGGCCGCGGAGAAGCCGATGTCGCCGGGATCCACCTCATGGATGGCGAGACGGGTGAGTACAACGCACCGTTTCTGCCACCCGGGGTCAGGCTGCTGCGGGGGTACCGCCGTCGCCAGGGAATCGCTTTCCGACAGGGAGATCCGCTTCTCGACGTCGCCGACGAAGAGGCTCTGTTGGCCGCCGTCCGCCGGGGCCCGGGCCGCATGGTCAACCGCAACCCCGGCGCAGGGACCCGAATCATCATCGATCAACTGCTCGAGGGTCGCACCCCCGACGGTTACCTCCACCAGGCCAAGACCCACCACGCCGTCGCCGCCGCCATCGAGCAGGGCCGCGCCGACTGGGGCGTCACGCTCGACACGGTCGCTGCGTCCGCCGGCCTCGGCTTTCATTTTCTCCAAGATGAGCGCTACGACTTCGCCGTCCCGGAATCACGCTGGGACCGCCCTGCGGTGGTTGCCCTGCGTCGCCTGCTCGACGACCCCGCCGTGGCCGCCGGCCTACAAGACCTGGGCTTCGAGCGCTAGCGCTTTCCCGTTCTTGCGTGATTCGGGCGCGGTTTTTGGTACCCCAGCCACGCAAGAAGGAGCAGGCCGTCAGAGTCCCATGTTCCTGCGTGGTTTGGGCGCGGTTTCCGGGACCGCAACCACGCAAGAACACGAGGGGGTTGAACTGGACGCTCTGATTTGGTCCTCTGAAGGAGATGCTCGATGTCGACGCTCGAATTGGCCAATTGGCCCGTCTCCAACATGGAGTCGTGAGCACCGCGCAATGCACCGACCTCGGAATGCGGAAGCGCCAGGTAAGCGAGCGGGTCAGATCCGGAGTCCTTCTCCGCCCCTTCGAGGATGTCGTTGCGATCGCCGCCGTGCCACCGACCTGGAAGCAGATGGTGATGGCGAGTGTGCTTGCGGCAGGCAGCGGCGCGCTTGCCTCGCACCGGACCGCGGCTCACCTGTGGGGGCTGACCTCGTATAGACATCCCACCATCGAGATCGTCATGCCACGCTGGGAGCGAGCGTTTCGCGAATTCACAGTCCATGAGTCGCTCGATCTGATCGCCGAGGATCGGAGGGAGCCGGATGGCATCCCGACAACGTCGCCGGAGCGAACAGTGGTCGACCTCGGTGCGGTTGCCCCGTGGTTCGTCGAGTCCGCGCTCGACACCGGTATCCGCAAGGGCCTATTCGAACTCGGCGACGTGCGCGCTTTCGTCAATCGGGTGGCGCGCCGTGGTCGTCGCGGTGTGGGCGTGATCAGGCCGTTTCTCGAAGCTCGAGCGACGTGGGATGCCACAACGGAGAGCGAACTCGAGGACTTGTTCTGCCGAGTGCTCACCGAGTTCGGGGTGAGGCTCCCCTTGGCCCAATTTGTCCTTCGTGATGACGCCGACACCTTCGTATGCCGGGCTGACTTCGCCTATCCCCGCCGCAGGATCCTGATCGAGCTCGACAGCGAGGCGCACCACATGGACCGCCAGACGTTCCGCCGCGACCGCGCCAAACAGAATCAGGCCGGACGTTTGGGTTGGCGCACCCTCCGCTACACCTGGTGGGACCTCACGGAGACACCATGGCGGGTAGCCGCCGACATCAAAGCGCTTCTCGATCCCCTGCCGCACGAACAGCCGCCCGAACAAGCGTGATCAAGGTACTGAAAACCGTACCTCAGCCACGCAAGAACAGATTGCGCCAGCCCCCAACCCGTTTCGGCGTGGTTAGAGCGCGGTATTTGGTACCTCAGCCACGCAAGAACGGGTTGCAGGAGCGGGTTGCAGGAGCGGGTTAGAGGTACCCGGCTGCGGTGGCGCGGCCATCGAGTTCGGCGATGACCTCGGCTTGGACCCCGGCGAAGAACTCCGGCGTGTTGAAGTAGGGCAGCGTCGAGTTGACCATTGGCTCATGGGCTTCGGCGGGGAGTACATAGTCGGCTTCGCCAAAACCGCTGCGGCGCTCGACGGCGTATCCACGCAGGAAGGTGCGCATCACCACCTCGATCAACTCCTCCTCAGTGACGGCGAGCCCGCCGGCAACTCCGAGGGCCTCGGCCTCGAGCGCCGGTGTGGCGTTGGCGAACTTGCACAGCCCCGTGACGTCATCCATCAGGTACAGAGGACCGCGGTTAGTGATGGCGTCGACCCAGTAGTCGACGCTGGTCTCACGTTCGATCACGAACAGGAAGAACGTCCGCATCGACATATGACCGCCGGCCAGCGCCCATGCAAAACCGGGGTTGGTCTGGGGCTGATACGCCGGATACTCGACACCCTTCGAGTGCATGGCGTAGCCACTCTCGCCGGCTTGGGTGGCGAGACGCTTGACGCCTTGACCCAACTCGCCGAGACGGCCGGCGGCGATCTCGTGCATGACGTCGAGGACCGCCCCAACATCGCCGTACTCGATCCCGCCCCCCAGCGACCCTTCGTTACGGCGGTTGTACTCCATGGCGTAGCCGATGGTCACCCCGAGCGAAATAGAGTCCATGCCGAGCTCATCGGAAAGCTCGATGAACGTGAGCGCAGCATCCGGATCGAAGATCCCGAGGTTGGACGACAGCAGCGTGATCGGTTCGAAGTCGACCTTGGCCCGGAACGTTCCGGCCTCACCCTCGGCTACCTCGTCGTAGACGTTCTTGTGGCACTTGATGCCACACAGGTAACACCCTTCGGCTTTGACCACGAACGGGCCTGCCTCCACGCTGGGGCGCAGTAGGGCGACCGAGGCGTCGGTTCCACTCGGTGCGAAGTTGAACTCGGGAAGCGACTGCGCCTCCTGCATCATCTTCATCGTGCGCCAGGTGCCGCCGCGGTCGTCGGGGAGGTCGCGGTAGCGGGCGCTCCCCTCGCCGAGGTTGATCTCCTTGTTGATGTCCCGCAGACCCCGGGTTCGGCCCGGGTCGGGACCGTCGGCGGCAATCGCCCAGAGGTTCTTGGACCCCATCACACCGCCGAATCCGCCGCGAGCGCAGAACCGTGCCTTCGGGTCGCCACTCTCCAGCTGGTTGTCGGTGGTGACCGCAATCGCGGCGTAGCGCACCGCCTCATAGTGCTCGGCCGCCGGACCGGTCACGGCGAAATGGGCCTCCGGGTACCGGCCGTGGAGGTCTTTGACCCGATCGTTGATCATCCGGCCCGCCAGGTCGCTCGCATCGAGAAACTCGAAGCTCGGCCCATCCGCACCCGGCGATATGTGCAGGAGAGTGGGGCGATCGGCGCGGCCCGTGAAGACCACGTCGTCGACACTGAGGCCGCGCAGTTTGGTCCCGAAGTGCCCGCTCCCCGCCGACCACATCAGACCGGGTGCGCCCGACTCGGCGACCTTGAGCGGCGAATAGCCGTGGAAGAAGGTGCGGAGCCCGGTCATCACGCGGGTGCCGCTCAACAACCCGATATTCATGACCAGCGGCGCGTCCGGTTCGTACGGATCATCCACCGTGATGTCGGCCAAGTACTTGGTCGCCCGGGCAATTCCGCCGAGAGCGTCTTCGAGGTCCGTGCATGCGATGCGCTCGAGCCGAACGGTCTGGGCGGACAGATCCACGTGGAAGCGATTCGCCGAGAACTCGGTAGCCGGCCGCGGTTCAGTCACCTCCACGGGCACCTCCTCATATGCTCAGACCCTGCGTGGCCTACCGACGTGAGGCTACACCCCCGACACTCACCCCAAGGTGTGCTCGGCCACGAAGCCGTCGAGGATGCCGACCAAGTCAGGCTCGCCGATCTCCTGCAGGTCGTAGTAGACCCGAGTGTGCGGCTTGTCGATCTTGACGATCCGCGCCAGGTCGATCGGCGTCCCGATGACGACCGCGTCGCAGTCGACCGCGTTGATCGTCGCCTCCAGGTCGGCGAGCTGCTCGTCGCCGTAGCCCATGGCGGGCAGGATCGTCCCGATGTCGGGGTAGATCTCGAACGTCTCAGCAAGCTTGCCGACCAGGTAGGGCCGGGCATCTATGAGTTCGGTGGCCCCGTACTTGATGGCGGCAACGACTCCGGCGCCGATCTTCATCCCACCGTGGGTGAGCGTCGGACCATCCTCAACCACCAGAACTCGCTTGCCCCTGACGACCGAAGGATCGTCGAGTCGCAAGGTCGACGCAGCTTCCACGACAGTTGCCGCCGGGTTGACCTTGGCGATGTTGGCGCGGACCGCCTCGATGCCGGCAAGGTCGGCGGAGTCGATCTTGTTGATGATCGCCACGTCGGCGGTACGCAGGCTGACCTCGCCCGGGTAGTACGACAGTTCGTGGCCGGGTCGGTGCGGGTCGGTGACCGTCATGGCGAGGTCGGCGGCATAAAACGAGAAGTCGTTGTTGCCCCCATCCCACACGATCACGTCGCAGCCGTCGGGATCCTCCTCGGCGGCGCGAACGATCGCCTCGTAGTCAACGCCGGCGTAGATGACGTTGCCACGCACGATGTGCGGCTCGTATTCCTCCATCTCCTCGATGGTGCAGTCGTGCTTCTCGAGGTCGGAGAGCTCGGCGAAGCGCTGCACCTTCTGCGCGGCCAGGTCGCCGTACGGCATCGGGTGACGGATGGCGACCGGTTTGAGCCCTTTCTCCATCAGAATCTCGATCACCCGCCGCGTGGTCTGGCTCTTGCCGCACCCGGTGCGCACTGCACAGATCGAGATGACCGGCTTCGTGCTCTTGATCTCTGTATCGGCCGGGCCGAGCAGCGTGAACGAAGCACCGGCGGCCTGAACGACGGCGGCGACCGCCATCACCTGGTTGTAGGAGATGTCGCTGTAGGAGAACGCACATTCGTCGGCGCCGAGGTCAACGATCAGGCGAGGCAGCTCCTCTTCCGCATAGATCGGAATCCCCTGCACGTAGAGCGGGCCGGCGAGTTCGGCCGGATACGTGCGGCCTTCGATCCCGGGGATCTGCTCGGCAGTGAACGCCACCACTTCAACGGAATTGTCGTCGCGGTATCGGGTGTTGAAGTTGTGGAAGTCGCGGCCTGCGGCCCCGATGATGATGACCTTGCGCTTCGGCATCTGGTTGCTCCTCGTTCTCTTGCTCAGGTGTGGGATCGAAGGATCAGTCGTGAATCAGAATCAATAGCCGGGGATCTGCTTGGGGAAGTAGTCCTCCATGTCGCCGTCGCGGTAGACGTCGGCTGTGGCACAGTGAAGACCTCCGCCAAAGGGACCGACCGCCCAGAACGGCACGGGGATGACCTCGAAGCCGAGCGAGGCGAACTGCTCTTGCTGAGCCACTTCCTCGGCCTCGACAAAGATCGTCTTCTCGTCGAGCAGCAGCGTGTTCATCGACAACCACTCGCTGCAGAAGCACAACGGCGGCTTGGTGTCGGCGTCGAAGGCCGGCTCGGCGCAGGGCACGATCTCCCAGTCGTTCTGGGCGAACAGTTGCACCATCTCATCGGACATCGGAACACGCTTGCGGTTGCTCAGCGCCAGCCCGGGACGCAACGGGATGAACGTCGCGTCGATGTGCATCGGGTGGGCCTCATAGAAGAGCACCTCGTGGACCCGGTGCTCCGGGAAGTGGCGGCGTAGCCAATCGATCCCGGCGCCGTTGGTGGTCGTTGAGCGCTGGACGAAGAGGTCACGACCGAAGCGGCCGACATCGGCGGCGTCAAACAAGGGCTCGAACTCAGTGAGGTTCCACTGCTTGTTCTTGGTGAAGCGCTCGATCTGCTCCTCGTCGGAGAGCGACTCGGCGTACTCCCAGAACTCGATGCCGTCGACATATGACTCGTCGACTAGGCGGGGCTTCGGTGCGGCCTCCCAGCGGAACTCCGGATCCTCGCGGAAGAACTGCTGGAGTATGGGCCGGTAAGCCAGATACTCGAACCAGCGAGCCCGCTGGGACATGGTTGCTTCCACGATCTGATTTCCGACGGTGAGCAGTAGGTCGCGCGGCGGCATGACCCCGAACATCGAGTCCTGCTTCCAATCCGGCGTCGCAACCGCCTGGGAGAAGTCGAGGGGCTCGGGGCGATCGACCGTGACCCCATGGGACTCGAGCAACCGGGCGAAGTTGTCCAACTGCTCGTTGGCGGCGTCCTCCATCTCCTGGGGCATCGGCCCGTAGGTTCCAGCCGGGAAACCGTGCTCGGGCCAATCGCGCACCGTGGCCGGTTCGGGGGCCTGCACCATCGTGCCATCGGCGCGACCGACGATGACCCGGCGCAGCCGACTCCACTCGTTCCAAGAGTTGACGATCTTCGCCACGGCTAGCTCCTCTTCTTCGATGCTGCGTTCACTCTACCTATCGATCGATAGGTATGCGACATCGACTACCCTATCGAATGCTAGGGAAGGATTGTATGGGTACAGCATCACCGGACCTCACCGACCTCTCGACCCGCGAGCGCATTCTGCGAGAAGCCTCGTTGCTGTTCGCCACCAAGGGATACCACGGGACATCCACCCGCGAAATCGCCGCCGCGGTTGGAGTCCAGCAGCCGTCGCTCTTCCACCACTTCGAGTCGAAGGACGCCATCATGAGCGAGCTGATCGCTTTCGACCTCGACGAACCGGTGGCGATTGCCGAGCGCGAGGCCGCAGCCGACGGCTCCCCTGCCGTGCGCCTCTACCGCTACTTGGTGTGGGACATCGGGTTTCTCTGCAGCTCGCCGTACAACCTGTCGTCGATCGAAACGGTCCGCACCGACCCCGCCTTTGCCTCCGCCGGGGAGCGCTTCAAGAGAATCGCCGCGGCGCGAGAGACCATGATCACCCAGGCCGTCGCCGCCGGAGAGTTCATCGAGATCGACCCCACGTTTGCCCAACAGGCAATCCTCTGGATGATCACCGGAACCGTGACCGAAGTGAGCGGCGAAACTGATGATCGAGCCCGAGAGATTGCCCACCAGCTCGCCTCCTTTGCCCTGCGGGCGCTGCTGAAGGACCCGTCACAACTCGAAGAGATACAGGCCATTGCGAGTACCAACAACCAGGAGTAAACTACCTATCGATCGATAGGCTAACGAGAGAGGCCATACCGTGCCGAGCCCATTCCTCCATCCGTTCACCCCGCCCCGCAAGAACAAGTTCCTCACCATCACCGGAGGCAAGGACGCCGTCGTCTGGGACGACGCCGGCAAAGAGTACATCGACGGCATGGCCTCCCTCTGGTACGTCAACGTCGGCCACGGCCGCGCCGAGATAGCGGACGCCATCGGGGCCCAGGCCCGCAAGCTCGCCGCCTATCACGCCTTCGACCCCTTCACCAACGAACCCGCCGAGGCGGCCGCCGCCAAGATCGCCGAACTCTCGCCGTACGAGGGTGCCCGGGTGTTCTTCGGCACCTCAGGATCCGAAGCCGTCGACACCGCGATGAAGCTGGCCCGCATCGCCCACAGGGAAGCCGGCCACCCCGAGAAGACCATCGTCGTCAGCCGGGAGCGTGGCTACCACGGCACCAACTACGGCGGGACGTCCCTGCAAGGCATCGCTCCGAACCGGGAGGGATTTGGCCCGCTGGTCCCCGGTGTGGTGAACGTCGTGGCTGAGGACGAGGAAGAGATGAAGCGGGTCTTCGCCGATCACGGCGACGAGATTGCCGCGGTTATCACCGAACCGGTTCAAGGTGCCGGCGGCGTGTGGCCTCCCCCACCGGGCTACCTCCAATACTTGCGTGACTTGTGCGACACCTACGGCGCCTACCTCATCCACGACGAGGTCATCACCGGCTTCGGGCGGCTCGGCGAATGGTTCGGCAGCCAGTTCTACGGCGTAACCCCAGACATGATCACGTTCGCCAAGGCGGTCACGTCTGGATACGTTCCCTTCTCCGGCGTCATCGTCGGACCCAATGTGGTCGCCCCGCTCGAAGCCAACGAGGGCTTCCTGCTGCGCACCGGTTACACCTATTCGGGTCATCCGCTCGGCGCGGTTGCCGCCCTCAAGTCCATCGAGATCCAGGAGCGGGAGGGCTTACTGGCGCGAGCCACCGCC
>CAYXMJ010000055.1:0-16193 GCA_964465915.1 uncultured Acidimicrobiaceae bacterium
CGCTACCTCCAGACCGTGTTCGGCGTGGGGGTGAAGCTGGTCGATCCCGAGGCATGAGACGTCGTCTGGCGCTCGTTTCTCTCGCCATCACCTCGCTCGTGGTGCTCGCCTTCCTGATCCCGCTGGCAACCCTGGTCAGCAACCAGGCGGAGAACCGGGCGCTCTCACTGGCCGAGCGCGACGCTCAGTCGGTTGCTGCCGCCTTGGCCGTCGCCGGGACGGCTGAGATCGGATCCGACATCACCCCGCCGTTGGCCGCCGCCGTTGTTGAGGCCTTTGGCGACCGCGGCAACGTATCGATCATCTTCGCCGATGGCGGATTTGAGGGAGAGCCCTTCGTGCCCAGCGCGAACATCGACCGTGCCAGGGAGGGGCGTGCGCTCACAGCGTTTACGGAGGGTGGCGCCGAGGTCCTCGTCCCGGTACTGATCGCTGCGTCGCCGGAGCAAGGCAGCACGGTGGTGGTCCGGACGTTCATCGCCGATGAGGAACTCACCCGCGGCGTGGTGCCGGCTTGGCTGATGCTTGGAGCACTCGGGATCTTCCTGGTCGTCGTTGCCGTGTTCGCCGCCGACCGGTTGGGTCGTTCCATGGTCCGCCCGGTAGGGGCGCTGTCGACCGCGGCCAGGTCGCTGGGAGAAGGTGATCTCACCACAAGAGTGAAGCCGGACGGGCCCGAAGAGGTTGCCGAAGTTGGTGAGGCATTCAACGTGCTCGCGTCGCGGTTGGTTTCGTTGCTCGACGCCGAGCGAGAGTCTGTTGCAGACCTCTCGCACCGGTTGCGCACGCCGCTGACCGCGTTGCGGCTTCAGGCCGAAACGTTGTCGGACCCAGCCGAGTCGGCCAGTCTGCTCGCCGACATCGACCGGATGGAGCGAGCCGTCGACCGGATGATCGTCGAAGCCCGGCGCCCCTCGCGCGACGAGCGCGGCGCACCCTTTGCCGATCTCAGCGCCGTTCTTCGTCACCGAGCCGCGTTCTGGAAAGTGCTCGCCGAGGAGCAAGGACGCCCCGCTGCGGTACACACCAGTGGAGGTCAGCTGCTGGTTCCGCTGACTGCGGACGAGCTCGGAGCGGTGATTGATACGTTGATCGAGAACGTCTTTGCCCACACGCCGGCAGGTTCCGGCTATGCCCTGTCCGCGACGCCGGGTGACAACGGATCGGTGGTGTTGGTCGTTGAGGACGATGGTCCTGGTTTCCCCGACCACGAGATACTCGAGCGGGGGACGAGCGGAGGCGGTTCGACCGGCCTGGGGCTCGACATCACCCGCCGGGCGGCAGAACGGACCGGCGGCGGGGTGCGGGTCGTGGGTGGCAAGAACGGCGGTGCCGTAGTGGAGATCACGTTCGGGCGCGCTCAACCCCCCAAATGAGTAGAACCGGCCGCAGCCGGTCCTACTCGCATATATGTGGGTACCACGTGGATGGAACTCAGCGGATGAGGGGGGCGTCCACCCAACGCGACTTGGTTTGTATTCCTTCAGCGATTTTGTGTGCCTCGCTGATGATGCCTTTCAGCATCCCGAGCATGGTCACATCTGATGGGTTATGGACGCCTCCGAGGGTGCCTAAGGAAGCCCTAACTCCTGTGACTAGCTACTCGGGCCCTCGCCGGGGCGGCCGTCAACCCCCGATCAGCGCCGACCATTGGTCGGGACCCGTGGCGGGGGGAGAGAGCACCGCAATGGATTGGGCCTCAGGCGGCACGGGGACGAAGCCATCTTCGACCCAAATGCCGGCGGCGACCGCTACTGCGCTGCGGCCGTGACCGGAACTGCCCCACTCGACATAGTCCACGATGGCGTCCTTGTCGCCGAACGCCGGCGCCTTGTAGAGCCCCACCTCGCCGTCGCGTCGCACCACCCGGCCGAGTTCCCTGCCGGCGTCGAACACCGCTGCGATCCCGATCTGGTCGGGGACGTCACCGCCAAGGGCAATGGCGACTACCTCGCCGGGTTCGAGGCGAACCGGCGGTATCTCGTAGTACGACGGTCGCTGGCACAGCCAGAAGCCACCCAGCTTGCCGGAGCCGAGCCCGATGTTGGCAATCGTGAGGTAGGCGTTGGCCCCGAAGAAGACTTCCATGATGGCGAACTCGGCAGGACCTGTGGGGGGCGCGATCGTCGTGGTTGTCTCGGCCGACTCAGTGGTCGTCGTTGCCGGTGCGGCCGTCGTCGTGGTGGACGGTGGTGTCGTCGTGGTCGTCTCCACTTGCGCTGTTGTTGAAGTGGCTGCGGCAACGGTGGTGGTGGTTGTGGAAGCGTCGTCGTTGCCGCCACATGCGGCGATCAAGAGGGCGAGCACGGTGAGAATGCTGATGATGCGTGCCATGGCAGCACCGAGCCTACCGGCAGGTCGGATGAAGCGGATGGAGACCCGGGCGATCTGCGCGAGAATCAAGGGCACCGCAGACCGAGGAGCGACATGACCGACACGGGTGGCGAACCACCTCAGTCAGTCCCTGAGGCATACCCGCAGGGCTGGATCTTCGACGTTGCCCTACGCGATGGTGGTTCGGTGCGGTTTCGGCCCATACTCCCCACGGACGGCGACGGGCTGCAGTACCTCGTCTCCAAGATGTCGGTCGACAGTGTCTACTTTCGGTTCTTCCGGGTGAAGCACGAGTTGGAGCCCGAGGAACTCCACCGCCTCACCCACCTCGACTATGCCGAGCGTATGGCATTTGTTGCGCTTGCCGACGGTGAGGTGGTGGCGGTGGGCCGCTACGACCACAAGGAGTCCGGCACGCCCGTGGCTGAGGTGGCGCTTGCGGTGATGGACGAACAGCAGGGTCGAGGCATCGGCACGTTGCTGCTCCAACACCTTGCCCGCTATGCCGATGCCCAAGGCATTGTTTCGTTCCGCGCCCATGTGCTTGCCGACAACTACGCGATGATCCGCGTCTTCCGTGACGCTCGGTTTGTCATGGAGCATGATCTCGACGAGGGCGTCTACACCGTGGAGTTCCCCACCCGGCTGTCGGCGGAAGGGCGACTCGCCGAGGAGGAGCGCGAGAAAGTTGCCGTCGCCGAGTCGGTGCTGCCCGTCTTCCATCCGACGTCGATCGCCGTGATCGGCGCCAGTCGCAATCCGCTGTCGATTGGGGGACGGCTCTTCAAGAACCTCATGGCCGCCGGTTTCAGCGGGCCGATCTATCCGGTGAATCCCGGTGCGGCCGTCGTACGTTCGGTCAAGACCTACCCGACGATTCTCGATGTCCCCGGTCCCGTCGATCTCGCGTTCATCGTGGTGCCTGCCCGGTTTGTGCTCGATGCGGTCCGTCAGTGCGCCGAGAAAGGCGTCAAGGGTCTCATCATGATCACCGCCGGCTTCAGCGAGACAAGCTCCGAGGGGGCAGCGCTGGAGAACGAGGTGCTCGAGGTCGTGCGGCAGTCTGGGATGCGGATGGTCGGTCCCAATTGCATGGGTTTGATCAACACAGACCCCGCCATCCGACTCGATGGGCAGTTTGGGCCCCGCCGGCCTCCTACGGGCAACGTCGCGATGTCGAGTCAGTCCGGGGCGCTCGGCATTGCCATCCTCGACTACGCCTCCCGGCTCAACATCGGCATTTCGACCTTCATCTCGATCGGCAACAAGGCCGACGTCGGCGTCAACGACTTGCTGATGTACTGGGAGGACGATCCCCACACCGATGTGATCCTGCTGTACGTCGAGTCGTTTGGCCACCCGCGTCGTTTCGCCCGGATCGCCAGGCGCATCGCCCGTCAGAAACCCATCGTCGCGGTCAAGTCGGGCCGCACCGCGGCCGGGGCTCGTGCCGCCAGCAGCCACACCGGATCGCTGGCAAGTCTCGACGTCGCCGTCGACGCTCTGTTCCATCAGGCCGGGGTGATCAGGACGACAACGCTGGCAGAGCTGTTCGATGTCACCACGCTGCTCTCAAACCAGCCGCTGCCCGCAGGGCGGCGGGTCGGGGTCCTCACCAATGCCGGCGGGCCGGGGATCCTTGCGGTCGATGCCCTCGAGTCGCAGGGCCTCGAGGTGGTCGAGTTCTCTCCAGGGCTGCAGGCCGAATTGCGCTCGCACCTCACTCCCGACGCATCGGTCAGGAACCCGGTCGACATGATCGCCTCCGCCGGACCCGATCAATACCGAGCCTGCCTCGACGTGTTGCTGGACTCGGACGAGATCGACACGGTGTTCACCATCTTCACCCCGGCATCGCCTGAGGGGGAGCGTCCCACCGCGGCGGTGATCCGCGATGCGGGAGTCGCCCACGACGGGGACAAGACAATGATCATTGCCTACATGAGCGCCGAGGGCGCACCCGAGGAGCTGTCGGCGGCTGAGGCGCGCATTCCCAACTTCCCGTTCCCCGAGCAGGCGGCTCGCGCTTTGGTCAAGGCCGTCGAGTACGCCGAGTGGCGGGCACAGCCCGAGGGTACGGTCATCGAATTCGGCGACGTGGAGAAGGAGCGGGCGAGATCAGTGGTAGCCAGCGCGCTCGGCCGGTTTGGTCTCGACGGCGGTTGGCTCGAGCCGGGTGAAGTCGATGAGGTGTTGCGAGCCTATGGCCTCAGCCTGGCTCGCAGCGCGGTCGCTGCTTCGGAGGGCGAGGCCGTTGCGGTTGCCGCCGACATCGGCGGTCCGGTGGTGCTCAAGGTGATTTCGCCGTCGGCGCTCCACAAGAGCGACGTCGGCGGCGTCGTCCTCGATGTAGAGGGCGACCGTGCGGTGCGTGAGGCCTTCCAGGCGGTGGTGGCTGCGGTGCCCGACCCCGAGGGGGTGCTGGTCCAGGAGTTCGTCGGCGAAGGTCACGAAGTCCTGATCGGGATGACGGAGGACCCCGTCTTTGGGCCATTGCTCGTATTCGGCCTCGGCGGTGTCTTCGTCGAACTGATCGGCGACGTTGCATTCCGGATTCACCCCTTGACCGATAGGGATGCCAACGACATGATCTCCGAGGTCAGGTCGGCGAAGCTCCTCGAGGGGTACCGCGGCGGTGATCCCGGAGACATCCCCGCGCTGCGCGATGCGCTGCTGCGGGTTTCGGCGCTTGTTGAAGATCTCCCGGAGTTGATGGAGCTCGATTTGAACCCGGTCAAGGTGCGCTCACCGGGTGCCGGGATCCGCGTGGTTGATGCTCGTATGCGGGTGCGGGCGGTGGCGGGGCCGTGGGTTCCGACAAGATGGGATCTTCCGGCGGCGCGTCCTGCCAGAATGGCTTGAACTCAAGGAGGATGACCGTATGCAGGTGGTCGATCTGATGACGACCGAAGTGATCAAGGTGTCACCCGACACCAGGATCCAGGACGCCGCCCGGCTGATGTTTCGCCATCGGGTGAGTGGGCTACCGGTTGTTGATGCGGCCGGTTGTGTGTGCGGCATTATCACCGAGGCCGACTTCCTTCGGCTCGAAGTGATCAGGACCGAGTCGGACGAGCCTTCGCCGGTTGAGACGGTCGGCGAGGTGATGAGCGGTGGCGTGGTCACCATCTCGCCCGACACGACGATCTACGACGCGGCGCGGATCATGGTCGTGCAGGATGTCAAGCGGCTTCCCGTCGTCGATGAAGACGACCGTCTGCTCGGCATCATTGCCCGGCTCGACATCGTTGCCGTGTTCACGAGACCCGATGAGGTGATCGAAGACGAGATTCGCGAGGACCTAGTTCGCAGGGTCCTGTTTGTCGATCCGGACGAAATCGGTGTCACCGTCTCGAGCGGGGTCGTCACCTTCTCCGGAGAGATCGGCACCCGCAACGAGGCCCGCATTCTCGAGGAGCTGTGCCGCCGCCTCGACGGCGTGATGCGAGTCGAGAACGAGCTCAGCTGGCGTCTCGACGACACCTAGCGACTACGTCCGAATCAGGCGGGGAGTGATCGAACCAGTTCGACCGCCTCATTGAGGTCGAGATGAGCGCCGCGTGCCGCGGCTTCGGCGTAGCGTTCGGGGCCGGCCTTCTGGGCCACGAACTCATGGATGCGGGCGTGATCGGCTTCGTCGGCGACCTGAGCCGTGACGCCCATGACGCGAAGGTACTTGTCGGCCGCGCCAATCAAATGCGCCGCCGCAGCGGCATCACCGCGCAAGGCGATCTGTTCAGCCAGGCCGATCCAGCGAATGTGCCGTCTGGGCTCCGAACCCTTGGGTGGCCGCCAGCTCCAGCGATTCGTGGAGTAGGCGGTCGACCGTGTCGTCGTCACCCAGCCCGTGGGCGGTCAGCCCGAGGTTGTGGGCCACCATGGCTACTTGACGCATCTCACCAATCTGTCGTGACAGCTCGAGGGCCTGAAGTTGCAGCTCCCGTGCCTGCTCGAGGTTGCCGTCAGCCCGTTCGAGCTCGCCGATGAAGTTGAGGGCTTGAGGCTCGACCGAAATGGCGCCGGTGCCCAGTGCGGCAAATCCTGATCTGAGTTGGTCGCGAAGTTGCGCCGGCGTGAACAGCCGGGTTCGTTCCCAGCGTGCCGTGCTGCCCTCGACGTCGGTGAACACGAAGGTGGGGATTTCTGTGGTGGGCGACTCGGACAAGCGAAGTACCTCCGACTGGTGACGCTACCGCAAGCCAATGAGGTGAGTCAGCTGAGCAGGATTCCCACCGACATCAGGGCGGCCACCAGGACCTGGAGGCGGGCCGTCCCCTTGAGAGCGCGGATCAGGGGCGGGCCCTCGGTCTGCGTCCCAACGATGCGGAACAGGGGCAGCGCCAGGGGAGAGGCGATGTAGGCGATCATCGTACCGATCGGCAGCCAGGTGGCGGCGGCACCGAGCGCGATCGTTCCAAACGCACCGAGAATGCTCACCGCGTACAGGGTGCGGGTGGCGTTGCGGCCGAGGATGACGGCGAGCGTGCGTTTGCCGGCGGCCCGGTCGGTGTCGATGTCGCGCAGGTTGTTGGCGATGAGGATGGCGGCCGCGAACAGGCCCATCACCACGCCGGAGACCCACGCATCGAGCGGTGCGCTCCGGTCGTAGACGTACCGTGCTCCGACGGTGGCCACCAGGCCGAAGAAGATGAACACAAAGAGCTCGCCGAGTCCGTAGTAGCCGTAGGGGACGGGGCCGTTGGTGTAGCCGAGGGCGGCAACGATGGACGCTACCCCAATGGCGATCACGACCCATCCGGCTACCCAGGTCAGGTACAGGCCACCAAGTGCGGCGAACCCGAACGCGGCAATCACCCCATTGCGCATCTGGCGAGGGCTGATCAAGCCGGCGGCAACGGCACGGGTCGGGCCGATCCTGGTTGCGCCGTCTGCCCCTCTGGCGGCGTCGGCGAGGTCGTTGGCGAAGTTGACCCCGATCTGAATTGCCACCGCGGCGAGCAACGTCACAACGAGAACGTCGGGGCGGAAGGCACCGTTGTGGATGGCCAGCGACGCGGCAACCACAACGGGGGCGATCGCCGCCCACAACGTCGCCGGGCGGGCGGCCATGATCCACGCGTTGTTCTTCACTGTCGGTCCGGTCCTCCCAGGCCGGGTAAGACTAGGAGGGTGTTGAGCAAACGCCGCACGGGATTGAGCCGGCGAGCAAGCGCCTGCTAGTGGACCTCGCGGCAAGCCCAGACTGGCGTTGTTCAACGGTCTCCTGAGAGGAGGGTGGGGTGATAGGTTTGCGGCATGGATCTTGGACTCAATGGAAAGCGGGCCTTGGTCGCCGCCGCCTCCAGCGGGCTCGGCCATGCCATCGCTCACGCCCTCGCAGCGGAGGGCGCTCGCGTTGCCATTTCGAGCCGTTCCGCCGAGCGATCCGCCGCAGCTGCCGCGGCGATCGCGGCCACCACCGGCGCCGAGGTCACCGGAGCCGAATGTGACGTCAGCGTCGAGAGCCAGGTCACGGCCTGGGTGAACGGCGTGGCTGAGGAATGGGGAGGTCTCGACATCGCCATCCCGAACGCCGGGGGTCCACCGGCGGGGACCTTCGGCGAGCTCAACGCCGATCAATGGGACCAGGCGTACCAGCTCACCTTGCGTTCGGCGGTGACGTTTGCGGCCGCGGTGCGGCCGCACCTCGACCGGGGTGGGGCCATGCTCTACCTGACGTCGGCGTCCGTGAAGGAACCGATCGGGATCCTGGTGCTCTCCAACGTGTTCCGTGCGGGGGTTGCCGCGCTGGCCAAATCGCTGGCAACCGAGTGGGCACCAGCGGGAATCCGCGTCAACCACCTGATTCCCGGCCGGATCGCGACCGACCGGCTGCTGGAACTCGATGCCGGGCTGGCGGTGAGGGAGGGGACGACGCCCGAGGCTGTACGCGAGCGCATATCGAGTGGCATTCCGCTGGGCCGCTACGGCGAGCCCGAGGAGTTTGCCGCTGCAGCGGCCTTTCTCGTTTCCGACGCAGCCGCCTACATCACCGGGGCGACCCTTCAGGTCGACGGCGGCATGCTGCACACGGTTACGTAGGCAGCAGCAGCGGAATCTGGACGAAGTCGTCGGGAGTCAGATCGTCCAGGGAAGCTCCACCGACGTCAGGCAGATTCGACAGCAGCTCCTCCTGGAGGCCTGCTTCAGGCCAAAGCACGTCGACGATGCGGGTTTCGTTGACGGTACCGCGCCCACCACCCAAGCGGTACTGCTCGCCGACCGGGTTGACGTCACGAATCCGCCGCACCCCACTCGACGGGAAGCCTTCCTGAGACATCACCGCCACCGCGTATCCCCATGTCGACGGGTCACCGTCGCCGAACAGCTCGCGGGGGAGGCGGGCAACGAGCTTGCCCTCCTCGGCATTCACGATCATCTTGAAGGTCGGTTCGGTCTCCTCCGTCGTGCCGTCCGGCTGGGCCACATAGAGGGCGGGATACCAGCCCTCGAGGGTGAGGGCGTACTCCCACCCGTTGCCATCCTCGCCGCTGAGCGCAGCGTTGCGGCCGGGGATGAGGAGCCGGGCACCGGTGCCGGCGCCGGGGTCCTGGTCGATGTAGACGTCGAAGGTCTGGATGGAGAACCCGGACGGGCTGTCCCACGAGTTCTGAATCGGGGCCAACACGTCGACCGTGAACACGAGATCGTCTCCTGAGATCCCCACTGAGAAATCCGTCAGGTCGTACGAGCCGGCCGAGAATACGGCGTCGGCGGGGTACGTGAAGCTGCCGGGACCGTAGTCGTCACCGGTGGGGTCGGTGGCGGTCACCACCGTTTCCACGTCTGAGACGTCCGGCACCTGGATGTATCCGGGAGCGTCGGGCAGCAGCGCTTGCTCAGGCCCGCCTGTGGTGTCGGCGATGCGCAACCGGATGCGGTCACCCGCGTCCAGGGCGCCGAGCTCATCGAGCGCGATCGCGAACTCGACCCGTTGCCCGTCGAACCCTGCGAGGACCCCTGCTTCGGCGAAACGATCTTCGGCCAAGTTCTCGGGGGCATCGTAGGACGCCACCAGCACCTGGACCGGGTCCGTCCCGCTCCACTTGGCGAGGTGGGTGGCATCGAAGCCGAGCACGGTTCCGGCGTCGGTCAATCCGTAGCCGGAGGCCAGCCCGGGCGACCCCAGGTAGAGCTCGAAGGCCGCGGAGTCATCGCCGAGCACCTCGCGGGCAAAATCGACCCGTAGGTAGAGGTTCCGCTTGTCGAACGTGAACTCGATGCCCGAGAGCAACTCACCATCGAGGTCGTGCCGCCCGGCGGCTGCCCACTCGTCGTCGCTGATCTCGTTGTCGATGGTGATCGTGGTCAGCTCGCCCTGGGCCCGGTCCGGATCGATCATCGGCAACGGGATGATCGGGATCGAAACGTAGGCGGGTCGTTCCTGACCGAGAGCGTCGTACATCTGGCCGAGCAGCTCTCGATAGGCGGCGTCGAAGTAGCCGTCGTCGCCGGAATCCTGGTCCGAGCCGTACCACCAGAACCAATCAGAACCTTCGGCAAACAGCATCAGCTCGAAGGCGGCGGCCAGGTCGTCGGGCTCGACCGTGCCACTCTGCTCTGCTTTGCGGAGGTCGGACCGAGCCTGATAGAGGTAGTCCCAGGCGACGGCCTCCTCTTGCTCGCCGATCCACGTTGCGTAGTTGGGGGAGAACCAAGCCGCCGGGAACACGTCGGGCAGCGGCTCAGGAGCGTCGGGTAAGGCCGCCAGAAGCTCCGGCGGGGTGACTGTGCGGACCCAGTCGGCCTTCGACAGTTCACCGTAGAGGGCACGGAGGAAGTCGATCCCGTCGTTCTCGTAGTTCTCCCAGGCATTCTCACCATCGAGGATGACGGAGACCACCTTCGGGCCGGCGACGCCGGAGGCTTCCATGGTGTCCTTGATGGTGGCCAGCCGCGTCATGAAGTCGTCGGCGGCTTCGGCGGCGGGGGTGCCCGAGTACTCGAAGCCGATACGATCCGACAACACGACGTCACGGAAGAACATGTCGACCGGTTCGTTGCGGCTGAGTTGGGCCGCATACGGCCGATACAGCAGATCGGCCTGTTCGACCGTGTCCTCGCTGTCGCGGGTGAAGCTCCCGATATCGAGGGTCTTGGCCAATACGTCTTCGCCGGTGGCGACCCACTCGACGCCCTCCTTGGCGAAGATCCCCATCACCAGCTGAGCGACGGCACCTTCGCCCGGCCACATGCCGACGGGGCGGCGGCCGAGAATCCGCTCGGCCTCGTCGAGTCCGCGCTGGACCTGGACGACGGCGTCGTTGACTTCGCGGAATGGCTGGGTGGGGGCGATGCCGGTGGGGTCGCCGACGGCGGCGAGTGAGGTGTCGGCGACGAGAGGGAGGATCGGGTGGGCCAGCGGGGTGGTGGTCACCTCGATCTGGCCTGCGTCCCATAGCTCACGGTGGATCTCGGGCACCGCCTGGATGATGCGGAGGTGTTCGCCGAATATGACGGCCTTGTCCGCCTCGGCGAAGTCGCGCTCTTTGGCTACGAGAGCGGCAAGTGGCTCTTGGGCGAGGAACGACGGATCGGTCCACGCCAGGTTGAAGAGCACCTGTAGGTCGCGGTAGTCCTGCTCGGTGAAGTCTGCGCTGTCACGGCGGTTGACTAACTCCTGGTACCGGGGGAAGCGGGCGATGATCTGCGGGTTGGTGTCGAAGAACCGATCCTGGATGAACTGCTTCTGATCGGCGTCGAGTTCGTTCGCCGGGACTTCGCTTAGTACCCAGTAGATGTCCTTGGTGCCGTTGGCGAGTTCTTCGAGTTGGAGCAGCAGCACTGGGGTGAGATTGAACGTGGCGTGGATGTCGGGATACTCCGCGACCAGAGCCGCCATGTCGTAGTAGTCCTTGGTGGCGTGGGTCCGCACCCAAGGCCGGGTAACGACGCCCTCGTCCGTCTTGGGATACAGCGGCTGGTGCTGGTGCCACATCAGGTTCAGGTAGAAGCCTTCGGGGTCCAAAGGTTCCGCCGCAGCAACCGTGGTCGATGTGGTCGTCGCCATCTCGGCGACCACCGTTGTGGTGGTGGTCGATGGCGCCGATTTGTCGTCAGGAGTGCAAGCCGCGACCAGCAGCGAGAACGCGATGAGCGCGGCAACAAGGGGAATACGAGCGGTCATGGCCGCGGAGTGTAGGAACAGAGTCGATCTACCGAGTTAGCACCGGGCGCGCTCCTAGCCGTCCAACCCCAGGTTCCTGAGGAAGGCCTCGCTCGATGGTTCGCGGCCGAGGAAGGCGCGCAGGTGGTCGATGGCGTCGCGGGAGCCACCTTGGGCCAAGACCTCACGCCGGTAGCGAGCTCCGACCTCCGGCGAGGTGATGCCTTCGGCCTCAAAGACGGAGAACATGTCGTCGCCGTAGACCTTCGACCACAGGTACCCGTAGTAGCCGGCGTCGTACCCACCCATCAGGTGGCCAAAGCTCGCCACGAAGAACGTGCCCTGGTGGAACGGCAGCAACGTGTAGGCGTAGGCCTCTCGGGTGATGCGGTCGAGGTCCTTGTCGGGCCGGCCGTCGTGCATCATCAGGTCGACCTGGCCGAGGAACACCTGGCGCACGGTGTGAAGTCCCACATTGAGGTCTCTGGCGGCGATGAGCCGTTCGACCAGGTCTGTCGGGATTGGTTCGCGAGTCTCGTGATGACGGGCAAAGCGCTGCAGAACCTGGGGCTGCCACATCCAGTGTTCCATGATCTGCGACGGCGCCTCGACGAAGTCCCATTCGGTGTCGAAGCCCGAGAATCGCACCAGGTCGACCTCGGTGAGGCAGAAGTGGAGGATGTGGCCGAACTCATGCCACAGAGTCAACGCCTCGCTGTGCTTGAGCAGCGAGGGTTGATCGGCGGTTGGTTTGGTGAAGTTGGCGACGATTGCGGCGACCGGCACTCGATACGTCCCGTCGGCGAGCTCCTCGCCGTACACGATGGAGAAGGCAGCGGCGTGGCCGAACTTTCCCTCCCGAGGGAACAGATCCGCGTAGAAGTAGGCCCGCGGTTGGTCCGATCCGCGGTCGCGGATTTCGTATAGGGCGACGTCGGGGTGCCATGCCTTGGCGTCGTCGACTCTGTTGTATTCCAGCTCGAACACGTCGCCGGTCACGGCGAACATCCCTGCGAGGACCTCATCGAGAGGGAAATAGGCCGCGACCTCGTTGGCGTCGACACCGAAGTCGCCCTTCTTCTGTTCGTTGTGATAGAAGGCCCAGTCCCACGATGCCAGCGTTTCGCCTGGGTAGTCGGCCTCGAAGAGCTTCGACATCGTCTCGAGCTCGCCCTGGGCCTTGGCCGTGAGCCCGGGCACGATGCTCTCGTAGAAGGCGGCGACGGCGGCCGGCGTCTTCGCCATCTTCACCTCCATGGCGTAGTCGGCCCAGGTGGGATAGCCGAGCGTCACCGCCATTTGCTCTCGGGTGGCGATTGCTTCCTCGAGCAGCGGGCGGTTCTCGGCGGCGGCGCGATTCCAGAACTTGAACTGAAGCGCCTCACGCAGGTCACGCCGGCGGGCCTGCTGCATGAACGGGACGTAGTCGGGGTACTCCATTGACACCAGGTAGGTGCCTTCGCGGGAGCCCGGTCGGAGGCCCGCGGCATATCCCTCGGGCATTCCCTCGAGGTCGTCGGCGGTGACCTCGATGTGGTCGTCCCACTCGTCGAGGGTCTTGTTGAACTGCACCTGGAGTTCGACAAGACGTTGCTTGAGCCCTTGGAGTCTGTCCCGGTCGGCGGTATCCAGTTCATGGCCGGCGCGGCGGAAGTCGCGCACCCACTCGTCGAGTAGCCGGCGTTTGGTGCCGGTGAGCGCCGCAGCCTCTCCAGTCGCGGCAAACTCGCTGATCGCGGTGTAGAGGTCTCGACGAAACATGAGGTCGGTTCCCCATTTGGCGAGACGCTCCTCCTGCCGGGTGGCCTCGTCGCGCACCGCAGCATCGGGGTGAACCCGCGCCATAAACGGGCCTTTGCCGTAGGCGTCCGAGATGATGGTCCCGGCGGCCTCGAGCGGGAACAGGGTGGCGGCGTAGCTACGGGGTGCGTCCGGCGTTGCGGCGCCGTCGATCAGAAGGTCGGCGGCGCGGATCGCCTCGTCCGTGGTGGTGGCGACGGACGCGGGAGTGATGGTGGTGAAGTCGTGGAGCATGGCCCCGGAGCGTAGCCGAGCGGCTGAGAACAACCGCCCGGCGTGGTGGTTAGCCGGCGGTGGCGACTGTGACCATCAGCGGAGCATGGTCAGAGCCCAAGTCGGGTCCGAGGTTGCGGGTGACGGTCGTCAGTTCGGCCGTGTGCAGCATGTGGTCGATCGGGATCTTGAACCCGTACCACAACGATGCCGGCCAACTGGCCTGGTAGCCGTTGCCGCGTAGTGAGTCGACCAGGTTGCCCTCATTGGCGAGTTTCTTGAACGCGTACGACCACGGGGTTGCGTTGAGATCGCCAACCACGACGGCGGGCATGGTCTCGGCCTCCACCATGGCGGCCACTTCTTCCATTACTTCGTCGCGGTATTTGGCGTCCGACTCTGAGGTCGGCGAGCGGGGATGGAACGCATATACCGCGACCGGGTCGGTCCCGATGCTGGCTTCGGCTCGCACCACCACATCTTTGGTTGCGCCGACGCGCAGCAGGTCGACATCGAGTTCCTCTTGGGCGAGAACGGTGATTCCGTAGACTCGATCGTCCGGGATCTCGTCCATGACCACATAGGGGAGGTCTGCATCCGACAGCACGGCATCCCAGTCGGCGCTGGTTTCGAGCAGGAAGACGATATCGGCGCCCGAACTGGCGACCCACCCGGTGACCGTCTCGCGGTGCTGGTTGGACGCCTGGACGTTGAAGCTCACGATCTTGAGGTCCTCGCCACCACTGGCTTCGGCGGGTGACGCGATGAAGAGCGGGAGGACAAGGGCTGCGTTGACCAAGCCGGCCGCGATGAAGATCAACGAACTGGCGCGCCCGAAGGCCATTCCGTAGAGAAGCCCAACCAAGAGCAAGACCACGGCGTACTGGAACCTGAAACTCGAAAGCGCATCGAATGCCCACCACATCGGTCCAAAGAACCCGAGGATGGTGGCGAGCGTAAATCCAGTGCCAAGGGCGATGAGGAGCAGACCGGCCGCGGTACGCGCCACCGAGCCCATCGTTGAATCAGCGCGAGCTACGGACATGGAGTTACCTCAGAGGGGTGGACGCGGTTGGGGTGGCCGCAGTTGGAAGGCCGGGGTTGTGGCCGGCGGCGCGGCCGAGACATATGAAAGCAGGTATTTGCGGTCACTCCACTCCCCATCGACACTTCGCCGCAACTTCTTGACCGTTAGGTCAGCGCCGCCGGCGGGCGACGGGCCATGCTCCCAGCGCCAATGTGCCGGCGAGGTAGAGCACCAGCACACCCCAGATGACGTCGCCCTCGCGCGTTACGACGCCTTCGGTGACAAAGAAGGCGATAGCCACGACGATGGCTGCGGCGCCCCCGGTGACGAGGAACGGATGCGGGGTTCCGGTCTTGCGTACGGCATGTTCCGCCCATCCGAAGAGGACAACCAGCAACCCGAGGACGATGGTGAGGACGGCGATCCAGATCGACCGGGTAGCGAACCAGGCGGCGGTTGCAGGTTCGATATCGAACCCCCAGCCGATCCCGTAGCCGGCGAGGACTACGAGGGCGACGGCCGTCAGGTGCCACAGATAGATGGTCATGATCACCGAACTGATCGCCACCACCCCGGTCCAAGGTCCGCGGCGTGACGCCCATCGTGACGCCGCTGGTTCTGCCAGGCGCATCAGCGCGTACTGGAAGGCTCCGATCACCAGCATCGCAGCCGTCGGTGGCAAGGTGTTGTTCTCGGGGGCACCCGGCACGGCGACCATCGAGATCGGATACGGGCCCCACGTCGTGGCTGCCACGAGCAAGAGCGGCGTCGCAACCATCGTCATCAGGAGCGTCCGATTGCGGGGGCGGTTGGCTTCGGTTGCCCAGCCGAACCCGATCTGGTGCGCGGTGAACCACACAAAGACGAAGTTGATCCAGCCGATCCACTCGATGTCTGTGGAGAAGCGAATGGTGTCGACCGCCAACGCGCAAGCAAACCCAGCGACAACCGACCACCAACCCCACCGTTTCCACACCCAGACGCCCAGGGGCATCGCAGCGATGACGAGGAGGTAGACCGCCAGGAACCACAGCGGAACGAGCGCGTTCCAGCTTCCGGAGCGGACGATGCGGGCGTCGACACCGAGGGCCAGGGTGGCAAGGATCAACAGGGTGATGACGGCGACCAGCGGTACGACTGGGGTGGCGAGCCTGCGGAATCTGCTCGTCAGCCAGGTCCAGAGGTCGGACCCCTTCTGTTGGGCGCCGGCATATGAAAGCCAATTCGAGTACCCACCGACGACGAAGAACACGGGCATCACTTGGACGAGCCAGGTCAGCCAGTGGGTCCAATCGGCGATGGCGAGGATCGTGTTGAAGCGCAGAGCGCCATCGGGTGCGATCCACACTGCAGAGGCGAGCCAGTGGCCCAGGACGACGAACAGCAACGCAACGACTCGGTAGAGGTCCACGGCGCGGTTGCGGGAAGCCGGGGTTGCATCGGCGATGGCGCGGATGTTTTGCACGAACGGGATTATTGCGTGTCCAAGAAGAGGGCGGGCAATGGTCGACCTAGCGACGGAGACCTTTTGGCTGCGCTGGGGCTGGCGTCAGGCGAAGGTACTGGCCGCAGGTCTTGTCCGGCTCTGTCGAATTGTCCCCCTCCGACGGTGACATAGGGGCGGGTTTTTGTCTCTGGTGTTTGGTACGGTCGAACGTATGTTCGATATAGACGACAAGCAGGCGACGAGTTCTTCGGGTGGTCCAATGGTGC
>CAYXMJ010000056.1:0-9503 GCA_964465915.1 uncultured Acidimicrobiaceae bacterium
CAACTCGGCGTGGAAGACGCCGACGAGGATGCGCTCGATGAACACCTGGGGTGCCATCTGGCGGAGATCTGCATCAAAACGCAAGAACCCGACGATGTCGACGCCCAATTCGGCAAGGAGCTCCAGCTTCTGCTCCCTGCTCGTGATCAGCTGGGGGGCGTGCTCGGGCGCACTCAGCGTCAGCGGATGACCCTCGAAAGTGACGACGGCCACGGGGCGACCGTGAGCCCTGGCTTGGAGCTCGGCGAGAACGGCTTGATGCCCGAGGTGGATGCCGTCGTACACCCCGATGGTGAGCACGGTCGGCGCAGCGTCGATTGACCAGTCTCGGTAGTCCCCCTCCAGAACCCTCATGAGATGACCACCTCGGGTACTGCTCGCGAGCCCTCGACACGGTACACGCCGAGGAGTCGGCGCTCAGGCCCAGCCACTCGAACAAACCCCGATTTGGCTCCCTCGAGGACGCTCCCCGCCAGCGGGACGCCGTTGGCAACCGCCCGGGCAACCTCGGCGTCGACTTCGACCAGCGGCAGGTCGGGCAACCCCTCGAGCGGGTCGAGCATGAGTCTCTGCCACTCACCCTCGGCCACGGCCGCAGCGATGGATTCCACCAAGTGTGCGTCCGCCACCGACAGGCCGCCGTTACGGGTTCTGCGCAGCTCGGTGAGATGTGCCCTGCCTCCGAGAGCTCGGGCCATGTCGTCGGTCAGGGTCCGAACGTAAGTCCCTTTGCTGCACCGAACTCGAAACTCCACCTGCGGATAGTCCGACGGCGCAAAGTCGGTCAGCTCGAGCGCAGAGATGGTGACCGGGCGGGCTTCACGCTCGACGTCCTGGCCCTCACGCGCCAGTTCGTAGAGACGTCGACCCTCCACCTTCCGGGCGGACACCATCGGCGGTACTTGCAGGATCGATCCCCGGAACCGTTCCAGGACCGACTCGACGTCGTCCTGATCGATCTCCATGGGGTCCCGAGACAGGACCGCTCCATCGGCATCCAGACTGTCGGTGGCGACCCCAAACTGGGCGCGAGCCACGTACTCCTTCTCGGCCTCCTGAACGAAGCGCAGGAGACGGGTCGCTCGGCCCAAGCCGAGGACCAACAACCCGGTCGCCATCGGGTCGAGCGTCCCGGCATGGCCGACCTTCTTCATGCCCAGCAGATTGCGCACCTTGGCGACGACATCGTGTGACGTCCAATCCTGTGGCTTGTCGACCAACAGGAACCCCGCGGCGGGAGCGGCAGTCACGACAGTTGGTCTCGGAGCATCTCGACCGCAACCCCAAACGGCTTGCGTACGGTGAATCCGGCGGCGTTGTGGTGACCTCCCCCGCCGAGGTTGCTTGCGATCGCCCCAACGTCGACCTCGCCACGAGAGCGCAGGCTGCCCTTGGTGGTGTCCTTGCCAACCTCTTTGAACAAGCAGGCGACTTCTGCTTCCTCGGCGATTCTGATCAGATCGATGAGGCCATCGGCCTCCTCGTAGCCGATGCCCGCCGCATCGAGATCGCTCTGGAGCACGACGGACCACACCAAGCGGCGTTCTCGGTCGAGTTCCGTGCGCTCCAACACCGTGCCGGCGAGCTTGAGGTAGCCAAACGGAGCTTCCTCATAGACATGGCGGCCGACCTGCTCGGGCGTGGCGCCCGCCTCGACAAGCGCCGCCGCCACCCGCAGCACCTCGGGGGTCGTGACCGAATACTGGAATCGTCCAGTGTCCGTCACGAGGCCGGTATGGAGGGCGGTTGCCACTGATGCATCAACCGGCCAACCCAACTCGAGGAGGAGGTAGTAGGCCAACTGAGCTGTTGCTGCTGCGTCCGGATCGATAACCGTGATGTCGCCAAAGCCGTCGTTGGAACGGTGGTGGTCGAGCACCACAACCGTCTTGGCCCGCTCGAGTATCTCGGCGGCGCTACCGAGCCGGCTGAGGTCGGCAGTGTCGCACGCGACGACGACATCGATCTCATCGGGGAGCGACCCGGGACTGCACAACGGCACCTGGTCGAGAAACCTGAACTGACCGGGGACGACAAAGGGCTCACCGAAGGAGGCGTATGCCTTCTTGCCGACTCGCCGCGCGGCCAGGGCAATCCCCAAAGCGGTACCGAGCGCATCACCGTCGGGACCAATATGGCCCAGCGTCACCAGCGTGTCAGCCTTCCCAATCGCGACAGCGGCCCGACGTAGGTCGGCGGTGAAATCATCCCTCATCAGCTCTCCCCTGCTCGGCTTCCTCGATCTCGAGGTCATGGAGAATCTGGCTGATTCGCAGCCCTCGCTCGACGGTCTCGTCGACGCGGAACTCCAACACGGGCGTATATCGCATTCGGACCTGGGAGGCGACCGCGCGCTGGAAACGACTGTGGGCGTGCTGCAGTGCCACGCCGGTCTCCGCCACCTCCTCAGGAGTCCCCAAAACGGTGTAGTACACGATGGCGTGGCGAAGATCCGGGTTGGTATCAACCCCAGTGATCGTCACGAACCCGATCCGAGGATCCTTCAGCCCGCCGACTTCCTCAGCGATGATCTCGCGCAGCTGTTCGTTGACCTTGCGCATCCGGGGGGTCCTGCCTTGGCTCACGCCGTGTCCTCCAGATAGGCAGTACGGGTGTCGAGCACCTCGATCTCCTCCCTCTGGTCTAAAGCACGGCGCACCGAGTGCAGGATACGGTCCGCTTGGCCCGCTTGGGGGGCAACAACGGCAATCCCCAGGGTGGCCCGCTGCCAGAGTTCCTGATGGTCGACCTCAGCGACGGCGACGTCGAACGTCTTCGTGAGGTGGGCGGTGACGGACTTGATGATCCGGCGCTTCTCCTTCAACGAGTGGACGTTGCGGATGCGGAGGTCGACCCGAAGGGCGGCGACATGCATGACGTCGTCAGGTCCGGGCGATTTCCCGCAGCTCGTACGACTCGATGGTGTCACCTTCCTTGACATCCCGGAAGTTCTCCAGTCCGATGCCGCACTCAAACCCGGCAGCCACCGAAGGAACGTCATCCTTGAAGCGGCGCAGGGAAGTGATCCGCCCGTCGTAAACCACCACCCCGTCGCGGACCAGGCGGGCCCGAGCATTGCGGTTGATCTCGCCTTCAGTGACATACGAACCGGCGACAAAGCCGAACCGGGGAGCCCGGAACACGGCGCGCACATCGGCCACACCGAGGAAGTTCTCGACTTCCTCCGGCGTGAGTTCGCCCACCAGCAAGCCTTCAACGTCTTCGAGCAGTTCGTAGATGATGGAGAAGGTCCGGATGTCGATCGCCGCTTCCTTGGCTGCGGCGCGGGCCCCGGCGTCGGGGCGGGCATTGAAGCCGTAGATGATGGCGTCGGAAGCCTCTGCGAGCATCACGTCGTTGGCGGTGATCCCACCGACGCCGCTGTGGATGATGGTGACTCTGCCGTCCTCACGCTCGATCTTGGCGACGGCATCACGGATGGCTTCCAGCGACCCATGGGCGTCGGCCTTCACGACGGCTCGCAGTTCGGCGTGCTCTGCCGTCCGCAGCTGCTCGAGGAGAAAACCGAGGCGCTCGGTAGAGGTCGGAACGGTGATCTCGTCGGCGCGGACGTCGGCGATGCGCTGGGCGGCGATCTTGCGAGCCGTCCGCTCGTTCTTGACGGACTGGAACATATCACCCGCCATCGGCACTTCGTCCCAACCCATGACCAGCACCGGAGTGCTCGGTCCGGCCGCCTTCACCTGCTGGCCAAGGTCATCGAACATCGCCCGGACCCGGCCCGCCGTACCGCCAGCGACGATGGCGTCACCCCGTTTGAGCGTGCCACGCTGGACGATCACGGTTGCCACCGGCCCACGCCCAACCTCGAGTTGAGCTTCGATGACGGTACCAACCGCCGCCGCACCCGGGTTGGCCTTGAGGTCCTCGACCTCGGCAACGAGGGAGATCAGTTCGAGTAGCTCGTCGATACCGGTTCCCTCCAGGGCGGAGATCTCGGCGGACACGACGTCGCCGCCGAGCTCCTCGACCAAGATGTCGTGTTGTGTCAAGGCGGCTCGGACGGCATAGGGGTCGGCTGCCTCGAGATCCATCTTGTTGATGGCGACGATCAGCGGGACGTCGGCGGCCTTGGCGTGGCTGATGGCCTCGGCCGTTTGGGGCATCACGCCATCGTCGGCGGCGACCACGATGATCGCGATGTCGGTGATGTCGGCTCCACGGGCCCGCAAGGCTGTGAACGCCTCGTGGCCGGGGGTGTCGATGAAGGTGATGGTGCCGTCGCCGCGGCGGACCTGGTACGCCCCGATGTGCTGGGTGATCCCGCCGGCCTCTCCCGCGATGACGTTGGCGCGGCGAATCGTATCGAGCAGCTGAGTCTTGCCGTGGTCGACGTGGCCCATCACAGTGACCACAGGCGGACGGGTCTTGAGGCTGGCGGGGTCGTCTTCGTACTCGACGATGTACCGCTGCGAGCCCTCTTCCTCCTCGACAACCTCGGCCTCCTCAACCAAGACATCGAACTCGAAGAAGTCTCCGAGTGCCTCGATTGCATCAAACGGGATGGTCCCGCCACCGGGCACGATCTCGCCCATCGCCATCAGCTGACGGACAACGTCTCCGGTGCGAACCCCCACGATCCGGCCGAACTCGTGGGCAGTGATGCCCTGCTGGACAACCACCATGCGGCGTTCTTCTGCCCCCGCGGCGTCAGCTGCGACAGCGACGTCGGCGGCGGCCTCGGCCTCAGCTCCAGCCTCGGCGATCGGTGCTTCTTCGGCTGCGGCTACTGCTTCAGCATCGGGAACCTCGAGTTCCGGCTCGGATTCCTCGGCCGATACCTCCGCCTCGTCGGCGACGGCGGCCGTGCCAGCCGATTCATCGGTCTCCTGGTACGAGAGCCGGACCAGAGCCGCCTCGTCCTCGTCGAGGCCCGAGGAAGCCGTCTTCACGTCGAGGCCGAGCTCCAGGGCGCGCGCCAGGACATCCTTGGACTCGAGCTCGAGTTCGCGAGCGAGTTCGTATATGCGCTGCTTGGCCACTCTTACCTCCGCGCGGACATTGTGCCAGACCGTCTAAGCGGTCGGATCCGCGTCCGTGTCTTCTTCTGTCTCGTCTGTGATCTCATTCTCGTCGGCGCTCTCGGCGGCGACTTCCTCTGCCAGTTCAGCCTCGGCCACGATCTCCTCAGCCTCGGCGACTACCTCGGCCTCTGCGACCTCTTCAGCCTCCTCGGCCTCAGCTACGACCTCCTCAGCCTCGGCAACGACCTCGAGTTCCTCCACCGCTTCTGCGACCTCAGCCTCTAGCTCGGTCTCCTCGATGGCGGCAACGACCTCGGCAGCTTCTTCGAGCTCCTCGGCCACGGCCTCTTCGACCGCCCCTTCGACGACAGCCTCCTCGATGGCCTCTTCCACAACGGCCTCCTCGACCGCAGCTTCGAGTTCCTCTTCTTCGAGGTCGAGCCCGAGATCTTGGCTCTCGGACTTGATGTCGATCTTGTACCCGGTCAACCGAGCGGCAAGCCTGGCGTTCTGGCCTTCCTTGCCGATGGCCAACGAAAGCTGATGGTCCGGAACGATCACAGTGGCGATCATGGCTTCGTCGTCCAAGCGCACCTCCTTGACCCTGGCGGGGCTCAGCGCTTCGGCAATGAACGATTTGGTGTCGTCACGCCACTCGACGATATCGACCTTCTCACCCCGCAGTTCGTTCACGACCTGACGGACGCGAGAGCCGCGGGCGCCGACGCAGGCTCCGACTGGATCAACATTGGGGTCGTTGGAAGCGACGGCAATCTTGGTGCGGTGACCCGGCTCACGAGCAATCGCCCGGATCTCGACATCTCCGTCGACCAATTCGGGGACCTCGAGTTCGAACAACGACCGGATGAACTCTGGGTGACTGCGGCTGACCACGATCTGGGGGCCTTTGCCCTCGCCTCGCACCTCGAGGATGTAGGCCTTGAGGCGGTTGCCGCGCTCGAGCCGCTCGTAGGGAATCCGCTCCGACGATGGCATGATCGCCTCGGCGTTTCCGAGGTCGAGGATGGCGTAGCGGTGGTCGGATTGCTGGACGATGCCCGTCACGAGATCGCCTTCACGACCTTCGTAGAGGTCGAAGACCTGCTCGCGCTTGGCATCGCGCAGGCGCTGCATGATGACCTGCTTGGCGGTTTGGGCGGCGATTCGACCGAAGTCGGAAGGGGTGTCCTCCCATTCCCGAGTGACGTTGCCGTCCTCATCGAGATCCTGACCGTACACGGTGATCTCACCGGTGTCCGGGTCGATGGTGACCCTTGCCTCCTCTGCTGCCCCGGGCGTGCGTTTGTAGGCCGACACGAGCGCGTTGGCGAGAGCGTCGAGGATGGTGTCCGCCGGGACACCCTTCTCGCGCTCCAAGAGGTCAAGCGCATCAAGCAGGTTGTAGTCCATCTCGTCGTCCTTCTCTTCAGTGCCCGGTTCCCGGCTTGGCAGCCTTCTCCCACACAAACACGGTGCGGGCTGAGGCAACGTCGGCGTAGGCGATGCGGTGCGCCCCTGCCTCGGTCCCAACAACAAACCCATCAGCGTCGGCCTCGCGGAGTTCACCAACGTGGTTCACGGACCCGGCAATCGGGCCCTTGGTCTTCACCTTCACCTCTCGTCCCAACGACTTCTCATAGTGGCGAGGGCGACGAAGCCTTCGTTCCAGCCCGGGGGAGCTCACCTCGAGGGTGTAGGACCCGCTCACCGGATCGTCGTCGTCGAGTAGACGCGAGATGCCCCGGCTCAGCTCGGCGATGCGGTCCACGCTCAACGTCTCTTCGCCGTCGACCGTGACTCTTACGATCGTACCGGCGCCATGGCCCAGAACCTCAAAATCGTCGAGTTCGATGCCTTCCGCCGCGACATACGGCTCAATGACGTCCCAAAGACGCTTGGCCGTGTCGCTCACCTCTCCTCCTCCGTGTTCCTATTGGCCTCCTCAGCAAACGAGGCGGGCCGCGGCCCACCTCGATACTGATCTCAGTTGGATCAGGAGTATACCAGGGGCAGGCCCAACCATCGTCCCGTCCCCGGAGCGCTCTGGGCGGGGTGCCGTGGCTTCTTCCAACCCGGCGGCCTTGCACCAGCTCACCACCCCCCGGCTCAACCGGGAAAAGACACCTCTTGGAAGGCTTGCGCCTAATCCGCTTCGGCGATCTCGGCTACGGCGGCGCGCCTGGCTGCGGCCTGGTTGGCGTCGCCGCGCAGGCCACGTAGTTCGAGGGCCTCCTCAGCGGCGAGATCTGCGGCAGTCACGTCGGCGGCGGCCAAGCGGGCCTCCACCCCTTCCTCAGCGAGGAGTCGAGCTTCGTCGAGCAACGCATCGACCATCTGGTCTTCGGGGACGACTCTCACGACCTGTCCCTTGATGAACAGATGTCCCTTGCGACGCCCGGCTGCGATCCCGATGTCCGCCTCACGGGCCTCACCCGGTCCGTTGACGACACAACCCATCACAGCAACCTGGATGGGCAGCCCCTCAGCCTCGAGGGCGTCGCGGGCGGCGGAGGCAACCTCGATGACGTCAACCTCCGCCCGACCACAGGATGGGCAGGCAATCAAATCGAGGGTCGTGCGTTCCCGCAGGCCCAGGTATTCGAGCAGGGCGCGGCCCGCCTTGGCCTCCTCGACGGGATCGGCTGTGAGCGAGAACCGGATCGTGTCGCCGACCCCTTCGAGCAGCAGTGTGGCGATGCCGGCGACGGACTTGATCAAGCCCCCCGGCGGCGGACCGGCCTCCGTCACCCCGAGGTGCAGCGGATAGTCGACCCGCTGGGCCAACAGGCGGTAGCTCTCCACCATGGAAGGGACGTGGGAATGCTTCACCGAGATCTTGATGTCGGTGAACCCGACCTCCTCCAGGTAGGAAATCTCTTTGAGGGCGGAGGCAACTAGCGCTTCCGGCACCGGCCCCCCGTGCTCGTCGAGGAGGTCCTTGTCGAGCGACCCGGCGTTGACCCCAACGCGGATCGGGACTCCGGCCGCCATCGCTTCGCGGGCCACCGTTTTGATGTGGGCTTCCTTGCGAATGTTGCCGGGGTTGAGCCTCAACCCGGCGACGCCGGCTTCGAGCGCAGCCAGGGCCAGCCGATATTGGAAGTGGATGTCGGCGATGATCGGCACCGGCGATCTCGGCACGATCACCGCGAGACCCTGAGCGGCGGCCACATCATTACACGTGATCCGCACGATGTCCGCCCCCGAGCCCGACAGCGCGTATACCTGTGCAAGCGTGCCGTCGACGTCAGCCGTCTTGGTCGTGGTCATCGATTGCACAGTGATGGGTGCATCGCCGCCGACGGCAACTGATCCGACATGAAGTTGGCGCGAGACGCGCCGTTCGATCGCCATAGGCACCATGTTACGGGAGCTAGATTTGTTCCTGTGAGCAACGCCCCCGGATTCGTCGATCCCGACGGCCGCGATATCGACTACGGCCGCACCGCCGTCGACTACGAGCGGTACCGGCCCGGCTTCCCGGACGGCTTCTTCGACCGCTTGCTCGATGTGGGGTGGATCGCGCCACACGACCGGGCACTCGATCTCGGCACCGGCACCGGCTCGATGGCGATCGGCCTCGCCGCCAGGGGTCTCGACGTCGTGGGCCTCGACCTCGCTCCCGAACTGCTCGACGTCGCCCGCCGCACGGCCCAAGACCGCGGGTTGGCGATGCGTTTCGAGGAGGGAAGATCCGAGGCGACGGGGTATGGCGCCGCGAGCTTCGATCTGGTCACGGCCGGCCAATGCTGGTGGTGGTTCGACGCCCCGCGCACCCTGGCCGAAGCCAAGCGGGTCCTCGTGCCCGGCGGCAGGCTCCTGATCTGCGCCTTCAGCTACCTTCCCATCTCCGCCAACGTCGCCGACCGAACCGAGGCATTGATCCTCGAGTTCAACCAAGGCTGGCCGAAAGCCGGGTGGCGCGGCGTCCACCCCGAGCAGATCGAGGCACTCGACCGGGCAGGGTTTCGCCAAGTCGAGAGCTTCAGCTACACCGTCGACGTGCCATTCACCCACGAGGCGTGGCGCGGCCGGATCCGCACCTGCAACGGTGTCGGATCGTCGCTGCCCCCTGACGAAGTCGCCAGATTTGACGCGGCGCTGGCCGAACTACTCCGCAGCGAGTTTCCCGGAATGCTGTCCGTGCCGCACCGCGTTTTTGCGGTGAGCGGCCTCAGCCCGTCCGACAGCGAGCGCTGACCGCGCCTACTCGGGCAACTGGAGCGGATTGGCGATGTCGAAGTAGATGCCGAGCAAGCCGAGCATCACGATGAACAGGAACACGGCAGCCGCCACCGGCATCAGCTTGCGCACATCGGGGGCGCGGCCTCTGATCTTCTCGTACACGGCAACGGCGAAGTGCCCGCCGTCGAGCGGGTAGAGCGGAACGAAGTTGAGGACACCGACGAACACGTTGACGAGAGCCAGCAACCCGAGGCTCACCTCGACGGGCCCGGCAATTCGGACCAGGCCGACCGGGCTGATCGGCCTGACCGTATCGAGGACGGCATCGTCCTG
>CAYXMJ010000056.1:9603-16135 GCA_964465915.1 uncultured Acidimicrobiaceae bacterium
GCGGTCGACAACGATGACGGCAGACTCACCGGGATTGACCGAGGCAACGTCGACGAAGTCCTCCCATGTCTCGACGGAGACCCCGTCGACGAAGACCAGGACGTCGCCAATCAGGATTCCCGAGGCAAAGGCCGGAGCAACTTCGACGACTTCCGTCGTTTCGAGCATGACGAGGACTCCGTCCCGATCGACGGTGACGGTGGTCAACTCGCCGGCGGCCTTCGGCTCCACGGCAGTTACGGCTTCGACGGCTACCCCGTCGATGGCAACGATGGTGTCTCCGGACTCGAGGTCGAGCACCACCTTGTCATCGTCGGCCACCTCGCTTGGGTTGACGAGGATGGTGCTGACCGCGTCGACTTCGGTGGTGACCTCCGCAACGCCGTAGACCATGGCGAGCGCAAAGAACAGGGCGAGCGCCACGACGAAGTGGCTGAAGATGCCGGCCAGCACCACGATCGACTTCTGCCAGAACGGGGCCTCGCGGTACGTGCGGCCCTCGTCCTCGGGGGCCACCTCTTCGAACGGGTTCATCCCGATGATGCGGACGTATCCGCCGAGCGGGATCAGTTTCACACCGTATTCGGTCTCGCCCCGCGTCAACGACCAGATCCTGGGGCCGAAGCCGAAGAATGCCTCGGTTGCCTTCATCCCAAACGCCTTGGCCGCAACGAAGTGCCCCGCTTCGTGGATGACCACCATCAGCACGACGCCGAGGATGATGACAAAGGCTCCCATGAAGGTATCCGATTCCGGGTGGTAGGGCTACGACTGGCGGGCCGAGGTACGTCTCGACGCGCGCTCGAGATGGCGACCGCCGCACCATCGAACGATGGACGGTTCCCGACGACGCGTCGCCGAGCACTCTCAACAGGCAATACGGTAGTGGGGCAAACGGGCTATTCGGGCACAATCGTCCCCGAGTCGATGAACCCCTATGCGGATCGGTTCACGGCCGCGGCGGCCACGGCACGAGCCTCGGTATCGACCGCAACCACGTCTGCAACGGTCGTAACAGCTCGTTGCTCGACGGTTTCGAGCGTCGCCGCGACGATGTCCGGGATGGAGAGGAATGGGATCCGCCCGGCGAGGAACGCCGCAACTGCGACCTCATCCGAGGCGTTGAGCACAGCAGGAGCCGAGCCGCCCCGCCTTCCGGCCGCATATCCGAGCTCGAGGCAAGGGAAGGTCACGGGATCCGGGGCCTCGAACGTGAGGCTGCGCCCTGCGGCAACAAAGGGCTCTGTAGGCAAAGGTGCCCGCTGCGGGTAGGTGATGGCATAGGAAATCGGGTGACGCATGTCGGGATCACCCAGTTGCGCTTTTACGCTCCCGTCGCTGAACTCAACCATCGAATGCACGATGCTTTGTGGATGGACGACCACGTCGATGGTGTCGTAGCTCTCCTCGAACAGGTAGTGAGCTTCGATCACTTCAAACGCTTTGTTCATCAAGGTCGCCGAGTCAATGGTGATGCGGGGACCCATTGCCCAGGTCGGGTGGGCAAGGGCATCGTCAACCCCCACGGCGGCGAGGTCGCTTCGGGCGCGCCCCCGGAACGGTCCACCGGACGCAGTCAGGATGATACGGCGGACGCTTTCGGCAGGTTCGCCCACGAGGCATTGCCAAATGGCTGAGTGCTCCGAGTCGACCGGGATGAGTTCGCCGCCCCCTCGCGCCAAAGCATCTGCCACGACGGGACCGCCGGCGACCAGGCTCTCCTTGTTGGCAAGGGCGAGCCGATTTCCGACCTCGAGAGCCGCAACGGAGGGTGCCAAACCGGCGGCGCCGACGATGCCGTTGACGACCACAGTATCGGGGGTCGCCGCCAGGTCGGTCAAGGCATCGGGTCCTCGCTCGAGACGGGCACCGAGGGACGCCGTAGCGTCCTCGGCTGCCGAGTCGGTCTCTGCGGCCACGACCCGTGCCTGGGGAGATTGAGCGGCGAGTTGCGCCAGGCCGGCGGACGCTCGTCTCGCCGCCAGCCCGACAACCTCGAGCCCGAGCCATCGGGCAACTTCAAGCGTCTGTCTCCCAATCGACCCAGTGGCACCGAGAACGACGAGCCGGGTCAGGCCAGCAGCCCCAGCCATGAGTAGGCGATCCACATCGCCGGGATGGTGAAGATCATGGCGTCGATCCGGTCGAGGACCCCCCCGTGGCCGGGCAAGATCGAACTCATGTCCTTCACGCCGATTGCCCGCTTGATGACGGAGACCGCCAAGTCGCCGATGGGGGCCACTATCGCAACAACAGCACCGATCAACAGGCCGGAGCCGAGATCGAATGGGCCGAAATAGCTGAACCCGACACCGACCAGAAGGGCGACAAGCACACCCCCGACCAGTCCCTCAACGGTCTTCTTGGGTGAGACGACCGGAGCCAGCGCCCTCTTGCCGATGCGGCGACCCACGAAGTATTGCCCGATGTCCATCAGGGCGACGGTCGCCACAAGGGCGGCAACCAGCCAGGCGTAGTACTCGGACTTGATGATGTCGAAGGCAAACCCACCGAGGCCGCCGATCCAGAGCACGCCGAGCATGGTGAGCGAAGTGTTGTGGAGCGGCCGGCTCCGGTCGGGAGCGACCCCGTAGAACAGGAGCGTTGCCACCAAAGTGAGCAGTATTGCCATTGGGATCGCCACCGGTTCCCAGATCCACGTGCCGATCAGCGCCCCGGCTACTCCGACAAAGCCGAAGATGGCGAGCGGGTGATGTCCGGCGCGGATGAGGACGGTATAGATCTCACCGGCGGCGAGGCCAAGGACGATGAGGATGAGCGCCCCGATCAGATACGGCTGGTACAGCGAACCGAGGAAGATCACGACCAAACCCACGGCGGTTAGAACCCGCAGCGGCAGGTCCGACGCCCGGGGCGCCTGGATCACCACCGAGTCGTCACCCGAGGCGGCAACCACGTCATCGAGGCCAACCGTCCCGCTCTCGATCCCGGGAATATCCGCCGACACTGCCATCTGTTCGTGTGGCTCCTCGGCCGCCCGAGCGATTTCGGCTGCAAGGCCGGCATACTCCTGCGTGGTCGCCTGGACGTATTCCTCGCTGGTGAATTGGGCAAAGTCGGGCACCGAATCGGCGTCGTCATCCCAGCCCTCCGGGGTGAACTCGGCAGGGCCGTCAGGCACCGACTCTCCAGGCGATGGCACCGGGTCCGGGTCATCAGCACTGTCCTGCGGCCCCACATTGGACGGAGCCGGGACCGCGCTCAGGTCGGCGGTCTCACCCGGGTCGGCGGTCTCACCCGGGTCGGCGGTCTCACCCGGGTCCGGGTCAGGGTCGGGGTCCGGCGCCGGTGGCACGATGATCGGGATCTCTTGCAGCTGATCGGCGGGCCGCAGCGTGTCCCACGCCTCGGGTGCGGGCACCGATTCGTCGTCGTCCGTGTCCTGCCACAGCGCGGCAAAGTCATCCGTGGAGTCGGCATCAGCGTCCACCGCTGACCAGTCGGATTCGTCGGGAATGATCGACGCGGGCGCCTGGGGCTCAGACTCCTCCACATCCGCAGGTGGTGGCGGCGGCACCTCCTCACCAAACCCAAGCTCCAGCGATGGTTGTTCCACATCCGCGGGCTCCTTGGGAGCCGGCGGGGCGGGATCCTCGTCGGTGGCTTCCGGTGCGGCCGCGGCGACCTCGCCGAACTGATCGTCGGCGGCGTCGAACGACTCGAACTGGTCGAAGTCTTCGACCGTCCACTCGTCTGGCTCTGCGGCATCCCCCGATGTCTCAGCTGAGACCTGCCCAGGCTCATCGAACGACCCAGGCTCCTCACCCGGTACGTCTCGCTCCACCTGTGGCTCCTCCTCCATCGCTGGTTGCCGGAGTAGCCGGCAACCCACGGATTCTGGCACGATCCGGCGCACTCGCGGTGGCACTCGCCACCGTGCGTCTAGACCTCGAGCAGCTCCTGCTCTTTGTGCTCCAACAGTTCATCGATCGACCGGACGTGTTCATCGGTCAGGTCCTGGAGCGCCTTCTCCCCTCGCCTGATGTCGTCCTCCGAGATCTCGCCTGCCAACGCCTCCATGTCGTCTTTCGAGTGACGACGAACGTTGCGCAACGCGATTCTTCCCTCCTCGGCGGTGTGACGGACGAGACGAATCAGCTCCCGACGCCGTTCTTCGGTGAGTTGGGGAAATGCCAACCGGATGATGTTGCCGTCATTGGAGGGGTTGAGCCCCAAGTCGGCCTCCTGAATCGCCCGCTCGATCGCTGTGATCGATGACTTGTCGTAGGGCTGGACAACCAGCATCCTGGCCTCCGGAACCGAAAACCCGGCGATCTGCTGCAGCGGTGTCGGCGTCCCGTAGTAGTCGACCATCACCCGGTGCAGCAAGCCTGGGTTGGCCCGACCCGTGCGCACCAACCCAAATTCCCCGGCCGTATGCTCGACCGCCTGGTTCATCTTGAGCTCGGCCTCTTCAAGCAGTTCCTTGATCACGGTGCCACCTCAGTGCACTAGCGTCCCAACGGGTTCTCCCTGGACCGCCCGGATCACATTGCCCGGCGTCCGCAGGTTGAAGACCCGAATCGGCAGGTCGTTGTCCATACACATCGTAATGGCCGTTGTGTCCATCACCTTGAGCCGCTGCGCGATGACCTCCATGTAGGTGACGTCCTCGATCAGCTTCGCCTCGGGCACCGTGACGGGGTCGGCGTCGTAGACGCCTTCGACCTTGGTTCCCTTCAGCACGACATCGGCGCCGATCTCCGCCGCGCGCAACGCTGCAGTGGTGTCGGTGGTGAAGAACGGGTTGCCGGTACCCCCGGCGAACACCACGACCCGCCGCTTCTCGAGGTGGCGCATGGCGCGGAGCCGGATGTAGGGCTCGGCGACCTGCTGGATCGAGATGGCCGTCTGCACCCGGCACGGCGCACCCGCCCGCTCGAGGGCGTCGCGCAACGCCAGGGCGTTGATGACCGTCGCCAACATGCCCATATAGTCGGCGTTGGCCCGATCCATCCCGACCGCGGCCGACGAGAGACCGCGGAAGATGTTTCCGCCGCCGACGACGACGGCTATCTCGTAGCCTTCGTCATGCACCTTGGCGATTTCGTCGGCAACCCGCTGGACGGTGACCGGGTCGATCCCGTAGTTGGTTTCGGCGTCGGCGAACGCTTCGCCGGAGAGTTTGAGGACGACTCGTTTCGCCACCGGTTACTCGTCGCTCTCGCCGACCATGAGCCGCGAGAATCGACTGACCGAGATGTTCTCCCCCATCGTGATGACAAGCTGCTGGACCATCTCGCCGACGGTTCCTTCGAACGTCTCGGGGCGCACGAACTCCTGGTCGTACAAGACATTGTCCTCGTAGAACGAGCGAATCCTGCCCTCGACGATCTTCTCAATGATCTGCTCGGGCTTGCCTTCGTTGCGAGCCTGCGCCGCAATGAGCTCCTCTTCCTTGGCAACCAGTTCTTCAGGCACGTCTTCTCGCTTGACCCACCGGGGGCGGGCAGCGGCAACGTGCATCGCAAGATCGTTGGCAGCCTGCTGGAACTCTTCTCCCTTGGCGACGAAGTCGGTCTCGGAAGCGAGTTCGACGAGCACACCGATGACGGGACGTCCGGCTTGCATGTGCAAGTAGGAGCCGATGCTTCCCTGGGTCTGAGCGCGCCCGGTCCGCTTGGCGGCGGCGGCGATGCCCTTCTCCCGGAGGATCTCCCTGGCCCGTTCGAGGTCGCCGTCGGCCTCAACCAGGGCGCGCTTGGCGTCCATCATCCCGGTGCCGGTGTCCTGGCGAAGTGATTGGATGTCCTTTGCGGTAATACTCATCTGCGGTTCTACTCCTTGGCCTCGCCTGCGGCGACGGCAGCTTCTTCGAGCTCCGCTTCGGCTTCGGCTTCGGCTTCCGCTGCCTTGGCGGCTCGAGTGGCCTGATTCAGTTCTCGCCCTGACTTGGCGGCGTTCGCCATGATTCCGGCCAACAACTGCGAGGCGCGGATGGCGTCGTCGTTGCCGGGAATCACCATGTCGACCTTGTCGGGGTCACAGTTCGTATCGACTACCGCAACGATCGGGATGTTGAGCCGATTCGCCTCGGCAACGGCGATGTGCTCGGCGTTGACGTCGATGATGAAGACGACCTCGGGCGGCCGGTTCATGGAACGAACCCCACCGAGCACGGCCTGCAGCTTGACCAGTTCGCGGCGCAGCTTGAGACGCTCTTTCTTGGGCAGCGCCTCCATCTCGCCGGAGCTCTCCATCCGCTCGAGTTCGAGCATGTAACGAATCCGCTTGTGGATGGTTTGGAAGTTGGTCAGCATGCCGCCGAGCCAACGATGGTTGACGTACGGCATGGACGCCGAATCCGCCGCATCCTTGATCGCAGCCTGCGCCTGCTTCTTCGTCCCAACGAATAGGACGGAGCCACCGGCAGCGGTGGTCTCTTGGATGAACTTTGCGGCGCGCTCGATCTGATCGAGTGATTGCCGCAGGTCGACGATGTGGATGCCGTTGCGATCACCAAAAATGAACGGACGCATCTTGGGGTTCCAGCGGCGTGTCTGGTGACCGA
>CAYXMJ010000057.1:0-15785 GCA_964465915.1 uncultured Acidimicrobiaceae bacterium
GCTCGGTTAGGATTCCGTTCGTTCAAGGAGGAGCGATGGGACAGGCGATCGAAGTAGACCCGCAGGTAGTCGGCGACGTGACGATCTTTGCGACCGACCGCGGTCTGACCGGCCAGGACGGTTCAGGATACGAATCCGCGGCGGAGGCCGCGGCCGATGATCATTTCCCCGGCCGATTGGCTCAGCGCCTCTTTGCGGCTGATGACCAACTGGACAGCATTTGGATCGCATCCAACAGCGCAGTGCTGCGTCGGCCCGGAGGGTGGGATGACGCCACCGTGACCTCGACCGCCGACGTGATCAGCAGGTTCTTCCTCTACTACTGAGCCGGCTCGTTGTCATCCGCCGTCGTCGGGAGGCGGCTCCTCTTCGGGCGGTGGCTCGGGAGGCGCCACGTACACGTAGATGTCGACGGTGATCGTCGAGCCCGGGCTCAGGTACGACCCCGATGAGGCGCTCTGCGCCGCGACGGTGCCGTCGCGGGACGCGTCGCTGGTCTCCACCGAGTTGCCTTCGGCGATGAGGAAGCCGGAATCCGCCAACCGCGAGGTTGCTTCGGAGAAGGTCAGCCCGATGACGTTCGGCACCGGGGCCGGGCAGGCCTGGTTCGAGTTGGGCATGTCGCAGGGGTGCACGAGGATGATCCTGGGGCGTGCCTTGTAGGTCCAACGGTAAGTCTCGACCTCCTGAGTGCCATCTGCAAAGGTGATCACCCGGTCGACTGTGCGGGTCCAGCCCTGACCGCCGCTGCTTTCAACTCGCTCACTACCAGGGCTGACGGCGGCGTCGGCGACGTATTCAGTTTCGGGCTCGGTGAAGTTGCTCCGCTCACCCAGGCGTCGATCGCAGTCCTTGCCGCCGTTGTTGCCGAAGAACTTCACAGTGACCGACGTGGCGCTGTACTGCGTCTTGATGATGATGACGGCGTCGGAGTTGTTGCGGAAGATGAGGCCGGGGTCGGGCCATGAGATCGTGGCCTCGTTCACCTCGGGGTAGCGGTCGAAGTAGTAACTGTGAGGTTTGTGAGTGATGTCCTCGTAGCAGCCGTAGAACACCGCGTTGTAGAAGGTGGTGGCGAACTGGCTCACGCCCCCACCGACTGAATCGATGATCTCGCCGCCGGCGATCATCGGGGCCTCGACATAGCCCTTGGCTTCGGTGCGTGGGCCTACGTGCACGTTGACGGAGAACCGCTCACCGGGCCACACCATGGCGCCGTTGACTGCGTCGGCGATGGTGTGGATGTTCTGTACCCTGGGCTGGCCGGATGGATACTCCGTTGTGAAGGCGGACATCCGAGTAATCGGCCCCATGGCCTCGGCATCTTCGGTCGAGAAGTCTGGTTGTGCTCCGATACCAAACGGGAAGTCGGCCGTCTCCTGCCCGGATAGGGCTGTGGTGTAGACCGTTTCCGTAATAAGGTCGGCGTCGAAGAGCGTCTCGGGTCGGGAACCCAAGATGATCACCGTCTCGTCCGCCTGCAGCACGAACTCGGCCTCCCGAGCCGGTTGCTCGATCGCCTCACGGTGTTCGGCTGCCACCGCAGCGAGGGTGGCGGTGTCGAAGCTCAGCTCGATGCTGGGCCCCGAGTCGTACACCACTTCACTCTGGAATGCGGCAGCGAGGTCGTCAGCGGTGAAAGTGACCTCCACGGGCGGGTCGTCGGCGACCAGCACCACCGGACCATCGAGCAGCTTGTTGGCCTCAGCCACTTTGGCGTCGATGTCGGCATCGCTCAATTCCGGAAACAGCAATCGCGTCGGAAGAATGATCTCGTTGCGGACCGGTACTCGCATCTCCTGGTAGGCCAGGCTGTGCGCCATGTGGCGCTCGATGCCTTCGCCGGCGCGGGGATAGTCGGGCAGCACCCGACCGTCGCGCACGAGAACGCCGCCCTCGTAGGCCGGGTTGGCGATGACGGTCGTTTCCCATTCTGAGAACACCTCGTCGAGCATCTCGCTGTCGTAGGTGACGGGTACTTCGATCTCCACCTGCTCGCGGAAGCTGCTGAACCAGTTGAAAAAGGCCCCAAGACCGCCCTGCTCACGCCGCACCGTCATGGCCTCCGCGACCACCGTCTGCTCGTCGATGGCGAGGCCGACTTCGGCCGGCTCGAGGTCGAAGGTGACGCCGTTGACCACGAAGCGGACCGGGGTGACGGCGAGCTCGGCTTCGTAGGCCCTGATGGCGGCGGTGGCTTCTTCTTCACCGAGGCCACCGAGTTCGATTCCGACGGCCGAGACGTTTCGCGCGATCTCTTCATTGCTGCGCGCCTGGTCGATCGCAAACGCGGCGATGACGAGTGCGACGATGGCCGCAGGTACGGCGATGAGTAGTACACGAGTGTTGGTGAGCATGAGAAACCCGATGGGCCGTCGGTCCGAGCATTGTAACCGCTACTCGGAGTAGGCAAGTCAATCTGCGTGGGTGGCCACAACGCCGATGTGTTGTCGCAGCGGCGGACCGGTCGGCTTCCCATCCACCGGCAATCAAGCGGCACTGGGACCGGGTCCGATACGATCGATACATGCTGGCCGCATTCGCCGAAGTCACCCCCGGAGAGCCGCTCGTCATCTCCGCCACCATGTACACCACATTCCTGCGGTGCCCGGATCAGGCCTTGGCGCGGCTGGCAGGTCACTATGCGCCGGAAAGTCGGGCGTCGTTTCGCGGCGGGCTGGCGCACCGGGTCTTCGCCCGCCACCTGCGGGACGGGACCATTGCTGAAGCCGATGTCGAGCAGGCCTGTCGCGAAGAGATCGGGCAGGCGCTCAACCCGAAGGTTGTTGACCTCGGCTTGCGGCCCAGCGAGTTACGTCGGTTGATCAATGAGGTCGGCGATCTCTACGAACGCTTCAAGCGTCTTCCGGTTGAAGGCTTCCAAGCTGCCGAGGTGTTCATCGAGTGCGAGCCGGCGCCGGGGCTGGTCCTGCGAGGAGCGGTGGATGCGGTGCTCGGCGACCCCGAAGTTGGGACCCGGCTCATCGACTGGAAGACCGGTCACATTGGTCAGGCCGATGACCAGCTGTCGTTCTATGGCCTGTTGTGGGTGCTCGAACGTGACGAGCTGCCCGGCAGAGTCGAAGCGGTGTCGGTGGCATCCGGCGAGCGACTCGAAGCCACACCATCACGCGAGACCATCGTCGCCACGGCGAGCGACGTCGTGCGAGTCGCTTCCTCGCTCCGAGCCGCCCTCGCCACCGGGATCGCCCTCGAGCGGCGTGCCGGCGCTTGGTGCCAGTTCTGTCCAATCCTGGAAGGCTGCCCGGAGGGCGGCGCTGCGGTGTCGGTCTTCGGAGGGAAGGCGCCGGTCGCCGCAAGGACGCAGTAGCCCCGGCGCCCATGCGATACTCGCCGCATGGCAACCCTCGTTGCGCTACATGCCCACCCCGACGACGAAAGCTCAAAAGGCGCTGGAACCGTGGCGCGCTATGCCGATGCCGGCGTGCGCTGCGTATTGGTCACCGCCACCGGCGGCGAGGCCGGCGACATACTGAATCCCGCCATGGATCGCCCCGGGGTGGCGGATCGACTCACCGAGATCCGTCGCGACGAACTCGAGCAGGCATCCGAGATCATCGGCTACGACGAGGTCATCATGCTCGGTTACCGCGATTCTGGGATGCCGGATACGGAGCACAACGAGCATCAGGATGCCTTCGTGAATGTTCCGTTCGATGACGTGCTTGCCCGGCTTGTCGAGGTTGTTCGCCGCGAGCAACCTGAGCTCGTTCTGGGGTACGACGATCACGAGCGATACCCCCACCCCGACCACCTCAGGGTCCACGATCTGTCGCTTGCCGTGTTCGAGGCAGCCGCCGATCCGGCCTTCGGGCCCGATCTCGGGGCGCCGTGGGAGATCGTGAAGCTGTACGCCCCGACGTTCACGGCACGGCGCGTCATGGCGTTACACGATGCGGTGGTGGCCCGCGGCCTGGAATCTCCATTTGAGAGGTGGCTCGAGGGTCTCGAGGGCTATACCGAAGATGGCAAGATCGTCAGCAGGATCGACGTGACCGGCTACATCGACAGAGCGAGGTTGGCGTTGCGAGCCCACGCCACCCAGGTCGATCCCGACGGCTTCTGGTTCCAAGTGCCGACACCGGTGGTCGAAGCGGCCTATCCGTACGAGGACTTCGAGTTGCTTGCCAGCCGGGTTGAGGTGACGGAACCCGAACGCAGCCTGTTCGCCAACATCCCCGGTCACCACTAGCCGTCGTACCGGCGCAACCGCTCAGGCCACCTTCACCGCCGGGGCAGGTGCCTCAGGAACCGTCAACGCCAGTCGGGCCTCGCCGACCAGATCGAGGAGTTGCGTACGCAGATCGTCGATCTCGACCTTGATGTCGTCAACCCCGCGCCGCACGTTGGTCAAGGCCCGTTTTGTCCGCCCGAAGCGTGCGGCGAGTTCCTGAATTCGGTCGAGGCGGCCAAGCACGGTCTCGCGGTCAATGCCTCCGGCGCTGGGCTGGGCAGCGGCATCGGATGCTTCGACCCACCGCAGGGCGACTCGCAGCAGGGTGCCGTCGTCGTCGGCCGCGATCAGGACCCGATTGCCGTAGACCCCAAATGTCCCAACTTCGTCCGGGTACGCCGCGCGGTGAGACACACAGATAGCCCAGCCGGCGTCGCGGTTGACCATGGCTCGGTCCAGTTCCGCCAGAATGCCCCCACCACCGTTGAGGTCGATGCGCGCCGTGTTCTTCGCCTCGATAGCGACCCGGGTGCCGCTCGCCAACGTGATCGCCAGGTCGCCGACCATGGCATCGGCGGCGAACTTGCCCGGGGTGCGTCCCGTCCGTTCCACGATGCAGCCCCCCATACGCTCTGCCTCGTGGCGGACTCGCCTCTCGATCTCGTCTTCGAACTCCACACCTTTGGCGGTACCGCGTTCGGCTTCTGCGCGGCGCGCGTCGGCACCGAGCGCCAGGTCGCGGATCTCCTGGAATCTGCGCTCCATCGTGCTCAAGACCTGCGACATGGCGGAGTCGGCCGCCGAGAGATCGAAGGTCTCGTCGAGGCGCTGCGCCAACAGACCCTCCGGCCCGAACAAGGTGGTGAGTTCGTTCATCAGTCTGCCGACGTGGCTGCCGCGACTCTCCGGGTCGAGTTCATTGAGCAGATCGCGGTGGGCTTGCGAGACCTCTTCGATGGTGCGGGCGGTCAGCGAGGAGCGGCGGTCTGGATCGAGCTCGCCGCGCATGGCTTCGCGCCCAGCGTCGATGATCTCGTGGACTCTCGCCTCAGTTGCGGCGGTGGCTGCACCGAGTACCCGCTCGACCTCAGAGCCGATTGCTTTGACGGAGGCGCCCGCCGTCATCGTCACCAGACCGCGAACGCCGATAGCGAGTGCCTTGCCGACTTCAGCCACCCTCTGATCGGCGGGCAGCCCCGTTAGGTGTTCAACTACCACCGCGTCGTCGATGATCAGGCCGTCGATTCGGGCGCAGCCGCCGGCGAAATGCACCCGCGGAATCGGTTCTCCGTCAGAAATCTGTGTCGTATTCATGCCGTTACCGTACGACGACGCTGTGACACGTTTCGCGTTCTGGTAGCTCAAATGGGCGAGAGTCGGCGGTGGTGTGGTGTAATTCCCGCTGATGGAGGCAGAACCGACACCCCTCGCCGCGATCCGGACATCGCTGCTCTTGCTCGCCGACTATGTAGCGTCGGCGCAGCTCCGGATTCCGCGGCCGGAGACGCCACGGGTGGAACGGACCAGAGATGAGGTGGCGTGGGCCATCCGGGAGTACCTGGTCCCAAGACTCGACGACCCGCTTGCCCCCGCCGTTGCCGTGGTGGCGGGGCCCGGCGGCACCGGAAAGTCGGCCATTCTCAATGCGATGGCCCGTCGCCCTGTGTCCGAGTCTGGGGTGATGCGCCCAACGACAACTGAGCCCATCGTGTGGGGGTCACGATCGCGTCCCGAGTCGGATTTGGGGGTGTTCCTGCATCGGTTGCGTGAGCAGACCGGCGCCGAACTCGATGTGGTGACGGGCGACGACCCCCTGACCGAACATGTCATCTTCGTCGACACTCCTCCGGTTGATCTCGCCAGAGTCGACGGCCGGATCCCCGCGTTGGAGGCTTTGGGGCTCGCCGACATCTGCATCTTCGTCACAAGCGCCTCGAGATACGCCGACGCCAGCGGTTGGATGTACCTCGAGGCTGCCAGGCGACGGGGTGTGCCCATTCTCCATGTCATCAACCGGCTGCCGCGCGATCCCGATGCTGCAGAGGAGGTGCTGATCGACTACGTGGCACGGCTCCACGCCCGTGATCTCCTCATCGAACCGGAAACCTCGCTGGTCTTCCCGGTCGTCTCCGCAGAAATCGACGCCGCCACTGGGGGTCCAACCGCCGGAGCAGTCGGAGCCCTGCGTGGCGAGCTGGCGGAACTTGCCCACTCGGATTTCCGCAGCGCGATCATCAATCAGACTGTCCTCGCCACCACCCATGCCGTCGCCCAGCGTGCTCGCCGGGTCGGTGCCGAATTGGCCGTGGAGGTGCAAGAGCGCGCCGAGTTCGACGAAGCGGTGGTGGCCGCCTATCACCGGCAGAGCAGCGCCCTCGAGGCCGACCTCGAGGCCGGCCGCTTCGCCGAGTTGGCAACTGCCGAGTCATGGGGGCTCGCGGCCGCCGACCTCACCGGGATCGTTACCCGACGGGCCGGTGTCGCCGCCCAGGACACGACACAGAGTTGGGAGGAACGCCGGAGCGGGCGCGACCTCCTCGGCTCAGGAGGAGATGGCCTGCGCCGCCACGGCCAGGACACCGCATATGAGGCGCAGCGAGTCCTCGAGCAGTGGTACACCCTGGTCGGGGATCATGCAGCCGCGAACGCAAAACGCGGCAAGATGTGGAAGAGCACGCGGCGCAGGGTGCAGAAGCGTATCTGGCCCCAGGTTCTCGATCCGGACAAGGCCATGGACCGATCCTTGACGCGTCGTTATGGGACAGGGGCTGAGGATGTGGTGGCAACCGGCCGTCGGGACCTTGCCGTGGCGTTGACTGCCGCGTTGGCCGCCGACGCCGAGAGGTTCGAGCGATTCCTCGGTCCGCAGCCGGACTCCAGCATCCTGCGTGAGATCGAAACCAGGGCGGAGTGGATCGAGGCGCTCGTTGAGGACGAGGTCGAACTGGTTCCGATCGGATCCCGCTCCGGACCGGCCGCCGAAGACGCGGTCCCAGTCGAGGCAGGCATCGCTGCGGCAGCCGATGAGGTCCTGGATCTCAGGGAGTCCCGGACTGATGTGGGTGATGTCGGTGAAGCCCCAGCGGTTGTGGAATCAGGCGAGGGCGCAGAGCCCGACCGGAGCGGAGCAGCGGATGATCCCGTCGTTGCCGATGGTCGAGTCATTGATGACGACCCCGGCGAGATGCCACCGGCAGATGGCGAACGCGATCAGCCGGAAGCCGATCGAGATGAGCCGGATGGGTCAGATGAGCCGCGCCACGGATCTGCAACCGAGGTAGTTGACTCGGCCGTCCTCATCGCAGCGGGCAGTCTGGATGAGTCTGACGAGCCGTCGGAGTCTGACGAGCCACTCGAGTCAGCGGAGCCGTCCGAGTCGGATGAGGCGCTCGAGTCGGTCGAGCCGCTCGAGTCGGTCGGGCCGCTCGAGTCGGTCGGGTCCGAGCAACCGCTGACGTCTCGCAATCCCGACGAGCATGACGTAGCTGCCCAGCCCGTTGGTCCGAGCGACGGTGAAGAGGAGCGGCCCCACCCACCTGGCGAGGAAAAGGGGGCCGGCGATGCGTGACATCGTCGAAGTCCTCGATATCATCGATCTCGCCATTTCCCGCGGGGTCGGGGTGCTCCCGGCCGAGTCGTTGGATCGCATCGAGCGACGCGCCCTCCAGTTGCGTGACCGTCGTGGCTATGCCGGAGACGTGCTCGTCCTCGGCATCGCCGGCGGTACGGGCTCAGGAAAGTCGAGTCTACTCAACGCGATGGCCGGTGCCCCCATCGCCTCGGTGAGTCACCTCCGCCCCCACACCGACGTTCCGTTGGCTTGGATCCCTGAGACCGGCGGGTACGGATTGCGACTTCTGCTCGACGATCTCGGCATCGAAGTCCGCATCACACAGAACCGCCACCCGCACCTTGCTCTGATTGATCTGCCCGACTTCGATTCCATCAGCAGCGGACATCGCGACACCGTTGAACGCCTTGTCCCCGCTGTTGATGGAATCGTCTGGCTGTTCGATCCGGAGAAATACCGCGATCGCCTCGTCCACGATCATTTCCTGGCGCCTTTGGCCGACTACGGCGACCAGTTTGTGTTCGCACTCAACAAGGTGGATCTGATTGATGCGGCCGACGTGCCCGCGTTGACGGCGCACCTGGTCGAGACGCTGGTAGAAGACGGCTTCTCACGTCCAAGCGTGTTTGCCTTTGCTGCTGCGCCTCCCGGCAGCGAACCCCACCAACTCGAGGGCTTCCGCCGTTTCGTCACCGAACGCCTCGACGCCAAGCGGGTCGCTGTCGGCAAACTCTTGAGCGACGCGGCAGGGCTTCTCCACGAGATGGGTGTCGAGTCCGGCACCTGGTCGGGCGCGTCGGTGGGGCTCGAAGAGCGGTGGGGACGGGACCGCGATGCGGCTGCGGCCGGATTGGTGCCGGGGGCCGGACCAGGTGGCCGGGAAGACGCGCTTTGCCGGCTCGAGGATCTTGTCGCGATCGTCGGCGTCGATGTCGGACCAAGTTTCGGCCGCGTGGTGCGAACCGAGGTGACCCCCGAAGCGATCGCCGCTGCCGTCGACCAAGCCGCCGAAGCTGCCGCGCACAAGACAAAGGGGAAACGCATCACGACCGCAGACCAAACCAAGGCGGCAGCCGCAGTCCTCGACTCTGAGCTGGGTGACCGGCTCAGGGCGTTGGTGTGGCGGCGGGCCAGATTTGGTGCCACCGTTGCGCTCGGTGGGGTTGGCATCGCCGAGCTGAGACAAGGCCTGGCAGGCGGATCCTCTTGACCCCCGTATTGGCGGCCGACTCACTCGGTGACTTTGTCGATCGGTGGTCTGACGAGGCCCTTGCCTCGATCGTTGTGCTGGTCGGCGCCGTGCTCATCTGGTGGGTCTTCCGCCGAGTGGGCCGCAAGACGGTCAACCGCATGATCAGTCGACGCGGTGACGACGCGGCCGGCACTGACGACGTTCAGCGCATCAACACGCTGTGGCGTGTGCTCCAGACGGTCGTCGCCGTGCTGATCGTTGTCACGGTTGGGCTGACCATCATGATGATCTGGGGCCTACCGATCGGTCCGCTCGTCGCAGTGGGCGGCGCGGTCGGTGTCGCCGTCGGCTTCGGTGCCCAGGGCTTCGTCAGGGATGTCATTGCCGGGTTCTTGATCGTCGCCGAGCATCAGTACTCGATCGGGGATGTGGTTCGGATCGCCGATGTGAGCGGCGAGGTGCAGACGATCCGGCTGCGGACGACGGTGCTGCGTGACCTCGACGGCAATGTCCACCATGTTCCCAACGGAGCCATCACGGTGGCCTCCAACTACACCCAGGAATACAGCCAGGTCGTGGTCGACGTCGCCATCGCCTACGACCAGGACATCGACGAAGCCATTGCGGTCATTGGTGACGAAGCTGGGCAATTCGCCGCAGACCCCGAGTGGGAGGCTTCCTTCATGGATGCTCCGCAGTTGCTGGGAGTGGACGCTCTCGGCGAGAGTTCCGTCAAGGTGCGGGTCCTGCTGCGGGTTGACCCGGATGCGCGGTGGACCTCGCGGCGCGAGTTCTTGCGTCGTATCAAGATCCGTCTTGATCGTGAAGGCATCGAGATCCCATACCAGCATCTCACGGTGATGGTGAAGGGGGAGTCGCCCGTCGCTGCGGCCGATGAGCTCAGCTCTCCGGGGTGAGGACCAACAGCCCTGCCGGCACCGGGGTCACTTCGAGCCCACCGGTCAGACCCAAGAGTTCACCGTCGGCCTGGTAGGACGCCTCGGGCTCGGCATGCAAGACGAGCTTGTGGAAGTCCTGCCATACCGTGATCCCCTTCATCTTCCCGAGATCACGCCGCGTCCCGAGCCGGCCCAGAATGCCGGCGGCCGGCAGGGGCGCGACCCGTTCGACTGCGGCGGCGATCAGGCCATCTGTCGGCTCATGGGAGAGCGCCAGCGGGACTCGGCCGAAGTAGGTGAACAGATGGTGGACCTGCACGAGCAAGGTCACCGCATCCACGGCGTCGCCGCGGCACTCGACCCGTAGGTTCGGGGGCTTGGTCCGGTAGTGGCCAAACAGGCGACCGACTGCGGTGCGGGCGTAGTGGATCGAGCCGAACCGGACCTTGGAGTAGGGGCGCTGCTCGGCGATGGTGACGACATCGGCATCAAAACCGATCCCGAGGGAGAAGAGGGCATACCTCGAACGCGCTCCGTTGGGACTCTCGGTCGCGATGTGGGCCACCGGCATTCGCTCGGGAATGGCCGTGGCGAGAGACCGGGCGGCCTTCTTGGGGTTGCGGGGAAGGCCGACGATCCTGGCGACCACATTGGTCGTGCCGACCGGGAGGATTCCGAGGGCGGTGTCGGTGTGAACGAGCCCGTTGCCGACGTGATGGACAACGCCGTCGCCGCCCATCGCCACCACGACGTCGTAGCCGGAGCGGGCCGCCTCCTCGGCGCTGTGGCGGGCGTCGTCGGGTCCGTCCGGCCAGGCTGCCGTGACTTCGTATGCCTCAGAGAGAATGGATGAGACCTCACGAAACAGCGCTCCGGTGAAGCCCGAGGCGGAGGGGTTGGCGACGAGAAGCAGCCTGCGCATCGACGCAGGCTACCTGCCATGGTGGGGTACGCTCGGGTCATGAGGTATCGCGATCGAACCGATGCCGGGTCCCGGCTGGGCGCAGCGGTCGTCGCGGCCGGTTACGGAGACCTCGAAACGCCGCCACTCGTTCTGGGGATACCCCGGGGCGGGGTGCCCGTGGCGGCCGAGGTCGCACACCATGCTGGGGGCGAACTGAGCGTGGTGATGGCGCACAAGGTGGGAGCTCCTGGCAACCCCGAGTTCGCCATCGGAGCCATTGCCGGCGATGGTGAACCGCTCATCAACGACGATGTTGTGCACCGGTTGCGGATTCCGCAGGCCTACATCGACGCCGAAGTGGCCCGTCAACGTGAGGAAATCCAACGTCGAGAGATGACGTATCGGTCGGGTCGGCCCGCTCCGCTGGTCGCCGACCGTACCGTGATCGTTGTCGACGACGGGGTCGCCACCGGGTCGACGCTGATCGCCGTGTTGCGTTCGGTCCGTGCGGCAGGTCCGTCGCGACTGTGCTGTGCGATCCCCGTGGGGCCTCCGGACACGGTGCAGCGGTTGGCTGCGGAAGTGGACGAGGTCGTCTGCCCGCTCCAGCCGCAACTCTTCATGGCGGTCGGCAGCTGGTACGACGACTTCTCCCAGGTGAGCGACTCGGCAGTGCTCGCCGTATTGCAGGCATCCTTCGCAGACTGAGCCGTGGTCAATCACTCTCGGCCGCGGTGGCTCCGGCGTCTGCGGGGCTCCACTCTCTGACCTCGTCGCTCACGCCGCCGAGGACGATACGGCCCGCCATGATGAAGCCGACCAGCGCGGCCATTGCCACCGTCCTGGGCAGGTTGAGCCGATTGACGATCACCCCCCAAATCAATGGTCCCAACACCGTGGCAAAGCGACCCACCGTGGCGTAGAGACCGTAGAACTCGCCCAGATAACGCGGCGGTGAGATCCTGGCCATGTAGACCCGATCCGACGCCCACGTGGCGCCGAGGGCGAGGCCACCGATCGGCCCGATGGCCCATGCCAGGGCAGGCTGGCCGGTGGTCGCGGCCAGGATGCCACCGACCATCGTGACGATCCAGATGTACAGCGCTCCAAACAGCACCCGGCGGGGTCCGTAGCGATCGGTGAGCCGCCCCCCGACGATGCCGCCAACAATGGCGGTGACGATGGCGATCCCGAGAAGCAGCTGCACCTCGTTGTCGCTGAAGTCCAGTTCCTGGATGACGAAGATGGCGAGGAAGCCACCGATGAGGGTGTTGATGGCATCCGTGTAGAGGAATCGGCCGACGAGGAACCGGACAATGCCGTCGTAGGTGGCGGCTCGCCTCCAGGTGAGTACGAGTTGGTGCAGGCTGCGCATCGGGCTGGGCCCGCGGCCCTCCGGCTTGGGGCGGGGACGTTCCTCGATGAACAGGAACGCTGGAGTGGCGAACACGAGAAACAGCAGGGCGATAGTGCGGAAGACCGTTGCATACCCGTAGGCGTCGAGGAGAAGGCTGCCGGCGGCTACGGCGATGATCGACCCGACGTAACCGATGCCGACACCCCAACCGCTGATTCTGCCCCGGTCCCGTTCGGTGCTGACATCGGGTAGCAATGCGTCATAGACAACCCCGCCGAGGTTGAAGCCGATCAGCGCGATGCCATAGATGGCCAGCGAGACGGCGACGGAGGTGGACGCCAGGAAGAACGTCGCCGTCACCGCGGTGAGCGTGGTTGGGATCAGGAGCCGGCTTCGCTTGGTGGCATGGTCGCTGACGGCACCGATCCAAGGGGAGAGGAGGATCACGACGAGCATCGCCGACGACACGGTCCACGACAGCGCCTCGTCGCGCACGTCGTTCTCGGTCAGCCAGGTCGGAAAGTAGAGGCCGGCGACACCGAGGGCGAAGATCGTATTCGCCAGGTCGTACGTGATCCACGAGACGACCGAGCGCGTCTGAGGCTGCCATTCGGTGGTGGATCGGTCGCCGGTCACTGGGTGAATCTATAACACCGGCCCGAATCGTCTGTGCCAAGGTGGGTAGCGACCAGACGCCGGGCGGGACTCCGGCGGCGAGCAGACGCCGAGCAAATGGGGGTTACAGCAATCCCGAGCTCGTGTTGTTGCAGTCGCCTACGCGTCGGCGAGCAGTTTCTCGAGCCGTTCGCGAAGCTCACCGGGGCGGAACGGCTTAGTCATGAAATCGTCGGCTCCACCTTGGGCAGCCTGTTCCGCGACCTCTGGTTGAGCGTGGGCGGTCAGGACCAGGACCTTGATGTGGGTGGTCTCGTTTCCGGCCCTGAGGTGCCGCAACACTTCCCAGCCGTCCATGCCGGGGAGTCCAATGTCGAGCACGATGAGATCGGGCAGCGTGGTGCGCGCTCGGTCGAGTCCCTTGATGCCATCCTCGGCGGCGGCGACGTTGACGTCGAGCACGCGGAGGCACACTTCGATGAGGCGCCGCACGCTGGCGGAGTCTTCTATGACGAGAACGCTCGGCTTCACGTCCCTTCTATCGGGCGTTGCCGCTGATGGCTTCAATGGTTTCTCTCGGCCCGATTCGCCTGTCGACAATGTCGGGTCGGCACTCGTCGCGATCGTGTCGACGGGGGTGTTTTTTTGGCCCAGCGAACGTGGCGCAGGGTGACGTGAGGCGTGCCCGGCGCAACGCCAAAATCGCAGCAGTCTCCTACCCTTGGGCTGACGCTCCCGCGGTCGCGGGACATGGATGCCCAGGAGGGAACGTGTTGGACCCGTACCGGATCGAGCCCTACTCCGATTTCACCGTCACCGCTGCCAAGACGGCCTACGAGTTGGCGATTGCCGGGGTGGAGTCCCAATTGGGCGGTCATGGCCCCCTGGTCATCAACGGGGAGCTGATCAAATCCGGCGACCCGATGCGCAGCGTCAACCCATCACGGCCCGATCAGGTCGTCGGCACGGCATCGTCGGCGAACCGGGATCAAGTTGACGCGGCCATCACTGCGGCGTGGGACGCCTATCCGAGCTGGGCGGCGACACCCGCGGAGCGACGCGCGGCGCTCGTTTCCCGTTTGGGCGATCTGATCGCTTCCCGCAAGTACGAGTTTGCCGCCTGGCAGACGGTTGAGGCGGGCAAGAACTGGGGCGAGGCGGAAGCGGATGTGGCGGAGGCGATCGACTTCTGCCACTACTACGCCCATCAGGCGTTGGCGATGGCCGAGCCGGTGCCGGTCCACGAGTATCCCGGGGAGCGCAACGAATCCTGGCTGCAGCCGATTGGAGCAGGCGCCGTCATTCCACCGTGGAACTTCCCGCTCGCCATCCTGGCCGGAATGACCATCGGCCCGGTGGCGGCGGGCAACACCGTTGTGTTGAAGCCGGCGTCGAACACCCCCATGGTCGGGTGGGGGTTCATGCGTGCGGCGGCAGATGTCGGGTTCCCCCCGGGCGTCATCAACTTCTTGCCCGGGCCCGGGTCGGTGATCGGAGACCATCTGGTCGACCATCCCAAGATCAGGTTCGTCAACTTCACCGGGTCGAAGGAGGTTGGACTCCGCATCGCCCAGCGTGCCGCTGTGGTGCATCCAGGACAACGATGGCTCAAGCGCGCCTACATGGAGATGGGCGGCAAGGATGCACTCATCGTGGATGAGACCGCCGACCTCGAGGCTGCGGCTACCGACGCGGTGAAGAGCGCCTACGGCTTCCAGGGGCAGAAGTGCTCGGCGTGCTCGCGGCTCATCGTCGTCGACTCGGTACACGATGCGCTGCTCGATTTGGTGGTGGCGAGGGCAGCCGCGCTCGCTGTGGGTCCCGCGGTCGACGATGTTGCGGTTGGCCCGGTGATCTCCGCCGCTCAGCAGGGTTCGATCCTCGAGGAAATCGATCGAGGTCGCTCCGAGGCTCGCCTGGTGCTTGGGGGGAATCGGGTCGATCTCGATGGGGGCTACTTCCTCGAACCGACGGTATTCGCAGATGTGGCCCCAGATATGCGCCTCGCCCAGCACGAGATCTTCGGCCCCGTGCTTTCGGTGCTTCGGGTCGCCGACTTCGATGAGGCGATCGTCGTGGCCAACGGCACCGAGTTCGGTCTCACCGGCGGACTCCACTCCCAGGACGAGGAGCGCATCGCCAGAGCCAGGCGGGAGTTCCATGTTGGGAATCTCTACGTGAACCGCAAGATCACCGGAGCCCTGGTTGGGATCCAGCCGTTTGGAGGGTTCAACATGTCGGGTTCCAATGCCAAGGCGGGCGGTCCGGACTATCTGCGGCTCTTCATGGAGATGAAGACCGTCGCCACCCGCCTCTGAGCGGCCTGCGGATCATGCGCCGAGGCGCCGTCTTAGTGCTCGGCGTCATCTTGGTGATGGCGGCGGTGGTCACGGGCGTGGCCTGGTACACGAGGGACGGCGGGGTGGCGCCGGTAGTCGCCACTACCACAGCGGCGTTGACCGCCCCGACGACGACGGCGGTCTTTCCACCGACTCCGGAATCGAGTGGCGCCGTCACGTCGACAACGGCGGCGTTGGCCCCGGTCGGCGTTCCGTCCAGTCCACGCCCGGAACCGGCCCCGCCGGTCGCCCATGCACTCGAGGGGTTTGGCGGTGTCGGTGCAGTCACGATTGCCGCCGGCGGCGCCGACCTTTACGCGGAGATCGGCGGACCGGTTCTGGTACGGGCTCGCGAGGGCCTGGTGATGGCCGCGGAAGGGCGTACCGAAGGCGGTTGGATCCAGTTGTTGACGATGTGCGATACCGAGGCGTGGGTAGATCAAAACGAGGTCTTCGCCGAACCGGCCGTCCCGTTGCGGCCCATCGGCGCCGGTTTCGATTTTGGTGACGCCGTCATCGTGGTCGACCCCGGCCACGGCGGACCGCACAACATCGGCGCGGTATCGCCCGACGGCACCATGCTGGAGAAGGACGTCAACGTCGACATCGCCCGCAGGTTGCGCGATCTGCTGGAGGAACCCCACACGGTCGATTGGGTAACCGGCACCATCTACGTCGGCGGTGAAATCCCCGCGGTGCAGCGCGCCTACGTC
>CAYXMJ010000058.1:0-15550 GCA_964465915.1 uncultured Acidimicrobiaceae bacterium
CAGCACGAAGCCGATGGCGATCGCGGCCAGAGCCGGGAAGAGCACCTTCTTCTCTCCTACCCGCGCCGGGAGCCAGGCGAAGGCCAGGCGCAGCGCAATGGCGGTACCGGCGTAGAAGGCAAAGAACAACCCCACGCTGCCGATGCCGACCTCGTCGATGAAGGTTCGTAGGAACGTGAAGTAGCCGGTGAGTACGAACGAGAACACCCCGATGATCAACCAGATCGGCAGCAGGTCGGGTCTGCGGATCGCCGCAAAATACCCGGTCTTCTCATCGCTTTCGTCGAGGGCCGGAGCCCGCTCCGGCAGCCACAGCGAGATGATCAACGCACCAAAGGCGAAGGCGGCCGCGGTGAGGAACAACTCGTCGAAACCGGCTCGGCTCAGCACGATGTCACCCAGGATCCCGCCGAATGCGATCGGCAGCAGGCCGGACACGCCAAACAGAGCGAGACCTTCGGTGCGACGCGACGCGGGGACAACATCGGCCCCGTAGGTGAAGAGCGCGGTGAACAGACTGGCTTCCGCAACGCCGTGGATGATGCGCACGATGTAGATCCACGGTCCCAGCGAGGACACGGTCAGGTACAGCAGGATGGCGCCGACGTTGACGACGTTCCCGACCAAGATCACGGGCCGCCGGCCGCGGGTGTCCATGATCGTTCCGATGGTGGGGCGGGAGAGGATCGAGGCGATCGCGGTCACCCCAATGATGACGCCGATGAGGACCGCGTTGGCACCGAGATCTTCGAGGTAGCGGGGCAAGTGGATGAACAGGAAGAACGACATGCCCTGGAACAGGTTTGCCAGGGACACCAGAACAAATGGTCGGGTGAAGAGTCGGTCGCGGGCCACCGCACGAGGCTAACGGTTGGTCGGGGTCGTCGATTCGCTACCGTCTCGTGCCGATGGCAGTACCCGAACCGACCGAAGTGATTGCTCTTGAAGGTGTCGCGGTGATCCGCGAGGGTCGGCGTCTGCTCGACCGGGTCGATTGGAACGTCCACAGCCACGAGCGGTGGGTAGTGCTCGGTCCGAATGGTGCGGGCAAGACCACGATGCTCCAGGTCGCCTCCACCTACCTCACGCCGTCACGGGGCACCGTACGGGTGCTGGGCCACACTCGGGGGCGATTCGATGTCAGGGTGCTGCGAGAACGGATCGGCTACGCCGGGGCGGGCCCGGCTTCCCTGGTGCGTACCAACCTGCCGGCGCTCGAGATTGTGGTGACCGGTCGTCACGCCGCCTTCGTCGACAGCCGGTGGCACGACTACACCGAGGGCGATTGGGCGAAGGCGGAGGAGAACCTCGACCGCCTCGGTGCTCGCCACCTTGCCGAACGCACCTTCGGCACCCTGTCGGCGGGAGAGAAGCAGCGGGTATTGATCGCTCGCAGCCTGATGACCGATCCCGACTTACTGCTGCTCGACGAGGCCACCACGGGGCTGGACCTTGGAGCCAGGGAGGAACTGGTCGCCTCGCTGGCCGACCTCGCCACCGATCCCGACAGCCCAGCCGTCGCCCTCGTGACCCACCACGTAGAGGAGATCCCGGAAGGCTTCACCCATATCGTCATGCTCGGCGCTGGTCTAGTGATGGCCTCCGGATCGATCGACACCACACTCACGGAAGACTCCCTGTCCGCGTGCTTCGGCGTACCCCTGCGTCTCGACCGCCTCGAGGGTCGCTATCGGGCCTGGAAGCCCAGGTAGACCGAGCCCGAGACTCCCTACTCCAAGCCGGGCGTTCGCGGGGTCAGGAAGGGCATCATCGCCCTGAGCTCACGGCCGACTTGCTCGATCCGGAGGTCTTGCTCGGCGTCGCGGGTTGCGAGCAGCTTGGGGGCGCCGTCGCGGCTTTCGGCCAGCCATTCGCGGGCGAACTCGCCGGAGCGGATCTCGTCGAGGATCTTGACCATTTCGGCCCGGGTTTCCTCGGTGATGATCCGGGGTCCCCGGGTGTAGTCGCCAAACTCGGCCGTATCCGAAACCGAGTACCGCATCCACGACATCCCACCCTCGTAGAGCAGGTCGACGATGAGCTTGAGTTCGTGGAGCGTCTCGAAGTAGGCAGACTCGGGCTGGTACCCGGCGTTGACCAAGGTGTCGAACGAGGCCTTGATGAGCTCGGAGACCCCACCACAGAGGATGACCTGCTCGCCAAAGAGGTCCGTCTCGGTCTCCTCCTCGAACGTGGTCTCGAGAACACCGGCGCGGCCGCCACCGATACCCCAGGCGTATGACATGGCCAGGTCCTTGGCGTCACCCGACGCATCCTGATGAACGGCGAGCAGGCACGGCACGCCGCTGCCTTCGGTGTAGGTGCGGCGCACCAAGTGACCGGGTCCCTTGGGGGCAACCATGGTGACGTCGACGTAGGGCGGCGGTTCGACGACACCGAAGTGCACGTTGAAGCCGTGAGCAAACATCAAGACATCGCCCTGTTCGAGATGAGGTGCGATCTCCTCAGCGTAGAGGTCGCCCATCAGTTGGTCGGGCACCAGCATCATGATCACATTGGCGGCCCGCGCCGCGTCCGCCGGGGTCATCACCGGGAGGCCGTACTCCAGGGCGCGTTCCCGATTGGGGGAGCCTTCGCGCAGACCCACCACGACGGGGACCCCCGAATCGAACAGGTTGAGGGCGTGGGCGTGACCCTGGCTGCCGAAACCGATGACGGCGACCTCGCGTCCCGCGATGAGCGACGGGTCGGCGTCCTTGTCGTAGTAGATGTGGGCCATGAGAGCTTCCTTGCCGAGGTGACGTGTGTGAAGGGAGACCATACCCGACCCGTGAGGAGGTGCGGTTTGCCAAGACGCGGCCAGATCTGTGGAGGCCACCGTCATCTAGCCTGGGTGTCCAGTGCGGAGGTGAGATGGCATTTCCCAAGCCGAGCGATGCGGACAAGGCGTGGTTCGAGGCATTGCTGCCGGAGGCGCCGGGCGTGACGATGCGGCCGATGTTCGGCAACTACGCAGGATTCGCCAACGGCAACATGTTCCTGTGCCTGTTCGGCGATCAAGTCGCGGTCCGCCTCGATGAGGTTGGGCGTGCAGAGTTGCTGTCGGTCGCCGGTAGCGAGCCGTTTGAGCCCGTATCGGGCAGGCCGATGAAGGAGTACGTTGTGCTGCCCGAGCATTGGCGGGACACACCGGACTTGGCCGAAGAGTGGGTCGACCGGTCTCTCGAGTACGCGGCGGCGATGCCGACTCGGCGCCATAAGGGCAAAACAGCGAAGTAGCAGAGCCGATCGGCTCGGCACGCAAGCGCCCGATACCCCTATCCTCACCCCAACCGCACCGCAGGATCCGCCGCCCCTGACTGGAGGTTCCAAGCCTGGACCTGAAACGCGATCTGAGCCTCTACGCGGTATTTACGATCAGCCTCGGCGCGATGGTGGGCAGTGGCATCTTCGTGCTCCCCGGCCTCGGCTACTTCCTGGCGGGCCCGGCCATCATCCTTGCCTACTTCTTGGCCGGCATCGTGGTACTCCCCGCCGCGTTCTCCAAGTCGGAAATGGCCACGGCTATGCCCCACGCCGGCGGGACCTACCTGTACATCGATCGTGCCATGGGACCCTTGATGGGCACGATCGCTGGTTTTGGCGTCTGGTTCTCGCTCATCTTCAAGGCGGCCTTTGCTCTCGTCGGTCTCAGCGTCTACCTGCAACTGCTCATTCCCGACGCCCCGGCCAAGCCGGTTGCGTTGGGGTTGGCGGCGGTGCTGATTGGGGTCAACGTCGCCGGCGTGAAGCAGTCCGGCACGCTGCAGGCTGCGATTGTCTCCATAGTCATGACGGTGCTCGTCCTGTTCATCGTCCTCGGAGTCGGCTCCGTCGAGCCCGACAACTACCAGCCGTTCTTGCCTGAGGGTTTCCACGGCCTCATCGCCGCAACCGGCCTCGTCTTCGTGTCCTATGCCGGGGTGACCAAGGTGGCATCGCTCGCTGAGGAGATAAAGCGGCCGGCACGCAACATTCCCCGCGCCATCTTCATGTCGCTCGTCCTGATGATGTTTCTCTACCCGACGATAGTATTTGTGATCGTTGGAGTGACGCCGGGGGCCGACCTGAGCAAGGACGTCACGCCGATGGCCACGGCAGGCTCGGAGTTCCTGGGGCGAGCCGGCGAACTAGCGATTGCCGGGGTTGCCGTCCTGGCGCTGGTGAGCATGGCGAACGCCGGAATACTCGCCTCCTCTCGCTATCCCCTCGCCATGAGCCGCAATCGGCTGGCGCCATCAGTTCTTGGCCGAGTTGGCTCTCGTAGTACTCCAATCCCGGCTGTGCTCCTCACCGGAGGCGTGCTCGTGGCCCTCATTGCGGTGTTCCCGATCATCGAGTTGGCCAAGCTTGCTTCGGCGTTTCAGCTGCTCGTTTTTGCGCTTGTCAACTTCGCTGTGATCGCATTCCGGGAGAGCCACGTCGACTGGTACCGGCCGTCGTTCCGCTCGCCGTTCTACCCGTGGATGCAGATCGCCGGGATCGCAGCGTCGCTACTGCTGCTGTTGTTCATGGGCATCGTTCCAATCCTCGGGGCCATCATCATCGTGCTCGGAGGGGTCGGCTGGTACCGCATCTTCGGCAGGTCACGGACCAGCCACGAGAGCGCATCGCTCGATGCGTTGCGGATCCGTGCAATGAGTCAGCTTGTCTCCGAGACCGAAGCCGCGCTCGACGCCGACGGGAAGGCGAACGTGCTGATCCCGGTTCACCTCGGGATCAACGACCGTCGGTTGCGCGATCTGATCCGCACTGCGGGTCGGGTGACACGGCGGGGGGGCGAGGTGCGGGTCGTGCAGGTCGCTCGGGACGGTCCGGATAGCGAGATGCGACGGGCGCGATCGACCGAGGAGCAGGAGCTTGATGCGGTTGCCGGCGAACAGGCGATGGAACTCGGCGTCCCCATCTCTGTCTTCCACGCCACCGGGCGGCATCGTCGTCAGGCACTCGATGCGTTCGTGCGAGACCACGGTGTCGATCTCGTGCTCGCCGAGTTGCTCCAGACCAGCACCGGCCGGGGCTTCCGCGCCGACATGGAGTGGCTGGGTGACCGGGTGCTTTGTGATGTTGCCCTGCTCGGCAACCGCTACCTCGAGGTAGTTGACGACATCGCCGTGCTTGGTTCCGGTGGTCCGCTTGACCCGGTCAAGTTGAACTTCGCCGGCCGGATTGGCCAGGGCGAGGGCTCCACGGTGCGCATCGTGCACGTGCTGGCCCCGGACGCCTCGGGGCGGCAAGTCGTCTCACTCCACGAGTACCACGATCGCCTCGGCAGCTCGCTGCCGGTGCCCGTCGTCAGCGAGGTTGAGCGCGGCACCAACCTGGTGGCAGAGCTGGCGACCCAGGCGCGCGGCGCCGACTTGGTGATCATCGGGGCGGTGCGCACCCGTCTCCGGTTGCTGTCCGACCTCGTCGACCGGATCCAGGAACAGGTCGATGCGCCGCTGTTGTTGGTCCGTACCCATGAGTTGGCGAATCGTCCGTCGTTGCGCGGTCGCATGTTGGAGCGGGTCCTGCGGGCCTGAGGTGCCGCGGGTGACGACCACCCGAGTCCCGTTGCCCTTCGGCCCAGGACTAGCGGCCACCTAGCCGCGATCGCACGCCGGGGGGACAGACCGCCCGAGATGAGTGTGTCAGGCTAACGTCTGGTCCTACCGCCTGGCCGTGCTCGATGATCTGAGGGAGGTTCCGTGGAATCCGGGTTGCCCCGATACGAGTTTCGCGTGTGGGGAGATCAGCTCAACGACGTGTTTTCCGCCATTGCGGCGAACTCCCGCTTGATCGAGAGTCGGGCCCGTGTGGAGACCTATCTCGTGTCGCGTCACAATGCCGGCACCAACCCCAAGATCCGCGACGCCGAACTCGACGTGAAGGTGTTGCTTGGGGTCGTCGAGGGTTGTGAGCAGTGGGAGCCAACGGTGCGGATGACCCTTCCGCTCAGTGCCGGCCAAGTCCGTGAAGTCCTTGCCGGCTGGCTCGATCTGGACGACGTCATCCTCGAACGAGACGAGTACACCTACCAGCAATTGGTCGATGAAGTAGTGGCACCCCGCAAGGATGTTGTCGCGATAGAACTCGCCAAGATTCGGCACGCCTACGAGGTGAGCGGCTGCATCGCGGAGGTGGCCGATGTGACGATTGCCGGCTCCACGCTGCAGACCGCGGCGGTGGAGTCAACGGACCTCGGTCTGTTGCTTGCCGCCCGGCGCTTGGTGGGCCTCGATGGGATGGAGAACGTCAACTACCCGCAGGAGATCAGAAAGGTGCTGGGCTGGTGATATCGAAGGTCGAGGGCTGAGGTGGCGGAGGAAATCGAACGCAAATTCCTGGTCGATGGCGACGAATGGCGCACGCTCGGCCGGGCCGAGGTGTTCCGCCAAGGCTATCTCTCGACGGTCAAGGAGCGCACGGTGCGCATCCGTGCCGTCGGGGATCAGGCTTGGATCACCGTCAAAGGACTGACCGTTGGCGCCTCCCGCGCCGAGTTCGAGTATCCCATCCCGCTGTCCGACGCCGAGCAGATGCTCGAGTTGTGCGAACAGCCCATCATCGAGAAGACCCGCCATGTGGTCGACACGGGCGGTCTGCGGTGGGAAATCGACGAGTTCGACGGGGCCAACCGAGGTCTGGTCGTCGCTGAGGTCGAGCTCGACGATCCCGATCAGCCCATTGAGCTTCCCGATTGGGTCGGCGCAGAGGTCACCGATGACCCGCGCTACTACAACGCCAACCTGATCGCGCACCCCTACTCGGTTTGGTGAGTCGCGTCGACCGGTCGATCGATGGCTCGCAGGAACCGAACCGCCCGCTCGCGGTCTGAGGTACGCAGCAGCCGTGGCAACGAGGCGATGATGCGCCGCCCGTAGCCCTTGCCCGTTAGCCGAGGGTCGAGTACCGCAACCACCCCGCGGTCGCTTTCGCTGCGAATGAGGCGGCCGGATCCTTGGGCGAGCAGTATTGCCGCCCGGGGCAGATCTACCTCTCCGAAAGGCGAGCCCCCCCGCCGTTCGACTGCCTCGCGGCGCGCTTGCATCAGGGGCTCGTCTGGGCGGGCGAACGGGAGTCGATCCAGGACCACCAGCGACAACGAAGGGCCGGGCACATCAATCCCTTCCCAGTAGCCCATGGTCGCGACCAGGGTCGCAGACTCTTCGGACGAGAAGGCTTCGATCAGACGACGCTTCGGCAGCTCGCCCTGTGCCAACACCCGGAACGGGCTCCCCGCCAGGCGATCGGCGATGCGTTCGAGCATTGCGTAGCTAGTGGTCAGCACCAGGGCCCGGCCCCCTGCTGCGCGGGTGAGGAGGACCACTTCGGCGCACGCCGCCTCCTTCCACTCCTCCGTCCGCGGGTCGGGGAGGTCGGACGCGACATAGAGCAGTCCTTGTCGCTGGTAGTCGAAGCTGCCCGGGACTCGCAGACCATCGTAGGTGCGCCGCACCGGATCATCGACGTCGACGAGGAACGGGTCGTCCTCGTCGTCCTCAGCCAGGAAACCGAGTCGGGCCGCCACTGGGCCGAAGGACCCGCCGACCGTCAGGGTGGCGCTGGTGAGTATGGCGGGCACGTGGGGGAGCAGCGCAGCAGCCATCGAGGTATCGACCTCAACCGGGGCAACTCGTATCACCGGGCGAGGGGGCTCGTACCACGACACCCACTGCTCGGGCAGGTCGAGCGCCAGCGCAAAGTCCCCGGCGACGTGCCCGCCCTGCGTCTTCACCCGGGAGATCGGCCCGGCATCCGGTTGTCCATCGTCGACCCTGCGGAGCGCCTTGGTGGCGGCGGACACAGCTCTTGCTCCCTGAGCGATCGCAGAGCCGACCTCGCCGCTGCCCGGGTCGAGGCGATCGGCCGGCAAGTCGCGCATCACCCTGGCGAGTTCATCCGCCGCATCTCGCACCAAGCGAATGGGATCAGCGCCCTCGCGCCGCACCTCGGGGTCGATCAGCCGCTGGGCGTTATTCGCAAACGCGGTCAGCCGCCCCGGGCCGACGTCGACCCCGAAGGCCGATGACAACGCCGGCTCGAGTTTGTGGGCCTCGTCGAGGATGACGACTCCGTGCTCGGGGAGGATGCGGCGTCCGGTTGCCAGGTGGAGTCCGTACAGGTGGTGGTTGGTGATGATGACGGCGGCGCCGCGGGCTCGCTCAAAAGCGGCTTCGGCGAAACAGGACCCACCTTGCGGGCAGCCGGCGGCACCAGGGCACTCCATCCCAGAAACGGAGACCTCGTACCACGTCGCATCGGAGACCGGCCTGTCGAGATCATCCCGATCTCCCGTCGGGTGCGTGCGCGCCCATGGTCCGATTTGCTGGAGATTCTCATCGGTGACGACGGGGAATAGGGTCGGGTCGGGGTCTCGATCCAATGTGTCGCCAAAGCGCTCGGTCAGCTTGGCCATGCAGAGGTACGACTGGCGGCCCTTGACGACCGCCCATGTCACGGGCCGTCCGAGGTGCTCGGCGAGGAACGGCAACTCGCTGTAGGCCAGCTGATCTTGCAGCGTCTTGGTGGCGGTCGAGACGACGACGACGCCTCCTGAGACGATGGCGGGGACCAGGTAGGCCAGCGACTTTCCGGTGCCGGTCCCACCCTCGACGAGCAAGTGGCGGCGCGCCTCGATGGCGTCGGCGACGGCGACAACCATGGCCTCCTGGCCGTCGCGGGTCACCGCCCCCGGCTTCGCGGCCAGGACTCGCTGTAGTGCTTCGACGGATCGGCCAGCGAGGGAGGGCATCAGGCGAGTGTATCGGCCGCCCTTCCACCGCCATTTGTCCAAGCGACGGCCAGTCCATCGCCGAGGCCGCTCCGACGCCGAAGCGCACCCCATCGGAAGCGTGGACGGCCGACGACGCCTTTGCCGAGGTATACCGCTGGCGCGGTGCCGTTCGAGACCTCCGCTACCGGGCGTACCGCTGGTGGCGTTCCCACGACTCCCAGTAGGGAGCGATGCGAGCCGTGAACGTCCGCGGGAGTTCGGCGTAGACCCGGTCGCCGACGTCAAACGCCGCGGCCTGGAGGGCGGCACGGCGACGGGCGATGGCTGCGAGGAGACGATTCCGATCGAGATCCCGCGAGATGAGCGCTGGCTCGAGGTGGATCAGCACGCCGAGGTCGGCAAGATCGTGTTCCATTCCGAGTGACTCGGAGAGATCATTCAGGCTGCGTTCGAGTCCACCGACTACGTCCGGCCAGAGCGGAGTCAACGCCTCCATTTGGTACCGCAGATACTTCACGCGTTTGCGCCACTCGTGCACGCTCACCTTGTTGGGAACCTGCTCGGCGTCGTCGAGCCGGTTGCGGCCGAGTCGGTAGACGCGACGCAAACCGGCCTCGAGCGAGGCAAAATGGTTGGGGATGGCCGGCCGGATATCGATCACATCGGTCCCCACCTTGATGTTCATGACCGGCCATTGGGCGAAGCGGGTGGCCGCACACTTCACGCTGGTGAGTAACTGGGCCATGAGGTCGCGGTCGTCGAGGATTGCGCCGGCGGTCTGGACATGCTTGGCCTGCAAGTGGTCGCGCAGTTCGGTTGCTGTCGCCGCCGAGATCGCGGATGGTTCCACGGCGAGCAGCGAATCGAGTGTACGAGCCAAAACAAACGACTCCCGAACCGGCGAGAGCGCCCGAGCGACATCTCGGGCCACCACATTCTCGGCACGATAGACCTCGTCGCCGAGCTCATCGCGCACCAGGCGCAGCACCGCCCGGATTCGTTTGAGCGCCTTGCGAGCCTGGTGGACGCCCGTCTCTCTGTCGGGGATCCCTTGCAGGCCGGCGACGGCGATTTCGAATTGCTCGAGTGCCATGCGCTGCAGGCCGACGGCAAGCGACTCGTTCGGCTGCAGACGCAGCTTGCGGGCCCCGTACGCCGGCTCGGCGTCGGACGGTGGGGGTGGCGGCTCCGTTGGCTGCGGGTCGGACGGGTGACCGCGGCGTGGCTCGACCCGGTTGCTCGCGTCCTGGGTGCGAAGATCGATCACTACCTCGCTGGTGCGTTGGGTGTGATCTTTCGTCTCTACTGTTGGCGGTCGATCCGACGGCACGCTTGGTAGACCCCCTGGCCTGTCGGCCCAAGCATACCGCGGCGGCGCGGTCCACTCCTTGGCGGTCGCGGCGTGGTGACATGGGAGGATGGATCAAACAGCGGACGGCTCCGGGCAAATGCCCGGGAAGGAGGAGCACTGGTGGGTGTCCCAGGAGCGTTTAACTGGGTTGACTTGATGACGACCGATCATGTTGGGGCAAAGGCCTTCTACACACAGCTCTTCGGCTGGGATACGCAGGACCAGCCGGCGGGCGATGCGGGTGTCTACACGATGTTCCTCAGCGACGGCCTGCCCGTCGCCGGCTCGGGGGAGTACCGCTCCGAGCAGCGAGCCCAAGGTCTGCCGGCGGTGTGGACCAGCTATGTCACTGCGGAGAGTGCTGATGCCACCGTCGCCAGGGCTGTGGAGCTCGGAGGGACGGCGCTCATGCCCGCCATGGACGTGATGGCGGCCGGCCGGATGGCCATGATCGCGGGACCAACGGGTGAAGTGTTCGGAATCTGGCAGGACGGCATCCACGCCGGTGCCGGTAGGTTCAACGAACCCGTCTCGCTCACATGGAATGAGCTGGCCACCACCGACCCAGCGGCGGCAGAGGCCTTCTACACAGGCGTGTTCGGCTGGACCACCGAGGTCAGCACCGCCGGGGTCGGACCGTACATCGTGTTCAAGAACAATGATCGACCCAACGGCGGGATGTACAACATGACTGGGGTCGCTCCCGACGGTGTGCCTCCCCATTGGCTTCCCTACTTCGCGGTCGCCGATGCGAACGCGACGGCGGCCCAATGCAGTGACCTCGGCGGGGCGCTGCTCAGCGGACCAATGGATGTGCCCGACGTTGGTCTGATGGCGATCCTGGCCGATCCCCAAGGCGGGACCTTCTGCGTCCTGGAAGCTGCGCCTCCGGCTACGCCGTAGGTCGGCCTGTACGTGAGTGAGCGGGCCCTCGCGGGACCCGCTCACTCACGGATGCGGAGGTGGCTCTCCCCCCTGTTAGTTGAGCCATCCTCCGTTGCGGCCTGGCCTCACAAGGCCGGCCCGGGCGGTTTGGAAGCGTTCCGCCCGTCCCCCCTCAGCCAATCAGACGCGCCAACGGCGCGTCTGATACAGGAGTTTTCTGCGGCGAAACCAAGCCCGCAACGCGCTGGTTCAGCGAGGCACCACTAGGGCCCGAAGAGGCGCCGGGCTCCCACCGTGGCCGGAACGTACACCACGCCAAACACGATGATGGCGGCGACGGTATCAGTGCGGTCCGTCGTGGGGCCGATACCAACACCAAGGAAGAAGACGCCGGCCGCGGTGAGTCCGGCGAGAACCGCCAGAAGCGAAACGATGAAGCGACGTTGCGCCGGCATGGAGTCCTTGAAGATCGACTTCCATCTTCATCGGCAGAATTGGCCCCCGATCTGAAGGGGGCATTTGGCTTTTCCTCGCTGGTGAGCGTGCGCTACAGCGTGGCGGAGATCTTGCCGAGTTTGCGGATCTGGAAGGCTCGAACGATGTCGAGAATGCCCTTCATCAGCGCCCAGACCCCGGCGAAGACGAGCAGCGTGTATGCCTTGGAAATGAAGAACTGTCCGCCGGTCCAGAACCCCATGATGATCATCAAGATGCCGGCAACCAGCCCCAACCACCAGAGTTCATTGCCGTCCTTGGTAGCGAAGGCTTCGATGGTCCAGACGATTCCGACGATGGCGAACACGAACCCCAGCATGTCGGCCAGCACGGCGAACGCCTCACTCGGGTTGACCAACGCGACCATCCCGGCGATCCCGAGCACGATCCCAAATACGTACCACAGCCACTTCCAGCCCTCCGCCAACGTCCCGATCACTACGTACTGGGCGCCGGCGAACATGAACATGAGGCCGATCAGGATGCCGACCGTGCGCACCGAGGCTGTTTCAAATTGCAGGATGATGAGCGAAACGATGATCCAGAAGGCGCCGAGGACCAGCCAGAGCCACCACCATCGGCTGATGTCCTCCACTACCTGTTGATCGGCCGTTTTTGCATTCATTGGTCAGTCCTCCAGCTCACAGTACGCCGGACACCTCATGGGCCGGTCCTTCCGGCCCCCAGGCTACCGTCGCAAGGCCGGGCGCCACGAGTCACGCCCACCGGACAACTCCACAACCCCCTCCAAAAATGGGTCAACGAGTCGGCAGCACGCCAGGAGGCTAGTGCGCACTACACCAACGGAGCGCATCCGGGCCAACGCAACTAACCAGCCCAAATTGGGTCCCCCCTAGCGTGATGAGGTCGCGACCACGTACAATGCCGTTACGAGGAACGGAACCTCCCTTTGGACGCCTTGGTGGGCAACGAATCAGGCTGGTTTTGTGGGTCAGAGAACAGCAGGGGACGGCAATGGATCTATCGGCGGCAGCGGTCGAGCAGAGGACCTTCGACAAGGTTCGGCGCGACGGATTCAACCAAGAGCAGGTCAGTTCCTTCCTGGCTGAGGTTGCTGAGGAGTTGGCTCAGCTGCGCGGCGAACTGGCCCAAGAGCGGTCAAGGTCGCACACCCTCGAACTGAGCCTCGAAGAGGTCAAGACTTCGTTGCAGCAGGATACCGATGCCACCGTTGCGCAGTCGGAGACCAAGCAGCGGGTGATGGAGGCCGCTGAGCGCAAGGTTCTTGCTCTGCTTGCCGCCGCCCACACGGCAGCGGGTCACGAGAACTCGGAGGATCTGGCTCGGGAAGGCCTGGGCGCGATTTTGGAGGCGGCTGAAGCCGGGCCCTCGGTCTTGCCCGACGACGAACCCATTGTTGTCCTCGCGGCTGAGGAATCCGCGCCGCCTCCCGGTGGCGTGTTTGGCCCCGGGATGGGCGATGCCGGCGAAGGGATGCGGCGGGCGCTTGCCGGCGCACACCTACTCCTGGCGGAGGCTTCCCGGGTGCCTTCGCGACAGCAAGCCGATGTCGCCGCGGCCGTCTCCGCCGCCAGGGATGAGGCCGAACGCGTCCAATTCCACGCCAAACTCATCCACGCCCGGGCCGAGGTTCGCGCCAATGAGATCGTCGCCGATGCCGAGCGGGAAGCCTCCCGACTCGAGGCCCTGGCAGCCGAGGACGCGGACGACACCCACCAACGAGCCCAGAGAGAACTCAACGCTGCGCTCGGAGAAGCCGAGCGCATCCAATCGACGGCCGAGACCGAGAAGGCCGAGTTGGTGAGCGTCGGCGAAGCGGAGGCAGCCGCCCTGGTGGCGGAGGCAGTCAAGCTGATGGACGAGGCCAGAAGCCTTCCAGAACGCTTCGCGAGCGAGGCCGAGGCATTGGTGACCGAGGCCCACCAACAAGCCGACAACATCCGTGCGTCGGCCTGGGAGGAAGCCGTACAAGCCCAAGAAGCCGCAGATGCCGCCCTTCAAGAGGCCCTGCGCGAGGCACAAGAGGTACGGCAGCAGACCACAGACGCCGTCGACGAGGCCGAGGCGTATGGGGCGGAGATTCGCTCCCAAGCGAAGGCTGAGGCGGCCGAGATTCTCGAGCGGGCTCAGGCGAAGCTGAAGGCCGCTGAGGCGGACTTGGACGAACTTCAGCGAGTCGCCCGCGACAGGGCCTCTGATGCCGAACAGGAGGCCAAGTCGATCGTCGCCGCAGCCGAGCAGAGGGTTGACGAACTCAATGACGAGATCGCGCAACTTGAACGCAAGCGAGACCGCGGCGCTACCGAGGTTCTCGAGGAAGCCAAGCGCGAAGCCGGATCGATCATCGCCGACGCCGAGCAGCGGATCGACGAACTCACGACGGAGATCGCGGCGCTGGAGAGCGAGCGGGAACGCATCGCCAACCTGACCGACGAGGAGGCAGAGAGCGAAGCTGCCAAAGCTCGAGCCAGAGCACTCGAGGAGGTTGAGGCAGCGGAGGCTGAGATCTCTGAACTGCTGGCGACCGCGCAGGCGGATGCCGCGGCCATGCGGGCGGCAGCATCCGACGAGAGCGCACGCATCCTGGAGGACGCGCGGGAACAGTCGCGCCACGTTGTCGACGATGCGAGGACCGAAGCCGAGCATGCGCTGCGTGGGGCACGGTCCGAGCACCAGGACCTGGTGGCGCGATTGCGCAGCATGAAGATCATCATCGAGGAGTTGCAGCAGCGATTGCCCGACCTTGCTATGCAAGGAGGTGACGACGCGGACATCGTGGTATTGCTCGATGAGGCCAGCGCCGCTGCCGTCGACCTTCGTCACCGGTTGGATGGGATAGACGACGATTGGGAGGGCGATACGCCGATGCGGGCTTCGCGCTACTCCAAGCGGTCGGCCGGTCTGCCGAGCATTGGTCGCGAGGAGTCCGAAAAGGCGATCGGTGGGATGGCCAACCTGCGCGCCGTCGATATCCCAAGGCCAAGTGGCAAGCGTGGCGGACGGAGCAAGGACCAGCAGGGCGACGTCGCGGACAGCGATGAAGAGAGCGCCTGACGTTCCACCGGCGGCAGGCGAGGCGTGAGGTTTGGGGCTTCTGGGCCTGTGCGGCATCTTCTGCGATCCGCGGGACCCGCACCCCGGCGGCGATCGGTCGCCGACGACCAGAAGGGCGCCATGAGCGATTCTCACCTCCGCCTCTTTCCTCATCGCAAGGGCGATCCGCCGCTTCCTCCGCCGCCTCAGGACTACTGGCGTTGACTGCATCGAGTTGTACGTCGACAAGGCCTCCGGGCGGGGTGTCGACGAGATCACGTTCACCGAGCATCTCTACCGCTGCGTTGAGGCGGCCGACCGTGATGGGACCCTTCTGGGAGCGGGCCTCAGACTCGACTCTTGCGGCGAACACCAAACGTGACCTGTTGCTCGATCAAACACCGTCGTTGGAGAAGTACGTCGAGGTGATTCTGGAGGCAGAGGAGGCCGGACTCCCCGCGCTGCTCGGCCTCGAGGTCGACTTCTTTCCGCAGAACATCGAGGCGGTGCTCGACTTCATAGCGCCCTACCCGTGGGACGTTCTCGTCGGCTCAGTCCATTGGATCGACGGCTGGTGGTTCAACCGACCCCACTCCGAATACGAATGGGAACGCCTTGGGGCGCGGCGAGTGTACGAGGGCTGTTTCGAGATCATGTCCGAGATGGCGGCTCTCGCAGGCTGGCAGGCAGCCGCGTGGAGATGGAGATCTGGCGGGAACTGCTAGTCCTTCGTGGCCCCCCTACCGATTCAGCAACGAGGAGCGCCTCGGCAACGTCGCCATCCTCGAAGCCCTGGTCCGCTCAGCCGAAACCGGCCGCCCTGAACCGGTGTCCCAGTACGCCTGAGCGCGGAGTCCTCCTCGCAGCCGCAATGGGGCCGCCCTGGGGGCGGCCCCGGCTGTTTGTCGGGCCCGCGGTGATTACTCGCGGAACTTGCGGCCGTCGGCGGCGGCATCGCGCAACAACTGGGCGGGTTCGAAGCGTGCACCGAACCGCGCGGCGTAGTCGTCGAGCCTGGCGACGATGGCGTCGGCTCCGACCTGATCGATGTACCAGAACGGTCCACCGCGGAAGGGTGGGAAGCC
>CAYXMJ010000059.1:0-5312 GCA_964465915.1 uncultured Acidimicrobiaceae bacterium
GCAGTCGATGAAGCTCCCTTCGAGGGGGACGAGGTCGAGGGATCCCTCGACCTCGGCGCGGCTCCAACACAGCTCGTACAGTCCGCCGGGCTGAGCGGGCAGGCTACTCGCCCAGCGCCACGGGAGCAGCGAAGAACCGGCAAAGCGCCACACTCCGGCGAAGTCCGCCCGCGCCGGGTCGAACACAACGCCGAGACGCACCCGCCGGCCATCCCACCCGGCGTAGAGCCGCTCCAGCGCCCCGGAGAACCAGACATCGGCGTTGGTGATCAGAGCCGGGCGGCCGTCCAGCCAGCCCCGCAGGTTGCCGATCGCACCCGCGGTCCCGAGCGGCCGCTCCGCCTCGATCGAAAGATGGACATCACGTTGCGACAGATGTGCCTCCAGCAGAGCACGACCATGGTGCACGTTGACGGCGGTTTCGACGGACCCGGCGACGCGGTCGAGCGCGTGGTCGACGAGCGGCCGGTTCCCAACCGGGCACAGGGCCTTGGGCAGATGGTTGGTGAGAGGCCGCAGCCGAGTACCGAGTCCGGCGGCCAGCACAATGGCCGGCACATCGTCGCGGCGGACCGTCATCGCATCCCGGCCCGGCGCGGGTGGGCAACGGCCTCGGTCAGCCAATGCCACGCAAACAGCCCGGTACAACTCCCCCGCTGCCCGGCATCGCCGGCGATGACCGCCAGGTCGCCGACGACGCGGTCGAGTGTTCGCCCCTCCTGCATGCCCGAGACCCTACCCGCGGTAGCCGCCCATACCTCCATTGTTGGCCGCTATGCGCGGAAACGGTCCGGATCGCCGCAAACCAACCGCCAATGTGTCCGGCCGTTGTAGCTCACGCTTCGGCCGCGGTGTCTCCTTGGCCCCGCTGCAAGAGCGGCGAGGGGAGCCGGGTATCGTTGCGGCCCATGGCAGAAAGGGCCCGCAGTGGTGCGGATTCGCCGCTGCGACCACACCACCGACTACGAACGGGTCTATCGCTTCCTGGTCGAGATCTACGAGCCGGTCCTCACTTCGACCTTGGCGGCCCGTCGCATCACGTCGGCTGCTCCCGACGGATTGTCGATCCGTTAGAGCTCGAATCCGGCATCCCGCCCGATCTCACGCAATTCGGCCAGTGGGTAGAACCCGAGCGCCTCGTCGACGTCCTTTGCTGCAGTCTGGGCGCCCTGACCGGTGGCGTTGATGTCGTACACGATGCATCCGCCCTCGAATTGGTGATACCAGGTCGCGACGTAGCTGGGCGGATCGAGGTCTTCGGCCAGTTCCTCGGCGGCCTTTTCCGGCGTCATACCGGGCGCCGGTTCCTCCCCGGGCATCAGAAGCTCGATCTTGCCCCCGGCAACCTCCCGGTCGTCGACAACGATCACGGCTATCCCGCTGCCTGTGGCCGACGCGATCCTGACCGAGGCAGGTTCGGCCGAATCGACCACCGTCACCTCGATCCCCCGAACCCCCGTCCAGGCGCGTTTGAGCTCTTGGCCCGCCACCTCTGCATAGTTGCGGTGACGCGGCGCCACCGGTACAACGGCGACCTCGACCACACTCGTCTCGCTGATGACGTCGATAGAGCGAGCAACACCCTCAGCCGAGACCGGGGCGGGGGCAGCCGAGCCCGGTTCACAGCTGGTTTGCAATGTCACCTCGGCAAAATGGTCGCCCATCCGATCCGAATCGAGCCAGAACGTGGCCCGGCCCCGTTCGGTCTGCTGCGCCTCATAATCCCAGCCCACCTTTAGTCCCTTGATGCACGCTCCCCAGCGGGCGTCGGGTATCGCCTGGAGCTGCATGAGGATCACCGTCGCCAGCTCTCCGGTAGATATGTCCTCGCCCGTTGGACATTCCGGCTTTCCGGGTCCGGTGGGCCCGAAGTCCGAACACGCTGCGACCACCAGAGAGCAGGCCAGCAAGATGGCCAACCGGCGCCTCATGCCAAGCCACCGATCTTGAGGTTCTCGATCACCAGGGAGATCAGCAGCGCCAGGGCAAAGGCGGCCCCGATGGCAAGGCCAATCCGGCGACCGCTCCAACGCTGGATGGTGATGGGCTCGCGATGTGGCGACAGCATTTGGAAGCGCTCGATCACGTCGATGCCCTCCTTCTTCTGCCGGCCCTTCAGATGCGATCGAGACTGCGACGGAATCGTGATGCTGCGGGTGGCGGCGAATGCCTCGGCGATGTCCTCCGGAGCGAAGTAGTGCAAGGCCCGCTCGTAGACATGCTCGGGGTCGGAGCGGAGACCGAGGATGATCATCATGTTGGCGAGGTCGACGGCTTGACGCCACGGGCTCGGACGAATCGTACCGAAGGCGACGTCGATCATCCGCACCTGCCCGTCCTTCACCATGACGTTTGCGGGCTTGACATCGCGATGTGCCAAGCCGGCGTCCCACAAACGCCGAATCATCAAGAGGGCATCGTCGATGACGGCGTCGTCGATCGGTGCGGTGGTGATCTCCTCGGCGTCTTGGAGGAACTCGGTGACGATCAGGTACTCACGCTCCGGGGTGATCTCGACGAAGCCAAACGACTCGGCCGACGGGACGCCCGCTTCCTTCATCCGCAACAGCATGTAGTCCTCGTACTCGACCAGACGTCGCACCGAAGTGAAGCGCACCTCGTCCTCGAGTGCTCCGTAAGCAATAGTCCGCCACAGCTTGTAGTAGCGGTCGGCGCGAAGGTGATTCGTCGAGTAGAGCTTTGCGAACAGATACACGTCGGGGTCCCCGGCAACGGTCAGCCGGATCGGGGTGGATCCCCCGGAGCCCTCGAGGCCGAACTGCTCCATGGCGAGCACGTTGAAGCCCAGCTGCTCACCAACCGCCCGCTTGATCGCCTCGCCGCGAGCACCCGTGATGTCGAGATGTGCCGTCCTCCCCCGCCCATACGAAACTGGGAACACCGACTCGGGCGCAAAGAAGCGAAAGACGACGACCGTCAGCGCAACGCCGAACAGGGCACCGACGAGACCATCGGTCATGTGATCGGTCCCCAGGTAGACCCGCGCCAGCACGAGAAGCGCAACTAACACGCCCGAGGCTGCGAACCAGATGCGGCGGTACCGCCCGGCGGGAATCAGAGACAACCCCATCACGGCAAGCGTTGCCGAAAAGGCAAACACCGGGAAGGACGGATGCGAATATCCCTGCCAATCGCCGATGATCTGCAGGAGCGGTCGCGGACGGGCGATCCCGTTGGCGAAGGCTTGGACCACCAGACCACCGACGACAAAGACGATGACGGCGGCCAGCAGGTGGCGCCACCGCTTGGTGACGATCAGCACGATGAGCGTCGTCCAGCGCAGTGCACGCAGCATCCACGTCGAGCCGAGCGCGTGCAGTCTCTCGCTGATCGCGGTGAGCGGATCGGTGCGGATGTCGACGAACCAACGGCCGATAGCCAGGTCAACCTCCTCCCACCAGGCCCGGCTCTCCGGCCACGCGAACAGCGAGAACCACAGCACCATGACGGCGGCGCCGATGGCGAGCCAGAACCACCCGCTCGCCCTCAGGTTGCGAGGCAGCGGCTCCTTCTCGCCAGACGGTCGACGGCGGCGCCCGGCAACCCTGATTCCGGCGACCCGAACGACACGCCGTTCGCTGATGCCGGTCAGCTGCGCAGCAATCTGGTCGCTGTCGTTTGGTTGATCGGTTTCGATGGTCGCGTCCCCTCGCGAAGACCGGTTTCACGCCGACCCTACCCATTCTTGTCGCCGCCCGGTTCCGCTAGAAAACCCCTCGGCTCTCCAAGCGCTTGTAGGCGAGCCAGCCGGGCAGAATCGGCAGCCAGAACGTTGCAAAGCGATAGAGGAATACGGCCGGAACCGCCACCGCCGGGTCTAGACCGAACGCGGTCAGGCCGGCAATGAGCGCCGCCTCAGCCGCCCCGATCCCGCCGGGGGTAGGCGCCACCTGGGCAAGAGCGGAACCGGCCAAATACACCGCGGTAACCGCCACAAACCCAATGCCGCCACCAAACGCCGCCAGGCTGTACCAGAGCGCAAAGGCGTACGCCATGGTGATGACGAAGGCCCCGCCAAAGAGCATGAGGAGCTTCTTGGGACTCGCTGCTACCGCCGCGATCCCCGCCCCGGCCTTGCGCAGTACCGGCCACAGTTTGCCGAGGAAGAACTTCCTGCCCCACGGCAGAAGCATGACGCCACCGGCCAGGGTGAGCACCACGACCAGGCCGACCAGGACCGCCTGGCCGGAAGGCAGCGAAATGGCGTCCGTTGCCGAACGCCCCGCCGTGGTAACGAAGATGACCAGCAACGCGATGTGCACGATCACGCCACCAATGTTGTTGACCCCGATCGCAGCCACGCCGACCCCAGCCTCAACACCGTTCTTCTGGAGATAGCGAAGGTTGGCGGCCATCCCGCCGACCTTGGCCGGCACAAGACGGTTGAAGAACGATGCCGCCAACTGCGCCCACAACGTCGGCCAAAGGCGCAGCCGCTCGGGCACAGAACCCATCAAGGCCACTGCGGCGCCAACGTACGTCAGCAACGAGAAAAAGACAACCAGGGGGAACCACTTCCAGTCCGCCCCGGCGATCTCACCAAAGTCCACCTCTGCCAATTGCGGGATAAGGAAGTAGAAGGCCAAGCCGAGCATCACCGCAGTCAGCACGGTGCGGGGCTTGATCCGCTGGAGCTTCTCGAGCTCGTACTCCTCGACCCCGGTCTGGCTCAACACCTCGGCTTGGATCTCACCGAGGAGCCCCTTGTGTTGCTTGAGCGCCGCCCCCAACGTTGACCCCAAAGCGGTGGGCTGCAGGCGAGGGCCGGCGTCGGCCACCGCGTCGGCACCAATGACATCGATCGCGGTACCCACCGCCCGGGACGGGCCGGCAGCGAGGGACAAGGTAACCAGCATCTGAGCGACATCACCCCGCAGGTCGCGCGACGAGGCGGCCAGTTCGGCGAACCCGAAGTCCAGCAGCCAGACCCGACCATCGGCGTCGACCATGATGTTGTTGGGGCTGAGGTTGCGGTGCGCTTCGCGGGTGTGGCGGAGAAGGGCGACCTGGTCCCACGCCAAACGCAGCGTGTCGTCGGAGATGACAACACCTTCACCCATGGCACTCAAGGTCATGCCGTCCACAGCGTCAAACAACAGCACAATGGAATTGGACCCAACGTCCGCAACCCGCACCAACTGAGGCGTGCACACTCCGGCCGACGTCGCGGTGAGCGACATCGCGGCTTCGTGCTCTGCCTCCCGCCGTAGCGACGTGAAGGGGCGTTCGTCTCCAAAACCGGTGAGCCGAACCGTTCGGTACCCCCGGTAGAGCACGTCGGCGGCTCGCTC
>CAYXMJ010000059.1:5412-15234 GCA_964465915.1 uncultured Acidimicrobiaceae bacterium
ACGGTGCCGACGGTTTCACCCGGTTTCGTGACGAGGTCCTGGACGGCTTGCGGGTCATCCGCCCCGATCGCCCCAGCACCAGCCGTCTCTACGTTGTCACACACCCACGACGGCGGCGCGACGTCCAGCGCAGGTGGCACAAAGCGAGCCGTCACCTCACTCTGGATGCCCCACGCCAAGCCGGCCGCCAGCAGGATGCTCAAGCCGACCAGCAACAATCGGCGGTAGCGCCGCCAAAGCAGAAGCAGTCCGACCACCACGATCGGGATCAGCCAGGCAAGCAGCTGCACGGCGAGGATGACCGTGACCACCAAGGCCGCAGGCAGCCCATCGAAGGCATCAACGACCTCGACTGCGATCCCTACCGTCACGTTGTTGAAGACGCTGGCAAGCAGCAGACCGATCGAGGCGACGAGAAGGCTGACGAGGAGCCGCAGCAGGTCACTGGGTAGGCGCGAACGCCGATAGCCGCCGTCGTCAATCACCTCAACGGCTGCTTGATCTGCCTGCGGATCGGTCGGCGCGCTCGTCATTGCTCTCCGCACCTCACCCTACCGACCAACCGCCAGGGGCAACAGTCGACCGCCCTGCCGGCCTACTCTCGGGCCGCCAGATTGCCGACGCCGACCCGCTCCATGTTCCCCCACTCTTGGCGTTTCCGATTGCCAAACATCGAGCGGACTCGCCACCACACCGTGCGTTGCCTCCAGCCGAAGTTCTCGGTGAATGCCAGTCCGATCAGGCGCGCTGCCTCAGTTGGACTGTTGAAGTAGCCGTAGACCTCGTCGAGGTATAACGCCAGCAGCGAGTTGATCGCGCCCACCAGGAGGGCAATGCCGATCAGCGGCAGAGCGACCGCAACGTTCAGCAGGCCGAGAAGGAACGCAATCGGCAGCACGAACCACCCGGCGAATTCGACGATCGGGGCCAGGTACTCGATGAAGAACTGCGCCGGCCAGCCAACCATACCGACCGACCCGTAGCGTGGGTTGAGCAGCATGCCGCGGAAGTCGCGCACGGCCCGCAGCAGACCGCGGTGCCAGCGGATCCGTTGGGTGCGCAACACAGGCGTGCTGCTCGGCACCTCCGTCCAGGCGACACAATCCGGTGCGTAAGTGATGCGATAGGGCCGCTTGTTGCGCCGCATATGACGGTGGATTCGCATGGTGAGATCGAGGTCCTCGCCGAGGTGCCCGGGGACCATCCCACCCACCTCCGCCAACGTCTCACGGCGGAAGATGCCAAACGCACCCGAGATCAGGGTGAGTGCGTTCATCCGGGACCAGGCCGGACGGGAGGCAACAAACGAGCGCAGGTACTCGAGCAACTGCACCCGCTCGATCATCTTCTCCGGCACCTTGGCTTCGACGACGCGGCCAAAGGCGACCTCGCAGCCGTTGGCTGGTCGTATGTTGCCGCCGACCGCGACAGTCCGCACCCGGTCCTCCACGACATGACGCATCGCCCGCAACACGCAGAACTCGTCCATCACGACATCGGCGTCGGTGAGCAGCACATATGGGTATTGGGCCACGTTCGTGCCGGCGTTGAGGGCGTCGGCCTTGCCCCCGTTGACCTTGTCGACGACAACCAGCGGGATGGGCAGCATCGACTCGTAAATCGCAGTAATCGGTTCGGTCGCAATGTCATCGCGAAACGGCATTGTCACCTCAACCATCCGGAACGCCTCGATGAGACGCGCCAGGGTCGCATCGGTGGACCCATCGTTGACCACCACGATCTCGATTTTGGGGTACTTGAGCATCTGCATCGAGCGGATCGACTCGGTGATCCCAATCTCCTCGTTGTAGGCGGGCACGATGATGGAAACCGGCGGAACCGCATCGGAAGAGAGCAGATCCTCGATGCGGCGGAACCGAGCCACGTAGCGATCGCGCCGCAGCGCAAGGCCCGATCCGACCCCGAGCCCGAGGATCGAGAATTCGATGACGACGGCATAGGTCAGGATGAGGATGGACAGGAGGTTCAGGATCATCCGGCCAGCTCCGATAACTCTGCCGAGTTGGGTGCGCCGGATTCGAGCGCGGCGCGGAGTATCCGCTGATCGAGCTCCGTGCCCGTCCCCGCCTCGATGCGGCGATAGGCGTCACGCACCGTTCCCTTGAGCCCGAGTTGGTGCAGCGCGGCATCTCTGGCGTAGGGATCGGCGTCCCCCAGTGCCTCGATCAGTCGCGCCTCACCGCCGAGGTGGTTTGCCAATGCCTTGGCGGCGTCCTGGCGAACCCACCAGGCCCGATCACGCAGGGCGATGCCAAGAGGTTCGATTGCCCTTGGATCGGAGAAGACACCCAGCGAGTCAGCCGCCCTAGCCCGCACCCGCCAGTCGGGGTCCTCGAGCGCTTGGAGGAGTGCAGGAACGCTGGCCGGGGTACCGGCCGTACCCAAGGCCGACGCCGCACCGATCCGCAGCAATCGTTCGTCGGCCTCGACCATCGAGAGCAGAGCGGGCTCGGCGCTGAGGTCGCCGATCAAGCCGAGCACGCGGGTGATGTCGCGCAGCAGTTCGGCATCGCGCCGTGGGTCGAACTGGCTGAGGAGGAGGTACTGCGACAGCGCCGGGACCGCCGCCGGGCCGTAGCCAACCAGCACATCGGCCAATCGATCCGCCACCCAAGGCTCCTCATGCTCCATCCGGTCGAGGATCTTCCCCACCGACTCGGGGTTCCCGACCCTGGCGAGACCACGGGCCGCATGCAGTCGAACCTCAACGACGTCGTCGTCGAGACATCCGAGAAAGAGGTCCTCGACATCCTCGTCGGCGATCTCCACGAGGTAGCCGAGGGCTTGGAGCCGCTTGCGGAGCCGGCGCGAACCTCGCACGTCCTCGGCGAGCTTGGCTGGAAGGTCGAGCCGCTCGATGAGCCTGTCGAGCGTGGCGCGCTCGTCTCCGGTGACGATGGTCAGGAAATCGAAGAGCACCTCGAGGAAGACCGGGTCGTCTCCCCATCCGGTGAGCGACGACATCGGCAGTGCGTTGCGCGCCACCAATTCGCCAAGTGCACCGATGTAGTGAGCCCGTCGGACTCCGATCGCCCGGATCCGGCGGCGGTGGACCAGCTTGATGAAGAACAAGGCGATCGCCAGCACCACGGCGACGATCACCAAGGCGGCCAACACCGTCAAGAGGGTCGACGGGCTCAACATCAGCGGGCAGACGGGGCGCTCACGGTCACCCCACGGCTCGGGGTGCAGCAAGATGCATCCGCACCCGCACCAGCAGTTCCTTGAGATTGAACGGCTTGCGAACGAAGTCGACCGCTCCCAGTTCGAGCAACTGGATAACGAGGTCGCCGTCGTCTACCCCGGACAGCACCACGGTCGGGAACGACACGCCCGCCTCACCCCACCGTTGCAGCACCTCGGTCCCGAGCATGCTGGGCATCATGTGGTCCAACAGGGCAAGGTCGAAGTCGTTGGATACTCCCGCCTCGAACGCGGCAAACCCATCGCTCGCCACGGTCACCCGGTAGCCGGCCGCCTCGAGGGCGCGACTCACCAGCAACGTGACCGTGGCCGCGTCATCAGCAACGAGAATCCGCGGCGCGTCTGCCATACCCACTGTTATCGAACCACTCCACCCCTCCCCTGAGCCTTCTTGGGCGGGAACCATTGCCGAACACCCAAGCGTCACAGCAGCGACAACTGAGCCGTGGGAGGAACAGTGATTCACGCAGCGAAGCGTTGGCAATGGGTTCTCGCAGTGGTCGTCATCCTGGCGGTGGTGGCAGCCGCCTGCGTTGGTGGCGGAGACGATGCGAGTCTGGCTGCCTTCTCGCAGACAACCACGACGTCTGCCTCCGCCGAGGCGATGGATGAGGCTTCCGCCGAACTCGAACCCGAGGTCCCAGCGCCTAGCGCGATCGAGGCCCGCGACGAACTCGGCGCCGGCGGCGTCGCCCTCGATCCCGGCCAGGTGATCGCACTGAATCGCGACATCATCTACACCGCAGACCTCGTGGTCGCGGTGACCGACGTGGCGGCCGCGGGAGTCGAAGCGAGCCGCGTCGTCGCATCCGTCGGCGGCTTCCTCTTCGGTCAGCAGACCACGGGAGCGCCTGAGCCCCGCAGCGTCCTCATCTTCAAGGTGCCGCCGGAGAACTTCCAGGAAACCCTCGCCTTGCTCGGCAATATCGGCGATGTGCGCACCCAGACCGTCACCGCCGACGACGTGACCGAGCGAATCGTCGATCTCGAGAGCAGGATCAAGACTGCCGAGGTCAGCGTCGAACGACTCCAGGGGCTGCTCGCCGAGGCGACCGACATCAAGACCATCGCCAACGTCGAAAACCAGCTCCTCCAGCGCGAAACCGATCTTGAGACATTGCGCGGCCAGCTGCGCACCCTCCAGGACCGGGTCGCCCTGGCGACCATCACCCTCACCCTCACCGAGGCTCTCGCCAACCCGCAGATCGGCCTGAAGGTCACGGCGTATCCGGGTAGCGACGACGCCGGGTCTTCGTGCCCCGGCCAGAACGGCATCTCCGTTGAGAAGGGCGAGACGGCCACCTTGTGCTTCAAGGTGAACAACCCGGGCGACACCCCGCTCACCGACTTCACCCTCACCGACACCGTTCTCGGCATCGAGACCGGCGACCTGATCGTGGTCGTTGGCAACCCGGCGGGGACCCTTCAGCCGGGTCAGTCGTTCACGCTGGCGTTCGAGGTCGAAGTCGACCAGGACGTGCGTACCCGGACCCGAGTGGAAGCCACGCCGATCAACCAGGACGGCGAGCCGATCGAGGGCCGCACCGTGGCCGCTACCACCCAGACCAGCATTCAGGCGGTCGACCCTGGTGGCCTACCGGGGTTCAGCGACGGGTTGGAGGCGGCGTGGGACATGCTGTTGTGGCTGGGCGGCGTGATCGTCCTTCTCGCCGGTCTGCTCTTGCCCTTCATCTGGGTTCCGATCGTCCTGTGGCTGATCTGGAGGTGGCGCCGCAAGCGGATGGATGACGAGCCGGCAGAGTCGGGCGCCACCGCAGCGACGGCCGCGGCCACCGCCGAGCCCGCGACCGAAGAGGCGGAAACGGTCGAAACAGCCGAGCCCGAGTAGGCGCTACTCCCCGCTGGGGCCGCCCGGCTCGCCGTCGTCGCCGAAGGGGTCGAGCTCCGGCGGCTGCTGTTGCAGGTACCGCTCGATCTCGGTGGCGAGATCCTCCCCGGATGGGGCGTCCTCGACGGCGAGCCGCTCGAGGCGTTCGACAAGAGCCTGGGCCTCCGGTTGTTCGGCAACCAGCTCATCAAGCCTGCGGCGTTGGGCTGCGGCATCATTGAGCAGCGTTCCGTACGGGAGGCTGATCCCGAGATGGGCCAGCACCCGTTCGACGAGTGCGACGGTGGCCGGCACGTAGGCGGCGCCGACGTAGTGCGGAACCCTTGCCCAGAATCCGCGAGTGGGGATTCCAAGCGCGGCGACATACGACTCGACAGCCGAGGTCGCCGACGCCGGCGCCTGCAACGTGCCTTCCGGGTGGTCGGCGTCGTCCTCGAGTAGTTCGTGCTCCGAAGCGGTCTCGATGATCGAGGTGAGATGGGTGTGGGGCGTCGCCCACGGGATGCCCCCCAGTGAAACATGCTCGGCAACCCCGAGTTGAATGGCAAGGTCGGCAATCTCACGCCCGAGCCGCTGCCACCGCCAGTTGGGCTCAACACCTGAGAGCACCAGCAGGTTCCGGCCTTCGGCTGAGCGGTGGCGGATGGTCAGCGCAGGCCACTCGATGGATGCCAGGACCCCACTCTCGAATTCGGCGGTCGGCCGGGCGGCCCGGTAGTCGTAGAGCTCGTCAGGATCGAACCTGGCGATAACCTCACCGTCTCCTGCCAGATGCTCGGCGGCACCGGTGGCAGCCGACCCGGCATTCACCCAACCATCGAAGGCGACGATCAGCACAGGATCGGTCAGATCGGCGGGTTCGTTCAGCTCATAGAGATGCATACCGCAAGCGTAGGGTTCCTCCCGGACCATCGCCGACCACGGTGCACGCCCGAAACGCTCGGTTGCTCGTTGCCAAGGCAAGTGGGCTCGACCGGGTAGGTTCTACCGTGGCCTCGATTCCTCTGTCGCCGACGTTCAGATCCGCACCAACCTCAGGTCCGTGATGACCACACCCCAGCCATCGATTGTCACCAAGGCCAACGACCGACTCGCGACCCGACCGGATTCACGGGTCACCGGTGAGGTGCCCGACCAGGGGCGTGACCATGCGTGGTAGCCCTTGGGTCTTTGGATACGGCTCGCTTGTTTCCCCCAGGGAAATCGAGCGAACGATTGGCCGACGCATCGACACCTCCTTGGGACACGGGCCAGCGACTCTCGTGGGCTATCGCAGGTCATGGAATGCCGGGATGAGGAACCTCCACGACGATCCCACCGACAAGCACTACGAGTTGCCCGATGGAACAAGACCGGACCGAACCATCTCGGCACTTGGCATCGAGCCAGACCCAGACTCCAACATCAACGGCGTTGTGTTCCAGGTCACCCACGCTGAACTGAGGGCACTGGACCGGCGCGAACGTCGGTACCGCCGAATCGAATGCTCCGACCAGATCGTTGCGGAGCCTGCAATTGCCGGGCAGGTCTTCACTTTCGCACCGCTCGAATCGGCGATGCGTTTGACCGCTGCCAGCCAAGCGGATGGTTCGGACACGATATCTGAGACGTACAAGCTTCTCGTCGAGCGAGGGTTCCAGGGCCTCGGCACCGATGCCTACGTCGCATACCTGGCAAGCACGGACGTTCCGATCAGCCCCGTGATGCCACTCCGCATCCCGCGTCCCGACCCGACTGCTTGATCCGGAAACGGGGTGACCCGACTCAGCGAACGACCCGCAAGCGGTGGTCGCGATATCCGTCGGCCAGCTTGACGAAGTCGAACACCTTCTGGTTGTCGATCTGGCGCTGCAACAACGCACTCGCCTGCTTCGGCCGCAATGGGCGAGCGAAGTAGAAGCCCTGACCCAGCGTGCAACCCAACGCCCGCACCCGTTCGAGCTGCTCCTTGGTCTCGATACCCTCCACAATCGTCTCGAGGCCCAGTGACCTACCCAACCCGACAATCGTCGAGACGAAGGGTGAGGCGCTGTCCTGGTCCTCGAGACCTTCAACAAACAGCCGATCGATCTTGAGGACGTCGACCGGCAAGCGATGGAGCGACGCCAACGACGAGTAGCCCGTCCCAAAGTCGTCGATGGCGAGGCGAACACCCAGGCCGCGCAACTCGTCGAGCCGCTCCGGAGCGGTCCGCATCATGGCCGTCTCGGTGATCTCGAGCACCAGCAGGGCGGGATCGGTCTGCGACTCTTCCAGTGCCCTGGCAACTTCGGCCACGATCTCGGGATCCTCGAGCTGCTTGGCGGACAGGTTGACGGTGACCTCGAAGTCGTCCGTGTTCGGACCCAGCATGTCTTGCCAGATGCGCAGCCGCCGCAGTGCCTCCCACAGCACCCACTTTCCGATCTCGTGAATGATCCCGCTCTCCTCGGCAAAGGGAATGAAGGCATCGGGGCCCAGCCATCCCTTGCGAGTGTGCTCCCAACGGACCAGCGCCTCGAAACCCCTGACGGCGCCACTCTCGAGATCAACAAGAGGCTGATACAGGAGCCGAAGCTCTTCCTTAGCCACCGCAGCTTCGAGATCGGATTGCAGCTGGATCTGGGCGATCACCTCGGCGTGCATGCTCTGCTGGAATAGCCGGAACGTGCCCTTGCCAGTGCGCTTGACGGCATACATGGCGGAGTCGGCGTCGTGGAGCACCTTGCCCGCCGAGTCTCCGTGGCGGCCGAGAGCAATCCCGATGCTGACCTTTGCCGTGACCTCGCGCCCGGACAGCAGAATCGGTGCCGCCAGACCATCGAGGATCCGCCTAGCTACCCGGGTCGCATCCTGAACGTCGTCCACGCCTTCGATCAGGACGCCAAACTCGTCGCCGCCGAGACGAGCGATGGTGTCCTCGGGGCGACATTGGAGGCGGAGCCGTCCGCTTACCTCGCGCAACATCTCATCCCCTGCGGCGTGCCCCAAGGAGTCGTTGACGTTCTTGAAGTCGTCGAGATCGAGGAACATCACAGCCAATTGGCTGCCGTTGCGTCGGGTCAGCTGCAGGGCGTGCGAAACCCGTTCCGAGAAGAGGGTGCGATTCGCCAATCCGGTCAGACCGTCGTGCAGGGCCTGATGGCGCAACTCCTCTTTGAGTGCCGTCAGCTCAGCCAGCGAATCTTCGAGACGGCCGTTCTCGACGGCGACCCCTACCTGATCGGCCAGGGTTGAGAGCAGTTCGAGGTCCGCGGCGCCAAATTCACCGCCGTCGGCGGCATGGTTGGCTACCACCATCATCCCTGAATGCTTCTCGCCCATCGAGATCGGGGCGACCATCGCTGCTTCGATCGGCAACCGGCGTTCCCCGGCGGATGACGCCAGCGAGCCCAGGCGGTTGACGATGAAGGGCCGCTGTTCGACGTTGACCCGATCCCACAAGATGCGCCATCGGCTGAGGTCGACACGGTCCATCGCAGATTGGTAGGCGCCCGGGCCGACGATGGTCCGGTAGGCGTCGGCGTCCGGCCCCAGCAAGAGCACGATCTCGCAGAACTCGGCTTCGAACATCTCGCGGGCGTGGGAAGCGGCGACGGCGAGCGAGGTCTCGATCTGCGGGGCGGAATGGATGTCACGTGTGGCCTCGTAGAGCAGCTTCAACCGGGACCGCTCCTGGCGCGACGCGGCGTAGGCCCGATAGACGCCGAACAGGACGATGCCGGGGATGATGGCAAACACGGCGGTCCGCGGCGCATCGAACAAGGCCCGGGCGACGAGCATTCCAATCGCCGCATTCAGGGCCGTGACAATCGATCCAAACCCAAACGCTTCGAACAGTTCTCGCAGCGGCGGCCTGACCCCCGTGGACCGGGCGACCAGGTAGTCCGTCGCGTACCGCAGAATCAGCGCCGCCTGAGTCGCGGCGATGGCAACGAGCCAACCTGGAGGTCCCAGGGGATCGGAAGGCGGTGCAGCCGCCGCGAACACGGCAAGCGCCACGGACGCCAGCATCATCCGTTGCGCGACGTGGAAGATCAACATCGATATGGGCTGCCGACGGTGGCTGCCGGCGAGGGCAACAGCGGCAACGCCTGCTGCGGCGAGGAGTTCGAGTGGGGCCACGGCGTAGAAGCCGATCACCAACGGCGCCGCCGTCATCGAGAGCGACTGCACATTGCGACCAACCCGGAGATGGACGACCAACCACTCCGCGGCGTAGAAGGCAACGGCCAGCGCCCACCACGGCAACGGGGGCTGCAGCAGCGAGGCGACGTCCATCAGCCACCAACCCACCAGGGCTGTGAAGCCGAGACAGACTAGAGCGAGGAACCACGCAGTTCGCGGACCCGTCCCGTAGACGCGGCCGCGCCGGAGCGCTCTCAGTGAACTTGCTGTAGATCCCGGTACGGCCACGCACCATCTCCTTGACCACTAACCGCAGTTTGATTGCCGCCACATGTGTAGGCGCGTGTCAACTCCTGCGTCTACCACGTAACTAGTGTCGCTGGAACGCGCAAGAAAACCAAGGAGAAATCTGGCTGTGGCGCCGGGTGGTCCGACCCGCACATACGCGATAATCGGGCCCATGTACGACAGCGAGATCGCTGAGGTCATCGAATACCACCATGCGATGCTTGGCGACAGAACCAGGACGACGGCCTTCCTCAAAGCAATCCTCGAGACCGTCCGTCCCGGAGATGTCGTGCTCGACGTGGGCACGGGAACCGGCGTCCTGGCGTCCTTCGCCTGCTTCGCCGGGGCACGCC
>CAYXMJ010000060.1:0-11438 GCA_964465915.1 uncultured Acidimicrobiaceae bacterium
GAGGTCGACCCCACCGTGCCGCCACCCACCAGCCGGACGGCGAAGTCGAGACCGGACGATGAGGATGTCGTTGGCGGCGCACCGCAGGTGGACTGGTGCGCCATCCAACCCGCCGACGAGAGCAGGTTCTGCGAGCAGCAGGCGGTCTGCCACCGCAGGATGCATCTCCGCAAACACCCCTGCCACCCGGTCGGGCCGCAACTTCCTCAGTGCACCAACCGGCGGGCCCTGGCGCCACAGGTCGAAGCTCTGTCGACGGTCGGCGACCGTGAACCGGGCAACGGCAGCAAACTCGGCCTCCTCCCACAGGGCCTCAGCAACCACAATCGAGAGCATCGACGAGTACGTCATCATCTGCCCCTGTCGAATCGCCTCGGCGCGCCAGTTCATCTCTGCCGCCTCGTCATCGATCCGCCGGGCGAGGCGGCTCATCGCCATCCCGAAGCGGTCGACTGCAGACACCCGGTCGTGACGAGTGAGCACGGCGTACCCCAGGTTGCCGGCTGCGAGCACTTGTGCCGCGGTGCCCTCCAACATCCGGCTCAACCCGGCGAGCCCGTCGGGGTCTATCCCGCGAAAGGCGCTCACTGCCATGCTGTCTGCACCAACTCACAGTGGCCGTCCGCCACCAGGTAGCCCCGGCCGGGAGGGAGGTGCGGCGGACCGCGCCGTGGCAGGGGCGTCTGCCACAGGTCCCCATCGGAGCCTGCATTTGGCTTGAGGGCGAGCCCGAGGCGGGAACGTCGCAGCTCCTTGGTCCAATGCCCGTAGGCGGCCCGCAGCGTGTCCGCCTGGTCGGCCGCCACCACGTGGACTCCGGGACGGCGGCAAGCGATCACGGCGGCCAGCCAGCCACCCTCGTCGTCGACCAGGCCGGCATCGTCGACCAACACGAGATGCGACGACCCGTCGTCGTCGGGTACCGAGCCGAGGGCATCCGCCAGTTGCTCGGGATCCGTGACGAGCCGCGTCACCTGAGGGCAGTCGCGCAGGGGCGAGCGCCGCAACGCCACGGCGGTGATGGCGACATCGGGTCGGTGGCCGGCCACGATCGAAGCCATCGTCATCAACGCCGTTGACTTGCCCGAGCGCGGTGGCCCGGCGACAACCACGTGATCTCCCTCAACGAGCCGAAACCCGACCGGGCTCAGGTCGTGGTCGCCGATCCCGATCGGCAGCGCCCACTCGAGGTCAAAGACCCGGGCCGCATCGACGATGTCGGCCACCTTGACCTCGTTGGGGAGCACCTCGATACGATGCGGCGTACGCCCCACCGTACGGTCGCCGAGCGCGTCCACCGCCGCGCCGATCCCCCCGGGATGGGCCTGGGCGATCTGGATCTCCCTTCCCGTGCCCGACTGGTGGGCGCGCCCCGGGGTTTCCGGCACCTCGTCGATGGGGACGCCGAGTCCGCCGTACTCATAACGGTCGGTCAGGCGGAAGGCCAGCTTGGCGGGGACCAGTGAGCTCAGTTGGGCGGGGATGTCGATGGGCTGCTTTGCGGTGGCTATCACGTGGATTGCAACGCCGGGGCCATCAGCGGCGACTCGGGGGAGAATGGTTCGCACCGCCATGTCGGCCGGCTGATCGAAGGCCGCCGCCAGACCGGCGTAGTTGTCCACGAGCACCGCAAGGGCGGGCAGTTCGGCGAGGACCTCCGCGTTGGTTGCCACCGCCACTCGGCGCGCCTCCACCTCGGACTGGAGAAACCTCAGGAGCCGCAGTTGGCGCTCCCGCTCCCCGGCCCCGACGATGGCACCGACGTGAGGGAGGCCGGCCAGAGGTGCCAACCGCTGGTCGTCGAAGTCCATGACGTACACGTGCACATCGTCCGGCGAATGACGTTCCGCCACCCCAAGCGCGATGGTCGCCAGAGCTGTCGTCGTTCCCGAACCGGGCACGCCATACAGCAGCAGGTTGCCGTCCTCGCTCGACCACCATGCGGTTCGTTGCCTCTGGTGGGCGGGCTCGTCGGCGAGCCCGAGCGGGACCGCGATCCGAGCGCCGTGCAGCTGATCGGGTGGTGTCGCGTCGAGCAGACCTGCGGGCACAACGGCGTCGAGTGGATCCGGCCAAGGTGGGCGCGGTGGCTCGAGCCCCAAGGTGGCGGTCGCCCCAATCACTGCATCGACCAACACCCCCAGGTCGGTCGGTCCGGTCTCGGTGCGATCATGGCCGGATGGCACCGGCTGCTCGTAGCCAAAGACAAAGGGCCGCACCACGGTTGCCGCCACGGCGCCATCGCCCCTTGGTGCGGTCACCAACGCCGTTTGGAACGGCACCACGTCACTCGGCCCGCGCCGCACCAGGCCGCGGCCCGGCTGCATCCGACCGATCGCCGCCGCATCCGGAATACCCAACACGTCGGTTGAGTCGGACCCATCCTGGACACGCAGCGCCATCCGCAGATTTGTGTTGGCGCGGATGTTGTCGCTGATCACACCCCCGGGCCGTTGGGTGGCAAGCAGGAGATGCACGCCAAGGCTCCTACCGCGCTGGGCAATGTCGACCAGGGACGCCATGAACGCCGGCAGTTCCTTGGCCAGGGCGGCGAACTCATCGATCGCAACCAGCAGGCGGGGCAGCGGCTCCCCCTCACCGCCGGCCAGGTAGGCATCGAGATCAGACTCCCCCGCAGTGCGCAAACGCTGCTCGCGGTACCGCAGTTCGGCCTCGAGGCAGGTCAGCGCCCGCGACGCCAGGTGTCCATCGAGATCGGTCACCAGACCGACGGTGTGCGGCAGGTCGGCGCAGACGTCGAAGGCGCTCCCTCCTTTGTAGTCGATCAGTACAAACGTGAGGTGGTCGGGATCGTTCGTTGCCGCCAAGGAGGCGACCATCGTGCGCAGCAGCTCGGACTTGCCGGAGCCTGTGGTCCCCGCCAGCAGGGCGTGGGGTCCATCGGCCACAAAGTCGACGACCAGCGGGCCGGCAACAGTCATACCGATGGGAGCCGACGGTCGAGGGGCGGCGCCTTCAGCTTGCCAGCGGCGCACGATGGCCTCCGGTGTCGGATCGGAAATCCCCAGAAGGTCGGGCAGTCGAACCTGGTGGGGTAGCTCCGCGGCGCCGGCAACAACATCCGGATCCCGAAAGGCGGCGAGCGCCCTAGCCGCCCGGCGCGCGGTTGCCGCGGTGACGACCCACGGCGCAATCCCGCCGGCACCTCGATTCTCTGCCGGAGCCTGCAGCTCGGCAGGTCCGACCGCACCAGCGGCCACGATCGAAGTACACACCGACGGCAACTCACTCATCGCGGGAGCAACCGCAATGGCGGCGGCCTTGCCCCGAGCCGCCGCACTCAGGCCTTCGCGCACCCGGTGCCACGATTCGGCGGCGACATCCACAACATCGACAACGAGGAGCCGAACGGGCCCGCTGCACTCGTGCTCCTGCTCAATCGAGTCCACCAAGGCCGCAATGACCGATTCGATGTCCTCCCGGGCGGCTCCAAGCCGACGCAGCCCACTTGCCGGGTCGAGGTCGGTGTGAGGCAGCCACTTGGTCCAGTCCCACACGTCCGGTGCGTCGGTGACGACCGTGATCTCGAGATCGGCCGGACCGTGGAGAATCGCAGCCTGAATCAGCAGCGACCGGGCCACGCCAAGCACGCGGCGGCGATCACCGACCAGACCGGTCACCACACCGGGCCGCAACTCGATTTCGACCGGGACCTCACACAATTCGCCGTGGGCCACCAGCAAGGCCTGTGCCTCCTCTGCGGCACCGGCGGGTGGGGTGATCAAGGCCGGACTCCAAGGGACGTCCCCACTGCCGACTCCCAACACCATCACGTCGGGGTGATGTGCCCGGCGCTCCCACATGCGGGAACTCCCGGCGAAGAGAGATGCGATCAGCGCGTCGGGATGCGGCACCTCCCGGCGTTTGAGTCGGGCGGCTGCGCTGGCCAGGCCGTCGAGTCGCTCGCCGAATCCGGCAAGGCTGCGATCGAGGTCGCCTTGGTTGGTCTTTCGCTCGCGCCGATTGCGTCTGCGGTCCTCCATCCAGTTGGCGAGCATCATGGCCGGGCTGAACAGGGCGAACAGCGCCATCCGGGGGTGGAAGAGCACCGCCATGACCAATCCGAGTATCAGCGGAACGACCAGCGCCCCCCAACCAAACCGTGTTGAGGGTTTGGCCGCCGGTGGTGCGACCGGCACCTCGATGGCCGGCAGCGACACCGGATATTCGGACCGCGGGGGTCGGTTGAAGGCAAGCCGCGAAGTGGAGGTCGACCGAGCGAGGGCGGCTACCCCACCCGCCATCAGTTCGGGCACCGGTCCCGCTGCTGCCAGCGGGATCAGAGCTGACCCGGATCGCAGACCACTTGACGCGAAGGGAGTGTCTGGCGAGCGCACCACACCGTCGACAACAAACGCCGCGGGAGCATCCTCAAACCACCCGGCGACGATCTCGCCGATTGAGGCCGATTCGTCGCCGACGTTGAGCACCACCTCGAATTCGGCTCGAGAGCGATGCACGACGATCTGCATCCGTCACCACACACCGGTTGGGGGCGGAGCCGGTCCGCCCGAAACGCTCGCAGCCTCCTCGGCGGCAGCCCGCAGGTCGAGGGCGCTGGCCGCCGCCCTCAGTTCCACTGCCTCCCGGTCGAAGCCAGTCGCGGTGCTCAACAGGGCTTGAGCCTGCTGACGGAGATCACGGTTTGCTGCCTGCGCTTTGTCCTCGAAGTCGGTAGCCGCCGGTCCCTGCCAGACCCGACGGGACTGGTCGGTAACCCCCTTCAGCAGGTCGCGGAACGAATCGGCAGTCGTCCGCAATCGGGCGGCGGACGCCGTGAGCGCATCCGCCTCCGCCCGCTTGCGGTCGGCCAGTTGCCGGAGTTGGTAGGCGGTCACGCTTTCCCCTGCCGATCGCCAGCCCGCGGCTACCGGGTGGCGGCTTCGATGTTCTCGCGGTACTTGCCGACCGCAACTGCGGCTTCCTCGAGCGCCGTCTCGAGCTTGGTGAGTGCCGGCTTGAAGTCACCGTTCCATGCCGCTCGGAAGTTGTCGGCGCCCGGCCCCTGCCATGCCGTTGCCGCCGGGTCCACCTTCGCCGACAGTTCTCCAGTCAGCGCCTGGACCTCTCCCGCCTTCGTCTCAAACGTCCCTCGCAGAGCTGCGAGATCCGATAGATCCGCCCCAAACATGTTCGCCATAGTGGTGATCCTTCCTTGCTCGGGTCGACCGACCACGTGGCCGGCCACCTTGGTCACTGTTGGAGAGTATGAGTGATACTTAACGATTGTCAAGATCTATTTAACATGTATAGATATTGACAACGATGTTGAACAGGATATATGGTGACACGATGGAACAAACATCGAGAGGGATACGAGCGGCGACACTGATCGTCTTCGAGGTCGGCGCCATCGCCACCCTGCACGCCATCGGGGGCGTGGTGTGGTTCCAGATTCCATGGCGCCGGCTGGGCGATTGGCTCCAGCAAACCCCTGCCGACGAGTCGCTGCCGGCGCTCCTGCGGATCGTCGCGTTGGTGCTCACCTACTGGCTCACCGTCTCAACTGCGCTCTATGCCCTGGCCGGGATGGCCAGGATTCCGGCGGCAGTCCGCGCCATCGAGTGGGCAACGCTCCCAGTCGTGCGCAGAGTGATTGACGGTACGGCGGCATTGACGATCGTGGCCGCAACGGTGGCCGGTCCGACCGCGCCCGCCATCGCCAACGACCTGCCCTCGCCGATCGTCGTCGAGATCGGCCAGGACGGCCTCCCCATCCCTCCGTTTGTCGACGGCGAGGACGCGGCACCGGCGGGCACCATGCCACAGGGGGCTGCCCGCGTCGGGTGGACGCCCACCCCGGCAGGGGCCCCCACCCCCGCAGCTGTGGCGCCGCCCACGATGGTCATCACCGAGCCGGCGCGATGGACCGTGGCCCCCGGCGACAACTTGTGGACGATCGCCGAACGGCACCTTGGCGGCCTTGCCGCCTCCGGAGCTGAATTGCCGGACGTCGGCGAATACTGGCACCGCGTGGTCGTCGCCAACCATGACGTCATCCGCTCGAGCGATCCCGACCTCATCTATCCCGGTGAGATCGTTGTGCTACCCCCAGTTGCCGTGGAGCAGCCGTGACGATGCACTCCGATTTTGGGACGCCGGTCACCGACATCGAGGACTACTTCGGAGCGGAGACCAACCCCAAACCCGAGGCGAAAGTCGAGCCGGAGACCCCGCCATCCGACCCGAGGGCGCACCGCCCCATCAAGGGTCTTGTCATCGCACTGGCCGCCTGCGCCGTGCTCGCCGCCGCAGCGGGGCTGTGGGCATCCCGAGCAGCGCCGACCACCGCCCTTTCTACCACCCCTGCTCCGCCGCCCGGCGTCGACGGTTTCGCCGAGCTGTTCATTGCGACCTACCTGACCCGAGGCGGAGATGACGGGCAATCGGTCAAGACGTTCATGGCCCCAGAGCCAACGATCGCCGCCATGTCGCCCCTCGATCGCTATGTGACCCGGGCCGCCACCCTGCAAATCCAGGCTCGCGGCGGCGACTACTGGGATGTGACCGTGGCCACCGAGGTTCTGGAGCGCACCGAGGACGGCTACGTCTCGGCGGGTATCGAGCACTACCAAGTCGCGATCATGAAGGTCAATGGGCAGCTCATCGTGACCGAGATTCCGGCACGAGTCGCCGGGCCCCCCGCACCCACGGCGCCACCCATCCCACCGCTCGCCAACGAGGTCGACGCCGAACTGGCCGAGTTCACCGCCGAGTTCCTCGACGCGATGCTCGTCGGATCACACCGGCTGTCGCGCTACACCATCGCAGGCAGTGACATCCGGGCAGTTGAACCCTTCCCATATCAGACCATTGCCCTGTCTGAGTTGGCGACGGGCGTGGTCGAGGGCAAGACCTACGTGAGTACCGTCGTCAAGGCGACGACGCCGGCCGGGATCGTCCATGTCGTGGCCTACACCCTCGAGCTCTCCAGCAACGAGGGCGTGTGGGAAGTTGCCGACATCCTCCCCGGCCCTCCGGCCCAGCAAGGATCGACCACTCCGTGACCCAGCCGGTACTCGACGCCGGGCGACGCGCCCTCACCTTGCCCCGCCGTCTGGTCCCGGTGGCCATGCTGCTGAGAACCGGAGGACCAACCGAATCGGACGCGACCATGACCCGGGCCATTTCCGAGCTCGAACGGGCCGGAATCAGCCGCGACGGCAGCCTCCATCCGTTGGCTGCCGACCTGCTCTCGGTCGTCACCGGACCGACCACGGTCGTGTCGACCGAGGTGACTGAGGAATCCACCGAGATCGCCACCATTTGGCACCACAACGGCAAGGCCGTCCTCGGCCACCCGAGCGCTCATGACGCCTTCGCTCTCCACTCGATCGACCCCAACCTGCTGCCATTCCACCTGGCCCAACTCACCAGGATCGTGGCCCGTCCCGCCCCAAGCTTCCTCGGCTCAGTTACTGCTCCAACCGCGGCCCTCGAGATCGCCGAGGATCTCTGGGCGACCGACCCCGCGGCGGCCACCGCAGTCGTCGCCGGCGCCGGAGTCGAGGCCGTGTGGGCAAAACGCCTGGTGCTCGCCCATCGGTCATGTCTCCGCACGTGGTGCGCGACCAGCCTGTGGACCGACATCGACCACTCGCATCACGATGCCGAACTGCGCGTCCTCGACGCTGGGCATCTCGGCTATTGGGTGGTGACCAATGAACCGGCGGAAACCCCAACCCTCCGATTCACCGTGGCAACGTTCGACGGGATCCTCGAGCGGATTCGAGCCCTGACGCCATCCATCCTGTAGAAGGCCATCCATCCTGTAGAAGACTGCGTGGGACTGAGCCTCAACCGCCCCGTTCCAACATCGCAACGAGATCGGGAGGCATCGTGCCGGCCTGGGGAACAACGATCGGCGTGATGGAGATGGCGCCATCTTCCGCCGCCTGGATATCTGTGCCCTCGAGACCGCCCATGTGACGGAACCCGCCGCCGTAGCCGTGACTGAAGACGCCATCGCCGGTCTGCTTGAACAGGTGGTCGTACCCCACGCGAGCCACCGAGGTAACCCGGCGCGGGGTGATGCCGTCGGCATCGCCGGGAAGATTGACGCTGAGCACGTCGGCCCCTAAGGCGCCTCCCGCCGCAATGACCGACTCGACGATATCGGTGGCGAGCACGGCGAGGCGGCTCCACATCTCGGTGGCCTCTTCCGTCCACACGAAGTGACTCCAGTAGCCCCAGTCGCCACGGGTTCCTGCTGAGAACGCCATTGCGGGCACGCCGCTGATCCATCCCTCTACGGCCGCCCCGATCGTCCCGCTCGACAGCAGGAATCCCGCCCCGTGGTTGTAGCCGATGTTGATTCCGGAAATCACCATCGACGGCGTCTCATCAAACAGGAGGTGCACCCCGAGTTGGGTGCAATCGGCCGGATACCCGGTTGCGGTGTGGATCGACACGCCATCGTGTTCCACCACCTCGACCTTGATCTCGTCGTGGCGGGTGATCGCCTTGCCGATCCAGCTTCGCTCCCGGTCGGGGACCACCACCTCGACTCGCCCGAGGCGCCGCAATGCCTTGGCAAACGGTACGAGTGCGGGAGACTCCACTCCGTCGTCGTTGGTGAGCAGAAGGAACGTCACGTAGCCGAGACTAGACCTCCGGTGGGCCGCAAAACTCCCTCTCCGCATAACGCCGCGTGCAATTAGAATGTTGCCATCGGCGGCCATGCTTTGCACACAGGGGGCTCGGGTCGACGGCAATTACATCGCGTAGGGGGCAGGAGTATGGGGATCGGGTTATCACAGCGCCGCGTTCGGTCTGGCGTCATCGTCGTTCTGGCGCTGGCGACCGCGCTGACGATGGCATTGGCAATTGAGGACGCGGCGGCCACCGGAGTCGACCACGGTGACGTGGTCAAAGGAGTCCCCAGGACCAACACCCCCGAGTTTCTCGACGACGAGGTACGCGGCCACCTTCAGGTCGGCAACCGAATCATCGTCGGCGGGGGCTACACCCAGGTACGCGACGACACGTTCGGCGTCGTCAACCAACCGTATCTCGCCGCTTACGACATCGCCACAGGTCGGCTCGACATGGCATTCCGGCCGGAGCTGAACGGTGCTGTCTACGCCCTGGCGGATGCCGGTGACGGCACGATCATCGCCGTTGGCAAGTTCAACACGGTGAACGGCAAGAGCCGCAAGCGGGTGGTCAAGCTCAACGTGGTCGACGGATCCGTCGTGACCGCGTTCAAGGCGAACGCCACCGCCACCGTCAACGACGTCGTCGTTGCCGGCAACCGGGTCTACTTCGGCGGCGGCTTCGCTGAGGTCAACGGAACCCCTCGCGAGAAGCTCGCCGCAGTCGACCTGCAGACCGGAGCGGTCGCCTCGAACTTCAACTTCCCGGTCACTGAGGAAACGGGGTACTGGATCGACGAGAACCCCAACAACCGAGCTGGTGCGGTGCGGGCCCTCGACGTCACTCCCAACGGCAAGAAGCTGCTGGTCGTCCACAACTCGCGCAAAGTCGCCGGGCAGGCGCGCCAGAGCGTGGCGCTGATCGACATCGACGGAGCCCCCAGCCTGCTGCCGTGGCAGACCGATCACTATGACCACGACTGCCAGCCGTGGTTCCAATCGTTCATCCGGCCGCTGATGCGCGATGCGCAGTTCTCGCCCGATGGCTCCTACTTCGTCGTGGTGTCGTCCCTCGGCAACCACGCCCCAGGTTGTGACGTCGCGGTGCGTTTTCCGACAGCAGGCGGCAACGGCGTCACCTCTGCTTGGGTGTCCCGACTGTTCGATACCCCCGAAGCCGTCGCCGTCACCGACGAAGCGATCTACATCGGTGGCCACATGCGTTGGTTCCAGAAGCCCGGAACAGTGTGGACCGACTGGGGCAACGGCAACACGAACAACAAACCGCCGAACACGGTGGACCGCCAGCAGATCGGCGCCATCAACATCGCCAACGGAACTGCCTTGCCGTGGGACCCGGGCGCCTCGGGCCAGCGCGGTGTGCTCGCTCTGGAGGCGGCTCCGGTCGGATTGCTCGCCGGCAGTGATGGCGAGAACTTCGGCGGACGAACGACCTACCGCCACGCCCTTTTCGAGCTCCCGAGCACAACGCCGCCCAGCGATACCACCGCGCCAAACGGAAGCGTGACCGCTCCGGTCAACGGCCAGGTGTACACCGGTCGAGTGACTGTGACCGGCAACGCCACCGACAACAAGGGTGTCGCCGAGGTGTACGTGGTGGTCAAGAACACCGGGACCAACAAGTTTCTCCAGCCGGACCTGACCTGGGCAACACCGTGGGCGCAGATCCCTTCCTTTGTCCACGAGTATCAAGCGACCTCGACGGCCTTTGGCTGGTCGGGCGACCTCCCCAACGGCAACTACACCGTCACGGTACGGGCTGAGGACATCGTCGGCAACGTAGACGGCTCACCGGCGACACGATCGTTCGTCGTGAACTCCGGCACCGACACGGTTGAACCCGACGGGTCGCTCGACGTCCCGACCGCGGACCAAGCCTTTGCGACGACCTCGGTCGCCATGGAAGGCAGCGCCACCGACAACGTTGCGGTCGCCGAGGTCAACCTGATCATCAGGGACAAGGAATCCGGCAGGTACCTCCAGGACGACGGAACCACGTGGGGCGACTGGAACGCGGTGCCTGCCTCGCTCACGTCCCCCAACAGCCCGACGACCGAGTGGGACTGGAACGGCACCCTGCCCGAGAGCAACTTCAAGGTGTGGGTCCAGGTCAAGGACTTGGCAGGCAACAAGGACCCCGACAGGGCCAGGGCAACCTTCCGGGTTGACACGACGGACCCCAATGGGAAAGTCAAGAAGCCCAAGAAGGACCAGACGCTGTCATCGACGACGGTGCCGTTCAAAGGGATCGCGACCGACAACCTCGGGGTCGGCTTTGTCAGGCTCATCGTCAAGGACACCGACACCGGCAAGTACCTGCAGAGCGACGGGACCTGGAAGAACAAGAAAGTCAAGCTGCCGAAGGTCACCCTGGCCGATCCCGGTGGTACCGACACCACGTGGACCTTCACCCGCAACCTGAACAAGGACGGCAACTTCAAGGTCTTCGCCCACGTCGTTGACGAGGCCGGCAACAAGGACCCAAAGAGGGCCAGCCGGCGCTTCTCGATCGACACCAACTGACCGGGCCGGGCCGACTCACAACCTTCCAAGGGGCCTCGTCATCGACGGGGCCCCTGCTCTTTGCGCGCCTGGACGCCCGGCCTGAGTTCATATCTAAGCGGAATAGACTTAGATTTGATGATGTTATACAATGAGTGCAATCTGATTGTCACAGAAGGAGGACCATAGATATGGCCAATCTGGTGCGCTTTGACCCCTGGGGCTTCATGACCGAATTTGATCGGTTGTTCGAGGACAAGGGATTTGCGACAGGACCGTGGATGCCACGGGTCGACGTCT
>CAYXMJ010000060.1:11538-15104 GCA_964465915.1 uncultured Acidimicrobiaceae bacterium
TTGTTCGAGGACAAGGGATTTGCGACAGGACCGTGGATGCCACGGGTCGACGTCTTCGAGAAGGGCGATGCCCTCGCCATCCGGGCCGAGTTGCCGGGGGTTGATCCGAGCGACGTCGAGGTGACCGTCGAGGGAGGCACCCTCACCGTCACCGGCACCCGCAGCTTCGAGACGGAGGAGGCCGGCAACGGCTATCGCCGCAAGGAGATCTTCGAGGGCGACTTCAAGCGGACACTCGTGCTGCCTGAGGGCGCCGATCAAGACGCCATCGCCGCCAACTCGCGGGATGGGATTCTCGAGATCGTCGTTCCGATGAAGCCCGAGGTTCTGCCCCGCAAGGTGACTGTGGACGTTCAGCGGTAATTCTCCCCTCCCCCACGCCGCTGACCAGACGGCCCCCGCTCCGCTCGAGCGGGGGCCGTCTCTCGTTACACTGCCGAGCCATGATCCACATCACCGAGATCGTCGACGTCACCGACGAGGTCGTCGCCGCCTTTGCGCATCTCATCCCTCAGCTCTCGTCATCGAACCCACCCCCGAACGCCGACGCGCTCTCGGACATCGCAGCAAATCCTCACACGCATCTCCTCATGGCGCGGGACACCGACACCGGTCAGTTCGTCGGCAGCCTCACCCTTGCCTTCTTCCGCATCCCGACCGGGCTCCAAGCCCGCATCGAAGACGTGGTCGTCGACACCGAGGTGCGTGGCAAGGGGGTCGGTGCACTCCTCACCGACGCAGCCATTGAGCGAGCCCGCACCGCCGGCGCCAAGTCGGTGGGCCTCACCTCCCGCCCGAGCCGTGAAGCCGCCAATCGCCTGTACCAGCGAATGGGCTTCGAACAGCGCGAGACCAACGTCTACCGCTACTCGCTCACCTAGCCGCCTCTGAGCCGGGCCGATCGCTACGCTCGCGATCATGAACGATCGTGTGGTCTCTCTCCCCGACCTGATCTCCGACTTGCCGGGACCGTGGCAGCCGGCCGACGCCGCTGCGGTCAACGACGCAGTGGTGCGCGTCGCCCGGCTCGACGGCGAATTCCCCTGGCATCACCACGAAGAGGACGAACTCTTCCTGTGCTGGGACGGCACGTTCCAAATCGAGATGGAAGGCCTCGACTCCGTCACCCTCGGACCCGGTGACGTCTTTGTGGTTCCCGCCCGCGTCGAGCATCGGCCTGTCGCCGCATCACCGGCACATGCCGTGCTGCTCGAACGCCCGGAAACCCTCCAATACGGCAACTGACCATGGCCGGCAACGAAGTCTTCGTGGAAGCCGGCGGGCGGGAGATCCGCATCTCGAGCGCGGACAAGGTCATGTTCCCCGAGCAGGGCTGGACCAAACTCGACGTTGTCGAGCACTTCCTCATGTGCGCCCCCGGAGCGCTGCGCGGTGTCTACAACCGGCCGTCGCTGCTCAAGCGCTGGAACCGTGGCGTCACCGAGAAACCCCTGTTCGTCAAGCGGCCCAAGAACGCCAGCAACCTGGTGGACGTACGGTTCCCTTCGGCCCGGCCGGGCCGCATGTTTGCGCCGCTGGACGAGGGCGATGTGATCTGGATGGCGCAGATGAACTGCCTCGACCTCAACCCATGGAACGCCAGGGCCGACGACCTCGAGCATCCCGACGAGCTGCGGATCGACCTCGACCCCACCGACGACTACGACTTCGAGGCTGCCCGCGAAGTAGCTGCCACGGTCAACGTGGTGCTCGGCGAACTCGGGCTGGTCGGATGGCCCAAGACCTCGGGGAACCGGGGGATTCACATCTACGTCAGGCTCGAACGGCTGTGGGATTTCTTCCAAGTTCGGCGGGCCGGGCTCGCCATTTCGCGCGAGGTGGAACGCCGCCACGAATTGGCCACCACCGCATGGTGGAAGGAGGAGCGAGACGGCGTCTTCCTCGACTTCAACCAGAATGCTTGGGACAAGACGATCGCCAGCGCCTATTCGGTCCGTCACACCGGATGGGTGTCAACCCCGTTCCGCTGGGAGGAACTCGCCACCATCGACCACCGTGCGATGGACCTCATGAGCTTCAAGGATCGCTGGGCTGAAGTAGGTGACCTCACCGACGGCATCGATGAAGCCGCTTGCTCGCTCGAGGCCGCCATGGCACTCGTTGCCGCCGACGAAGCACGCGGGATCGGCGACGCTCCGTGGCCCCCCCACTACCCCAAGATGCCCGGTGAACCGCCCCGGGTGCAGCCATCGAAGAGGCGAGCCGAGAATTGGGGAGGGGAGTAGGCGCCACCACAACGTCGGCCACCGAACGATTGTGCCGTTTCTGGCTAGTAACAGGTAACCCGCGGTTGTACCTTGCATGCGGGCTTGCCGCATCGGGAACCCAAGTCCGCGCCTGCGCAGGCGTCCCCTGCTGCGTGAGTGGGATTTTGGGAACCGTTCGGCAAGACTGGATTCGACGTCGAGCCTTGAGGTGACATGAGCGACCCGCAAAGCACGGTACAGCCTGACGACGCAGCGGCACCTGCCGCTCCCACAGAGCCACCAGAGGCACCGCCGCCGGTCGTGGAATACACTGTCAGCGCAAAGACGATCTGGCGCGTGATCGCAATGGTGCTGCTCACGCTGGCCGGTCTCGTCGTCTTGTACCGCGCCCGCGATCTCGTCGGCATGCTGATCATCTCGATCTTCTTCAGCCTGGCGTTGATCCCCCTTGTTGAGCGTCTTCACCGCAATCGGGGATGGAAACGCGGCGCCGCCGTCGGCGCGGTGTATGCGGGCGGCGCTCTGTTCATGATCATCATGGTGGTCTTCCTGATCCCGATGATCGTCCAAGTCGCCCAGACCGTTGGGGACAACTGGTCGGAGTGGATCGACAACGCCAACCAGTGGCTCGAGGACACCTTCGGCGTCAGCCTCAACGACACCTCATCGACAGCCGCCTCAGGCGAAGAGGCCGCCGGTGCCGCAGAGGACTGGTCCAAGCAGGCCCTCGGCGGCATTGTCGGGGCATTCGCCACGGGAGTCGGCCTCATCTTCAGTGCGATGACCATCGCGCTGTTCACGTTCTACTTCACGGCCGACCATCAGCGGATCATGCGCCTGGTGCTTTCGATGTTCCCCCCGGAGCATCAGGAACGGCTCGGGTGGACATTCGACCAGGCGATCGAGCAAACCGGAGGCTACTTCTACTCCCGCATCATCCTGATGGGGATCAACGGCCTCGGCTTCTTCTTCACCATGGTGCTGGTCGGATTGCCGGTGCTGATCGCAATACCACTTGCGATCTTCGCCGGGTTTGTCTCCGAGTTCATCCCTGCCGTCGGAACCTACATCGGAGGCGCCGTCCCGGTGCTGATGGCCTTGGCCCTCGAGGGCTTTGTTCAGGCGCTGATCGTTCTGGCCTACGTGCTGATTTATCAGCAGGTCGAGAACTACTGGCTGAGCCCAAAGTTGAGCGCCAAGACCATGACGCTCAATGGTGGGGTTGCCTTTGGAGCCGCCCTGGCCGGCGGTGCGATTGCCGGCCCGATGGGCGCCTTCATGGCCCTGCCGATCGCAGCGCTGATCACGTCGTTCCTGTCCCACTACCGCACGGCGCAA
>CAYXMJ010000061.1:0-14933 GCA_964465915.1 uncultured Acidimicrobiaceae bacterium
TCGACATGGTTAGAGTGGACGATGCCCGGTTTGAGGGCACAGGCTCCATCCCCCTACCAGAAGATGGAGGCGAGGTTTGGAAAGAGGGGCCTCAGCGCCTCACACCCCGACGCTCCGCTTCCAGGCGATGGTTGCGGTCTGGTCCAGAGTCTGCCAGCTCCCTCTGCCGGGGCTCGCTTTCGTCGGCGATGACCTGCACGCGACGACGCGCTTGCTCCCATGGAGCGTGTCGGGATACAGGGGCCATTCCATGCCCGCCATCGTGCGCCCCCAAGCATCGGGCCGCTCGGCCCTGCACCGCCATCCGGCAGGGCCGTACGATGAGCAGGATCGAAGGGACTGCGCACAATGTCGGAGGCCCCCGAGCGTGATGGTCGCACTCCCGGCGGGGCGCCGGAAGCCGGTACGGTCGCCGCCCTGATCGGCGTCGCCGCCGTCTCCGCCGCCGGGCTTGCGTTCGAGATCTCGCTGACCAGGGTCTTCGCCGTTGCCCAGTTCTATCACTTCGCATTCTTGGCCGTCAGCCTGGCGCTGCTCGGGTTCGGAGCCAGTGGGTCGTTCCTCACGGCGTTCCCGACGGTCGGCCGGGCCCGCCCTCGACGCTGGGCAACCTTGGCGGCTCTCCAGGCCGTCGCGATCGTTGCCGCCTACGGCGTTGCGAACACGCTTCCCTTCGACTCCTTTGCCATCGCCTGGGATCGCCGCCAGATCGTCTACCTGGCGGTGTACTACCTGGCGCTCGCCGTTCCGTTCTTCTTCGGTGGCCTCGTCGTCGCGGTCCTGCTCACTGCCGGCGCTCACGCCGACCCTCCCATCGCGTCGCACCGGGTCTACGCCGCTAGCCTGGTCGGATCCGGTTTGGGAGCGGTCGTCGCCTTGGTCTCCCTCGATTGGGCGGGAGCCGCGGCGTCAATCACCCTCGCCGCCGCGATCGCGATCGCCGGTTGCCTTGCCTTCTTGTGGGTGGCACGTGAGGCCCGAACGGCACAGCTCCTTGCGACTGCGGCGCTTGTCGTCCTGGTGGGAATGACCGTATTCGGATCGGACATGCTCGAGATGACGCTGTCTCCCTACAAGGATCTCAGCGCCGCCCTCCGCTACCCCGCGGCCCGGGTCGTAGCTACCGACTGGGAGCAGGGTGCACGAGTCGATCTCGTGGTGAGCGAGGGGATCCGCTCCGTGCCTGGACTCAGCCTGACCTATCCCGGCGGTCCGCCTCGTCAGGACGGAGTCACCCTAGACGCCGACGACCTGAGTCCCGCGCCGCGGGTGGCCGCCGACGAGGCGGAGTTCGCCCGACACACCCTCGGCGCCATCGCGTTCCAGCTCAGGCCTTCTGGCCGGGTGCTGGTCTTGGATCCTCGGGGTGGACTCGACCTCACCATTGCGTTGGCGAACGGCGCCGGCTCGGTGGTCGCGGTCGAGCCGCTGCGCAGCCCGGTGGCCGCTATCCGCGCCACCGGCACGGGTCCCTACGACGATCCGCGGGTCGCGGTCGTGGCGCACGAGCCCCGCACGTTTGCGGAACGCAGCAGCGAGCGTTTTGATGTCGTCGACCTCGCCCTGACCGCTCCCTACCGACCGGTTGCCTCCGGGGCCTACAGCTTGGCCGAGGATTACCGCCTCACCGTCGAGGCGTTCGACCGCTACTTCGAGCTCCTCTCACCGCACGGGATCTTTACCGCAACGCGCTGGGTGCAGCTTCCCCCAAGCGAGGAAACCAGAATGGTGGCGACGGCCGTCGAGGCCCTCCGCCGCGCCGGCCACGACCCAGCTCGAGCGGTGGTCGTCCTGCGCAGCTACTCCAATGCCGTGCTGCTCGTACAGCCCGACGGGTTCTCGATCTCCGATCTGTCCGTCGTCTACGACTTCGCCGAGACCGAACGCTTCGACATCGTCGTCGCGCCCGGCCCAGGAACCGTCGACGCCAACCGCTTCAACGTGGTTCCCGACGAGGAGTACTCGACCCTGGCAGCGGCGCTGGTGACGGCTTCGGATCCCGAGCCGATCTATGCCCGGCATGACTTCGAGATCTCGCCGCCGACCGACGATCGACCCTTCTTCGGCCACTACTTCAAGTGGAGCCAAGCCGGGGTCGTGCTCGACACGCTCGGCCGCACCTGGCAACCTTTCGGCGGCGCCGGCTACTTCGTGCTCGTCGCGCTGCTCGGCATCTCGGCCGTGGCCGCCATCGTCCTCATCGCGGTGCCGCTCGTCCTGCGGCGGAGGCGAGGGCCCACCGGCACGGCGCAGCTGCGCTGGTGGACCCTGGCGTACTTCGCGCTCTTGGGGATGGCCTTCCTGTTGGTCGAGATTCCACTCATCCAGCGCTTCATCCTGCTCGTCGGCCAGCCGGCCGCTGCCTTTGCGGTCGTCTTGGCGGCAATTCTGGTTTCGTCCGGCATCGGGAGTGCATTGTCGCCACGACTCGGGTGGAGACGATCGGCAGTCGCCCTCGCCATCGCGGCTGCCGTCTACCCCTTCCTCGTCGGGTGGCTGACCGCGCCCGTTCTGCGGGCGCCGTACCCGGTGCGCCTAGGGGTGGCGGCAGCCATGATCGCCCCACTCGGGTTCCTGATGGGCGTCATGTTCCCCCGCGGCTTGAGCTACCTCGAGTCACGAGCTCCTGCACTCGTGCCGTGGGCATGGGCCATCAACGGCACCGTCTCCGTCATCAGCGCGGCTGCCGCCGCCATCTTGATGCTCGGATTCGGCTTCAGTGTCGTGGTGCAGCTTGGCGCCATCGGCTACGCGGCGGCTGCGCTCCTCGCCCGGCCGGCGCGGGCCGTCACTCCTCAGCCCGGGTGAACGGCACAAACGACACGGCGCCCATGCTCTCAGCCTGCAGTTCGGGCGGACGGGAGCCGGGAGCCTGAAATTCGCCGGACTCGGACACCGTGAAGCGCCACAACGTCTGGACCGCGCCGATTGGGCCGACCGGGATAACCATCACGCCCCCAGGTTCCAGTTGCTGTACCAGCGGTTGGGGTACATGATCGGGCGCCGCAGTAACGATGATGCCGTCGAAGGGAGCGTGCTCCTCCCACCCGAAGTAGCCGTCGGCCGTCCGTACAGCCACCCCGTAACCGAGGTCGTCGAGCGCTCGAGCGGCACGATTGGCCAGTTCCGGGATGATCTCGACGCTGTAGACCTCCATGCCCATTTCTGCCAGCACCGCTGCTTGGTACCCCGAGCCGGTGCCGATCTCGAGAATCTTGTCGCCCGGTTCGGCAGCGAGCGCCGTGCTCATCATGGCGACGATCAGCGGTTGTGAAATCGTCTGTCCGTGGCCGATCGGGAGCGGGTGATCGCCGTAGGCTCGGTCGGTCAACTCGTCGGGAACAAAACGGTGCCGCGGCACGGCTCGCATCGCTGCCAGCACGACTTGATCCTCGATCCCCCTGCCCTCGATCTGGCGTTCGACCATCTCGACTCTCTCACCCGCTCGATCCTGCACGGCCGGGGTCGAGGTTTCTACCGTGGCGGCGCTCGATCCGACGGGCCCGGAGGTGGTGAGAGCGCTCGTGGTGGACTGAGGAGTACCCGCCTGGGTGAGCGACGGCGGCTGGGCATCACCCGTGCACGCCGTCACCACCACCATTGCCGCGATGACCAAAGGTGCACGCCTCACCCCAGCAACGTATCGAATCCCCCGCCGACTACCCAGGGCCGAATGGCCGCCCCGGCGTCACCCCTGGGGCGGAGATCCGGCAGTCGAGTGTGGCGCGCGGGGCTGCTAACGCGGGTGCGCAGGAGCGATGGGACATCACCTCTCCGAACGGGTCAATACTCGTCGTGCCCGGGACGACGAGGAGCGGCATTCTGGCCGTGGCGAAACGACCAGGCGCCCCACAGCGTCGCCTGCGGCGATGATGTCGATCTCCCCCTTCTGATGACGCTCTACGTCGGCTGACCCGACGCGGGTCGGTTCCTGCCATTGCACCGCCCTTCACGACGCCTTCCCCCACATCGACGGTGCGAATCATCCCTGCGTTTCACGGAGTGGAACGGCCACCTCGTCGTACTCGGCGTGGCGACCCGTGGCCTTCTTGGAGTAGATGAGATCCTCGTCCGCAGTGACTTCGAAGACCCCACCCCGGCTCGGGATGATGGTGACGGAATCGATCTGATGCTCGAACTCGCCGAGCAGTTTCTCAACCATGCTCACGGCACGGTCGGTATAGCCTCAAGCGGCGCAGTATTCGATCGTGAGTTTCATGGTTGGGAGCGTAGCGCGGGCGGGGAAACGTCAGTCACAGACTGCGCCGTTCTCGGCTGAGCCGACCAGGGCGGCGTACTTGGCGAGCGCACCGGTCGTGTACCGCGGCGGATGTGGCTCCCAGGCGGTGCGGCGTTGCTCGAGGGTGGCGTCGTCGACGAGGACATCGAGACGGCGGGCCGGAAGGTCGACCCGGATCGAGTCACCTTCCTCGACCAGCGCCATCGGGCCGCCGTGGGCCGCTTCGGGGGCCACGTGGCCGATACAGAGGCCGGTGGTGCCGCCGGAGAACCGTCCGTCGGTGATGAGCAGCACCGTCTTGCCGAAGCCGGCACCCTTGATGGCAGCGGTGATGGCCAGCATCTCGCGCATTCCCGGGCCGCCCTTGGGGCCCTCATACCGAATCACGACAACATCGCCGTGGTCGATCTGGTGCTGATAGAGCGCGTCGAGAGCATGTTGCTCGTCGTTGAAGACCCTGGCCTTGCCCTCGAACACGTCGAGGTCGATCCCGGCGATCTTGACCACCGCGCCGCCGGGCGACAAAGAGCCGCGCAAGATGGCGATGCCGCCCTGGTCGGCCAACGGACCGGCGATGGGACGCAGCACGTCCTGGTCGACCGGAACAACCACGTCGGCGAGGTTTTCGGCCATCGTCTTGCCGGTCACCGTCATCACGTCTCCATGGAGAAGACCGGCATCGAGTAGAACCCGCAACACGACCGGCACGCCACCGATGCGGTCGAGGTCGACCATGTGGTACTTCCCGAACGGTCGCAAATCGCCGAGATGTGGTGTGCGCCGACTGATGGCGTCAAAGTCCTCGAGGGTGAGATCGACGCCGGCCTCATGGGCGATGGCGAGCAGATGCAGCACGGCGTTGGTGGACCCACCCAGGGCCATCACCGTGGTCACCGCATTCTCGAAGGCCTGGCGGGTCATGATGTCCCGCGGCCGCAGCCCTGTCTCCAGCATGGCCATCACGGCACGCCCCGAAGCATCGGCGTAGTCGTTGAGGCGGTCGTCAACCGCGGGGACGGAGGCGCTACCCGGCAGCGACATGCCGAGAGCTTCACCCACCGAGGCCATCGTGTTCGCGGTGAACATCCCGGCACACGAACCCGCACCGGGACAGGCGGCGCGCTCGATCTCGCCGAGTTGGACCTCGTCCATCTTGCCCTCGGTGAGGGCCCCGATGCCTTCAAACACGTCCACGATCGAGATGTCCTTGCCCTGGTACTTGCCCGGCATGCTCGAACCACCGTAGAGAAACACCGACGGCAGGTTGTGGCGAGCGGCAGCCATCAACATCCCGGGCAGCGACTTGTCGCAGCCGGCGATCGACACCATGCCGTCGAAGCGTTCGCCGTGCATCACCAATTCGACCGAGTCGGCGATCACCTCACGTGACACGAGCGACGCCCGCATGCCTTCGTGACCCATCGAGATCCCGTCGGAGACGGCGATCGTCGTGAAGATGAGGCCGACCCCTCCGGCATCGCGCACGCCGGCTTTGGCGAACTCGCTGAGCTTGGGGCCCGTTAGGTTGCAGGGCGTGACCTCGTTGCCGGCCGATACCACACCGACCTGGGGTTTCGTGAAGTCCTCGTCGGTCAGGCCGACTGCCCGTAGCATGGCGCGGGCCCCGGAGCGATTGGGTCCTTCGGAGACGTCCTGCGAGTGAATCTTGAGCTCAGTCATGGCGTCAGCGTACTCGCCCATCGCTGGGTCCCACCCGGAACAAACGCTCCCATAGCCCCCAGCACCGGTACACTGCGGCACCCCCGCACCCCCACTTCTGGGAGTCATTCCTTGGTCACCACCGAAATCCCAGCACGCCCCGAGCCGCCGACCCCCGCTCCCAAGCGAACCGGCCGTAAATGGGCGCTGCGTATCGTTCTGGCGCTTCTGATCCTCGCCGTGCTCGCAGTGTTCGCCGCGATCGCGTTCTTGTGGTGGACCGACTCCAAGATAGAGCGCATCCCTTCCAGCGAACTCACATCACTTCAAGCGGTTGACAGTGGGCCCCGCAACTTCCTCATCGTCGGCACCGACAGCAGGGAGAATCTGCCAGACGACTTCGAGAAGTTCGGCAACTTCAGCGGATCGCGCACTGACGTCATCATGCTCGTCCACTTCGTTCCCGGTGAGGGGGCCCAACTCCTCTCGATTCCCCGTGACCTCAAGGTCGACTTCGAAGGCGCACCGGCCAACCGCATCAATGCCGCCTATGTCATCGGTGGCCCCGACCTTCTGGTCGAGACCGTGCAGGACGTCACCGGCGTACCGGTCAACCACTACATCGAGATCGACTTCGTCGGCTTCGCCGCATTGGTCGATTCGCTCGGTGGCGTGGAAATCGACTTCGAATGTGCTGCACGTGACACGAAGTCTGGACTTGCCGTCGATGCCGGTCCCCAAACACTCGACGGGGAAATGGCCATCGCCTACGTCCGCTCCCGCACTTACCAGGAGAACTGCGACGGGTCATGGGATACCGACGGCAGCGGCGATATCGGCCGCACCGGCCGCCAGCAGGCCCTTCTTCTCGCCGTGTTCGATCAAGCGGCGTCCCCATCCAGTGCGTTCAACATGCCGAGCTTCGCCTCGACTTTTGCCGAGCAAATCAAGGCGGACGAAGGTCTCAGCGCCGGTGTCATCGTGGATCTCGGTCGCTCGGCGCTGAGTCTGAACCGGTCGACCATCCACACGACAACGCTGCCGGTGAAGAACCACAGCGAGGGCGGACGCTCCTACGTCATCATGGTCCAACCCGACGCCGACGAAGTACTCACCGCCTTCATCAACGGTGACCCTTTCCCGTCCTAGCGGCTCCGTCTACTCGAGGCGGGCAACAACTTCGGCGCAGGCATCCAGCTCGGCTTCGGTGTTGAAGTAGTGAACCGAGGCCCGAACCAGGCCGGACAATCCACGGCCCTCCATGTCGAGCCGCGCCGAACCCGGCGTCACGGTCGACACGTTGATATCGGCTCGCCGCAACGCGGCCCTCACCTCGTCGGGGCTGTGCCCGTCGACGTTGAAGGTGACGATGGCTCCTTGCACCGCACCGACGTCGTGAACGGTGACGCCATCGATCGTCCGCAGGCGTTGCCGCAAACCGGCTCCGAGCGACTGGACCCGTATCCAGATCGCGCCGAGGCCCACGGCCATGGAATAGTCGATCGCGGTCCGCAGCCCTAGCTTGGCGGCCAAATTCATCTCCCAGAGTTCGAACCTGCGGGCATCCCGGCGCACTTCGTACCGATCGGGGGCTACCCACGTGGCACCCCACAGGTCGAGCACCGCGGGTTCGAGGTCCTCGAGAATCTCTCGCCGGATGTACAGCAAGCCGGTGCCGCGGGGGCCGCGCAGGAACTTGCGGCCGGTCGCAGAGAGATAGTCACACCCGATCTCCTTGACGTCGATGGGAAGCTGCCCGACCGATTGGCAGGCGTCGAGCAGGTAGGGGATGCCGGCGGCGTTGGCCACCCTCCCCACCTCGGCGGCGGGGTTGACCAAGCCCCCATTGGTCGGAATGTGATTGATCGAGATCAGCCCCACCCGGTCGTCGATCATTTCGGCGAGTGCGGTGACGTCGATTTCCCCCGTTGCCGTGTCGGGGACGACGTCGATCACGACGCCACTCCGCTGGGCCAATTGCAGGTAGGCGATGTAGTTGGCCCCGTACTCGCTGGTCGTGGTGAGGATGCGGTCGCCCTCACCGAGTTGCAGGGAGTCGAACGCGAGGTCCCAGGCCCGAGTGGCGCTGTCGGTTACGGCGATCTCCCCGGGCTCTGCTCCGAGCAGTGTGGCCGCCGATTCGTAGATGGCATCGAGGTCCTCCGTGCGCGCCTCGGCCGTCTCATAACCGCCGGCGACGGCCTCGTCCTCCAAATAGCCGATGGCGGCGTCGAGCACCGACTGGGGCGGCAGCGAACAGCCGGCATTGTTCAGATGGATGACGCGGGCGCACCCGGGCGTTTCGGCGCGCATCTTCTGGACATCGATGCTCATCGAGGGCAGTCTATTTGCACGAGAGAAGGGATCACATGGCGACGAGTTTCCAGGTGACGTTCGACAGCAAGGACCCAGCCACCCATGCCGGATTCTGGGCAGAAGCGCTCGGCTACATCGTCCAACCGCCGCCCGACGGCTTTGACTCATGGGAAGCCTGGGCGGGGGCGATGGAGATACCCGAGGAGAACTGGAACGACGCCGCGGCTCTGATAGACCCCGACGGAGTTGGCCCGCGCTTCTTCTTCCAGCGCGTCCCCGAGGGAAAGACCGCCAAGAACCGGATGCACCTCGATGTCAACCTCAGCGGCGGCCCCGAGACCCCACTCGAGAAGCGCAGACATTTCGTGGACGCCGCCGCCGACCGACTCGAGGCGATCGGGGCGACCAACCTCGGTGCCGTCGACCAACGCGGTGAGTACTGGGTTGTGATGCAAGACCCCGAGGGCAACGAGTTCTGCGTGCATTAGCGACGCTTGGGGTTCCGACCAACGCGCCTCACAAGAACCACCCCCTCCGACCCGGCGAGCGAAGCGCTCGCACCCGAATGCTCACCCCCGTCGCGCAGGGGGAGCCCCACACGCGTATGGTGCGCCCCTTGGGGGCGCACCACAGCAGTTCGTCAGTTGGTTCTAGCCAGCGTCTTCGGAACCGTCGCTGGGGGCACCGGTGTGGCTGTCGTCGCTGGCGCTGGCGGCGGCATCGTCATCGTCGACATCCGCCAGGTTACCGGTCGTAACATATTCGCCGGCGGTTACCTCGCCGGTCGTGGGATCCGCGTCAACGGCGGCTCCAACGGAAACCACATCGCCGGTGGCGGCATCTGCGGCCGTCATCGTTCCCGCGACAACCCGCTCGCCGGTATCCGGGTCCACGGCGGTCGCCATGCCGTATTCGACAACATTGCCATCGTCGTCAGTGACGACGCCGAGCCGAACGGCCGCATCGGCATCGAGGGCGTGCTCGCTCAGCTTGGAGTAGCCGGCCATGGCGGTGTTGACCTTCTCGACCCAGGTGTTCTCGACAACGGCGACAAAGGCCGAAGTGCCCGGCTCGAGCTGCTCAGCGGCTTCCTCGAGGTCTTCGGACTTGAGCGCCCAGTCGGCGAGTGCCGCACTGCCGGCACCAATCCCAGCGCCGAGGGCGGCGGCCCCGACGATGCTGGGCGGGAAGATCAGCCCGACCACGCCACCGATGATGGCACCCCACTTGGCGCCCTTACCGACACTCGGCAGCGAGTGCTGCTCGACCGAGGTCTTGCCGCTGGCGTCGCGCACCAGGATGGCCGCATCGACAATCTGGATCGTATCCGTCTTGGCCATGTCATCCAACGCATCCCCGGCGCCCTTGGCCCCGTCCTCAGTGGGGAACACGGCCATCATGATCTCGTAGTTCTCGGTGCTCACTGCATCCCCTTCGGACTCGTTGGCAACGGTGACTCGCCGAGCATAGGCGCGGCCACGTTCTTCCACCCTCGGGCTGGGCTCGGCCAAGCCTCAATCGGTAGAGATGATGCGGCCTTCCATTCCGCCGGCGACGGTTACGACCTGGCCGGTTACGTGGCCGGAGACTTCATCCGACGCCAAGGCGACCACTGCGGCGGCCACGTCTTCGGGGCGACCGAGCTTCTTGAGCGCCATAGTGGCGGTGACTCTGGCGACGTGATCGTCGTCGAGGCCTTTGTCTCCGATCATCGGGGTGACGGTCCATCCCGGCGAGACGGCGTTGATACGCACCCCGGGACCGATCCGGGCGGCCTCGTTCTTGGCGCTCAGCAGCAGACCGGTGATGATCGCCCCCTTTGCGGCGGCGTAGTCGGCGTGGCCGGCTTCGCCGTAGATGCCAGCGGTTGAGCCGATCATGACGACCGACCCTGCGCCCGTGGATGTGGCGTGCCGCAGAAACGAACGGACCGTTAGGAACGTCGCGGTGAGGTTGGCGTCGAGCGTTGCCCGCCAGCGATCGAGCGGCAGGTTCCACACCGGCCGATCGTCGCGCGGCCATGCTCCGGCGTTGGCGACACACACGTCGAGTCGGCCGAGCGCTTCGATGGCGCGTGGCACGAGACGATCTGACTCGTCCTCGATGGTCAGGTCGGCGTCGAGCACCACCCCATTGATCTCAGCCGCCAACGCCACCGCTGCATCGCGCGACGCTCGGTAGTGCACGGCGACCCGCGCCCCCTCAGCCGCAAACGCCCGCGAGACGGCCGTGCCGATACCACCGGCGCCGCCAGTGACGAGTACACCCTTCCCAGCCAATCCGGTTTCCATGAGCCTCCTCGGCCTCGACGTCTCGCAGTGTACGGGTCACCGGTATCGTCCCTCCTTCGACCCACCGAAAGGCCATCCATGGGCGTTCAACTCCCCGACGACGTCAAGGAAATCCTCGACACTCCGGTGTTCGTGCACGTCGCCACCGTCAACCCCGACGGTTCACCACAGGTGTCGGTGGTTTGGATCAAGCGCGATGGGGACCTGCTGCGATTCAGCACTGCCGAGGGCCGGGTCAAGGCAGACAACCTCCGCAACGATCCCCGGGTCCACCTCTCCTTCACCCCGGTCGACAGCGACTACCGCAACATCACCATCCGCGGCAACGTGACTGAACTGGCCAACGACGGCACCTGGTTGATCGACGAGCTCGCCGAGAAGTACACCGGCAAGTTCCCCTACCCGTGGGGCCAGCCGGGCGAAGTCCGACTCAACGTTGTCGTGGAGCCCACCTCGGTCAACGGTTAGCAATGACCATCGAGTACTGGGCTGACTACATCTGCCCTTGGTGCTATCTGGCGCTCGACCGAGTCGCCTACCTCACGCAGGCCCATGGGGCCACCGTACGGTGGCGGCCCTACGAGTTGCATCCCGAAGTCCCGCCCGAGGGAGCGCCGATTCCCGAGCTCGGCAAGAGCCGCGACAGTAGGCGCTGGTTGCGGGACGAGTTGGCGGCCGCACAGCTCCCGACCCAGCCTCGCCGGCGGTGGTCGAACAGCCGCAAGGCGCTCGGGCTATCGGTGTGGGCGGAGCCGCTGCCCCAGTGGCCCGAACTGCACCGGGCGCTCTATCGCGCCTACTTCGCGGAAGGACGGGACATCGGCGATACCGGCGCGCTGCTATTGGTTGCCGAGTCCGTCGGAATCAGCGCCGATGCCGCTGCCGAAGTAATCGGCGACGGTGCCGGTCTCACGATGGTGGACGCCTCCAAGGAACGTGCTCTCGACCTGGGGATTGGGGCCACGCCCGGGTGGCTGCTCAGCGACGGCGCTACTTTCACCGGCGTTCACGCCCGGACCGTCTTCGACAAGGTCATGGCCCGGCAGGGCCGCCCCGACTAGAGATCAGGAGGAACGAGCTCAGCCCGCCCCGAGCACATTCCCCAGGTCGTGATGGGCAAACGGCGTTGGCCAGTGACTCATCGCCCCGTGGAAGTAGCGACCCGGATCGAACGGGACCCACTCGTCGTGGTCCTGCACCAGACGGTCGAGGATGGCGAGGATGACGAACGGGTTCACAGTCATCCCCGAGTGCGAGCACACGATTCGGATGTTCTCCCGGGGGCATCGCGGCGCGGCGTGGTCAACGATCTCCTGCGGAATCGAAGCCAGCGTCGGAGGCACCACCCGGTCCGTCGGGCTGTAGATCGCGATGTACGGCAGTGGCGGATCGTCTTCCTCCCAATGCATCGAGCCCTTCTGCGAGGACAGCTCGGCCAGCCTCCGGCCTGAGACGCGACGGCCGAGATAGCGCATGAACTGGTTCAGCTCGTCCAGCCGTTCGGGGTGCATCGCCGGCGACCCGAGCGTGATGACCCGGTCGACACAATCGGGGAGGCGCCGACCCAACTCGCGGGCATAGACGCCGCCCAGGCTCTGGCCCACCAGGGCGACCCGGTGCTCGAACCGCTGGGCCGTGTCGCGGATGGCAGCGCCGAGTTCCTCTTCCATCTCCTCAACGTGTTCGAAGAGTGTCTTGTCCCTTGGACCTAGGTTGCGGCCGCGCCCCCACGACGCCGCCGGGAGGCCGTGCGTGGTGAGGAACCGATTGAGCCGCTTGAGGTTGTACTCGCCGGACAGGAACCCCGGGATGGTGATGACCGGCATCGAGCCGTCCCCGGTGGGAACGATGAAGTCGCGCAGCGGACGACCCATGAGACCAGCCAACCGCTCGCCGCCACCCCACACGAGGTCGACGTTCAAGCGGAGCAGATCAACGCTGGTTCGTCGCGCCATACTCCAATCCCTGCTGCCGTCGGTGGCGTGGATGGTAATGGCCGCAACCGGTTGAGGGGCCACCGACCGCGGCTCGCGAGCCGAACTCGAGAGGCTGACCGCTCAGTAGCCGGAGCTGCCTCGCCTAACGGTACTCCGGGTTGGGGAAGTCGAAGCGGCAGCCGGCGTCCCACCGCGAACGTTGGTTGCCGTGGGCCGGGAAACCGCCGAGATCCTTCAACATCCGGGCGGCATGCAGCAGGTTCCAGGCCATGAAGGTTGTGTTGCGATTGGTGAAGTCGTTCTCCGGCCCGCCCGACCCGGGGTCGAGATACGACGGTCCCGGCCCGGCTTCGCCGATCCACCCAGCGTCGGCCTGGGGTGGGATCGTGTACCCGAGATGCTGCAGGGAGTAGAGGATATTCATGGCGCTGTGCTTGACGCCGTCTTCGTTCCCCGTGACCAGACAGCCACCGACCTTGCCGTAGTAGGCGTATTGCCCCGCATCATTGAGGAGGTGTGAGTTGCCGTAGAGCCGCTCGATGATCCGGGTGCACACCGACGTCTTCTCGCCCAGCCAGATGGCGGTGCCCAACACCAGGATGTCGGCGGCTTGGACCTTCTCGTAGATCGCCGGCCAGGCGTCGGCTTCCCAGCCATGCTCCGTCATGTCCGGCCACACGCCGGCCGCAATGTCGTGGTCGATGGCACGAATGGTCTCTACCTCGACACCTTGGGTCCGCATGATCGAGATCGCAATGTCCATCAAGCCCTGGGTGTGCGATACCTCGGGCGAACGTTTCAACGTGCAGTTGATGAACAGTGCCCTCAAGTCCGAGAAGTCGGCTTGCGGCTGATCAGAATTCGGCGACACAGCGTCTGAGGTCATGTGCATACTCCTATCAGGCAGCCGCCTCAAGCTACCCACGCCGGCGCGGGTATATGGACGGCGCAAGCCGCAAAACCACCACGGGAGGGTGCATGGAGTTTCAGGCGCTCGCATTCCTCGCGATATTCGTGTTGGCATACTCCCTGGTCAGCCGTCGACTCCAGACCACCCTGGTCACCGGACCTATGCTGTTTGTTGCTGCCGGCATGCTGGCCGGTCCTACGGGCTTCGATCTGCTCGATCTCGGCATGGGAGAGGGTGCTGTCCGGGTGCTGGCGGAGGCGACACTGGTTCTACTGCTCTTCACCGATGCGATTCGGATCGACCTCTCCCGGCTACGCTCCCAGATCCAGGTTCCCGCCCGGCTGCTCGGCGTCGGACTTCCCCTCACCGTTGCCCTCGGTGCCGTCGTTGCCGCGCTCATCTTCCCGGACCTAGGGGTTTGGCAAGCGGCGCTGTTGGCGGCCGTCCTCGCCCCCACGGATGCTGCGCTCGGGCAGGCCGTCGTGAGCAACCCGCGGGTCCCGGTCAAGGTGCGGCAAGCACTCAACGTCGAGAGCGGACTCAACGACGGGATCATGCTGCCGGTGATCACGGTATTCCTGGCACTGGCTGCGGCGGGAATCGACCTCGAGACACCGGGTCATTGGGCTCGGTTCGCCGCCGCACAGATCGGTTTCGGGCTCCTGGTCGGCGGGGTTGTGGGCTTCGGCGGTGGGAAGCTGATTCACACATTTGCGCAACGGAACTGGATCGACGGCGTGTTCCGCCAGTTGGCCACCCTCGCCGTCGGAGTCGGCGCCTTTGCCATCGCCGAGGTCGTCGGCGGCAACGGGTTTGTGGCCGCGTTTGTGGCCGGGCTCGCGTTCGGTGCCGCGGCACGCGAGCAATGCTCCGGGGCCTACGACTTCGCCGAGGATGAGGGCCAGTTGCTGGCGCTGCTGACCTTCATGTTCTTTGGTGCCGCCCTCGCCGGACCCGCTCTCTCAGAACTCACTTGGCAGATCGCCCTCTACACCGTGCTCAGCCTCACGGTGGTCCGGATGATCCCGGTGGCCATCAGCCTGGTCGGCCTGCACCTCAAGTGGCCGACTCTCGCCTACATCGGATGGTTCGGCCCCCGCGGGCTGGCGTCAATCCTCTTCGGCCTCTTCGTGCTCGAGGAAGCGGCAGTGCCGTTCGCCGACGACATCCTGCTCGTGGTCACATGGACGGTGCTGGCCAGCGTCTTCCTCCACGGCATGACGTCGGTCCCGCTCTCCAATCGCTACGCCACGTGGTTCCACGTCAACGGACGGCCCACGATGGCAGAGGCCGAGAAAGTCGAGATGATGCCGACGAGGTAGCGGCGACCAGGCAAGCGCGGCCTGCGTTTGGACACCGGATCTCGCCCTACCCTTGAGCTTGTGCACATCACGTCCACCGACCTCACCGATGCCCTCCGGGAGCATGGCATGCGTGTCACCGAACCGCGGCGCGCTATCTGCGAGGTGCTGGCGCGCTCCCACGATGAGCACCTGGACGCTCCGACCATCCACGCCCGGGTCGCCGCTGAGGTTGAGACACCTGTTGATCAATCGACGGTGTATCGCACCCTCGATTGA
>CAYXMJ010000062.1:0-14859 GCA_964465915.1 uncultured Acidimicrobiaceae bacterium
CGCAACATCACCGTCGATACCAGCGCCCTGGTGCGTCGTTCCCTCGAAGGCAAGAGGATCAACTGGTTCGACCAGTTCGTCGCCATTGCCTTGCTGGTGTCGCTGCTCTCGGGGCTGCTGATCCTGGCCACGCTGCTGATCAGCGTGTTCTCGAGCGGCTTCAGTGTGCTCGCCGACCGTGGGTTCGACTTCATCACGAGCCGGCTATCTCCGGATGCCGCCGACGCCGGCATCTTCCAGGCGATCATTGGGTCGTTGATCCTCACTGGTTTTGTGATTGTGGTGGCCTTTCCCCTCGGGGTCGGCGCTGCGGTCTACCTAGAGGAGTACGCCCCCGACACCAAGATCACCAGATTCATCGACGCCAACATCCGCAACCTCGCCGGGGTTCCGTCGATCGTCTACGGCTTGCTCGGACTCGCCGTCTTCGTGAAGCTGATGGGCGGGTTCACCGGAGGCCGGACGCTGGTGACGGGCGGGCTCACCCTTGCGGTGTTGGTGTTGCCGATCATGATCATCACCACCGCAGAAGCGCTTCGGGCGGTGCCCCAGGCGCTGCGTGAGGCCTCAATGGGGGTGGGGGCAACCAAGTGGGAGACGATCCGGCACCATGTGCTACCCGTAGCGCTGCCCTCAATCTTCACGGGAGCCGTGCTCACGATCGCCCGTGCCTTTGGAGAGTCGGCGCCGCTGTTGCTGGCAGGGGCCGTGCTCTCGCTGTTCTTCAGTAATGCCTCTGGGGCCGGGGTTGGCGAGTACCTGTTTGACGAACCGTATACGGCGATGCCGATCGTCATCTACAACTGGGCCCGCCAACCCCAGCAGGACTTCGTGGCGTTGACCTCGGCGGCGATCATCGTGTTCTTGGTGTTCCTGTTGACGGTCAACGGCGTTGCCATCTTTCTGCGTGACCGATATGAACGGAAGTGAACCCGACATGGACTTGACCAGCGCACCCGACGCTGCGGACACCGCGGCGCAACCGGCGAGTGAGGATGACGCCGGAACTCCGCCGGCGATCTTCGATGTTGAGAATCTCAACGTCTACTACGGCGATTTTCACGCGGTCCAGGACGTCACGCTGCCCATCGGCAAGAACCAGATCACGGCGTTCATCGGACCATCGGGGTGCGGCAAGTCCACGGTCCTGCGCTGCTTCAATCGCATGAACGACCTCATCGAGATTGCCAGGGTCGAGGGCAAAATCGACTACCACGGGGTAGACCTCTACGGCCTGAGCATTGACCCGGTCGAGGTGCGCCGCCACATCGGGATGGTGTTTCAGAAGCCCAATCCTTTCCCGAAGTCGATCTACGACAACGTTGCGTTTGGGCCCAAGATCGCCGGGTACAAGGGCAACATGGACGAGCTGGTCGAGGAGTCGCTCCACAAAGCGGCCCTGTGGGATGAGGTGAAGGACAAGCTCAAGGAGTCAGCTCTCGCCCTATCTGGTGGCCAGCAACAGCGGCTCTGCATCGCGAGGGCCATTGCCACGAGCCCAGATGTGGTGCTGATGGACGAGCCTTGTTCGGCCCTCGATCCGATCGCGACGCTGCGCATCGAGGAACTGATGCAAGAACTCAAGGCCGACTACTCGATTCTCATTGTGACGCACAACATGCAACAGGCCGCGCGGGTGAGCGACCGCACCGGCTTCTTCAATGTCGAACTCAATGAGCGTGGCCAGCGCACCGGGCATCTCGTAGAATTCGACGAGACTGGCAAGATCTTCACGAACCCCAACGTCAAGGCGACCGAGGACTACATCACCGGCCGGTTCGGCTAGGAGGACGCATGACCATCGATTCAACCCAGCCCCCCGAGCCCGTCGACGACGTTGAACCGCTGCCTCTGGACGAGACCCGTCACCACTTCTCAGAAACGCTCGACGGGATCAAGCTCGGCATGGTCCAGATGGGATCACTCGTCACCGAGAACGTACGGCGGGCCGGCGATGTCATGCTCGAAGGCCGTCTTGACCTGGCCCCCGTGGTGATCGAACACGACCGGGAAGTCAATCGGCTCTACGCCGAGCTGGAGCAGCTGACGTTCGAGACGCTGGCCCGCCAGCAGCCGGTGGCCGGTGACCTGCGTTTCCTCGTATCGACGACCCGGATCCTCTACGAGATCGAGCGCTCCGGTGACCTGGCGGTCAACTGCGTCAATGTCGCCCAGCGCGAACACGGGTTGCCCCAGTCACCCAAACTCACCGCGTTGCTCAATCAGATGGTTTCGGAATGTTGCAGCCTGTTTGCCGCCGGGGTTGATGCCCTGGCCGACATGGATCCCGTGGCCGGAGCGGCTCTGGACGCCAAGGATGACGTTCTCGATGATTTGGTCGGGCGGTACTACACCGAGATAGGTCGAGTCTCCGAGGAGATTGGCCTGGAGACTGCCATCCAACTCTCGAAGGTCGGACGCTTCCTCGAACGTATCGGGGACCACGCGGTCAACATCGGCGAGAACGTGGCGTACGTCATCACCGCCAAGTTCCCCGGCGACACCCACGCTGGTGTCGCCGAGTACGAGTAGCACGATCGAGCTCCGGCCTCAGAGCTTGGCGAGGGCCTCGGTGTAGGCATCGAACTCGCGGGCAGTTCCCAATGAATCTGTGTTGATGATCTCGCGCACCACGCCGTCGGCGTCGAGCACGAACGTGTACCGATTGGCCATACCACGGTCCTCATTGAAGGCCCCGTAGGCCTGCGCAGTCACACCGTGGGGCCAGTAGTCCGAGAGCACCGGGAATTCAAAACCGTTCTCCGTCGCCCACTTGTTCGCCACGGACACGGCGTGCACGGTGATGATCACCACGTTGGCGTCGAGGTCCTTCAGCGCAGCAAGGTTGTCGCGGATCAAGCATGCCTCGTTGTCGCAGATCCCGGTGAATGGGAAAGGTATGAACACCAGCAGCGTGTTGGTGCCCTTCAGACTCTCCAGCGAAACCGGATTCTTGTTCTGGTCGAGGAGTTCGAAGGCGGGGGCGGCGTCACCAACGGCAACGGTCATGACAGGTCCTTTCGATGGCAATCTCAGACACGCGAAGTTAGCGCGTTGGCGGCGGCTACCAGTCTCTCAGAGCAGGACCCTGGCAGCCCAGCCGACCGGGTCGGTGATCTCGGCGAGCGTCGGCAACTGGTCGGGGTCTTCCCACACCCTCTCGAGCGCCTCGGGGCCCCAGCGGCGGGCCACCTCGTGGCAGAACGCGGCGGCGTCGGTAGCGTTGGCTCGGTGCAACTCCAGGCCGACGAGCTGTTGCAGGAACTGTTCAGCCTGATCGGGCTCGGAACGACGCCGGGCGTAGGCGGCCGCGATGCGGTCCATATCGGGCAGCACACCGGTGCCGGCGAGGGAGACCACGTAGTCGCCGTAACCCTCGATGAAGGCGGTCAGGGCTTGCACGGCAGCCACCTTCTCCGGGGAACGTTCACCGCCGAGTAGCGACGCCATCGTGCCTGGTCCCGAAAACGCTTCTTCCAGTTGGCTGGGGTCCTCGAGGGCGCCGAGCTTGTCGGTGAGTGCGGTTGGATCGAATTCGACGTCGTCGAAGAAGTCGGTGATGACTGCGACAAAGCGGCCCCGCAGCCACGGGACGCTGCTGATCACCGAGTACGCAATCTCGTGCATCGTAGCCCACAACCTGACCTGGCGAGCGTCGAGTCCTTCGTCCATGGCAAACGCTTCGACGTTGGGGATAACGAGGTAGAGGTGCTCATGGTCGAGTGGGGGCAGCCCGGCGTCGAACTGGCCGAGCACCCTGTGGCTCATGAACCCGATCATGGAGCCGGCCTGCATGCCGAGGATCGCCGGGCCGAGTGGCTGGAGCATCCCGGCCATAGCAGCACCACCCATCCCTCCCATCCCGCTGAATTTGTCGCTGAGGGGTTCGACGAGGTACCGGTACGACTCCTGGTTCTGCTCGGCCCACCCGGCCCGATCGATCGGGTCGGGCGTCGGCGTAGCCGCCACGTCGAGCGGGCTGGCTTCGGCGAGGCGGAGTTGAGCGGCCAGCGCCAGTTCGAGGTACTCCTCGGCGAGGAGCGGCTCAATCGGTTCCGGCGCGCCGGCGAGGCTCTTGGTCACTTCGCGGGCGAGCCGCCAGTTGATCGGCCCCGGCGTCTGGAAGAGTTCAAAGAGTTGTTCGAAGAGGTTGTCACTCATGGCAGGTTCTCCGGCCTTTCACCCAACACGACGTCGACGATGATCGTCTGGTCATCACGGACCACGGTGAGTTTCACCGTGTCGCCGACGCGGTAGCGGCGCAATCCGTTGACCACATCTTCGCCGGTGACGATGGGGTTGGTGTCGATGAAGATGATGCGATCGCCCACGTCCAACGTAGCGGCATCTGCTCCGGTGTCAGGTTCGATACTGGTGATTGCTGCTCCGGCCGGGATCTGCGAACCGTTCTCGTCCTCGAAGTAGTTCTGCAGGCTCACGCCGAGGAAGGCGTGCCGGACATCGCCGGTTTCCACGATTTCGTCGGTGATGCGGGTCATCAACTCGACGGGAATGGCGAATCCGATGCCTTCGGCACCTGCGTCGCTGACCCCGATGGCGGTGGTGATGCCCATCAAACGACCCTGGGCGTCGACCAAGGCGCCGCCGCTGGACCCGCGGGTGATCGGAGCGTCGGTCTGCAGCATGCCGTAGAGCCGCCCGTTGGCGCCTTCGGCGACGGTGACTTCGCGATCGAACGCAGAGACCACGCCGACGGTGAGCGAGGCGCCGCCTTGGAGTCCCAGCGGGTTGCCGACGGCAATTGCGGTGTCTCCGATGACAAGATCTGCCGTACTGCCCAGTTCGATGGGGAGCAGGTCGGTGCTGTCGACGGTGACGACGGCGAGGTCGGTCAACGCGTCGCTGCCGCGGAGCTGTGCTGGGTAGATGCGGCCATCTTGGAGAACGACCCTGATCTCATCGGCGTCTTGGACCACATGGTCGTTGGTGACGATCTTGCCGTTGGTGCTGAGCACCACACCTGACCCTTTGGCGAAGGCATTGAAGGTCCCGTCGGCGGCAGTGTTGCCGATCTCGACGGTGACGACGGACGGCACGACCTTGCGACCGACCGCGGCAGCCGTTGTCGAGCCGCCGGTGTCGGTGACGATCTCGGTGATCTCCACGACGTTGGGCTGGTCGGTGGTCGGTACCGCCAGGGGTTCCTCGTCGCCGATGGCTCCAGTGGCGAGCAACAGCCCGACCATGAGTGCGGCCCCGAGGATCCCCCCGAGCACCGATCCGAGAACAACGGGCCAGCGGCGCCGTGGGGTCTGACCCGCCGGCTGCACGGGGTAGACGTAGGCGGGGCGGGCAACCGCATGTGGCGTGCCAAGACCGCCTGCAAGCGGTTCGCGCCGCACCTCAGCAGTATGGCCGTAGATGCCTCCGCCGGGTCGCCAGGGCTCGGTGGGATCGCTGCGCTGGGGCAGCACGAGCGCGGAGGGGATGGGGACAGGTCCGATCGCTTGCCCGGCGCCCGGTGGCAGGGTGTGGACGCGTTCGGTGGCAGCGCCGCCCGGCGAGGCGGCGGGAGCGTCTTGGGTCGTCCCAGGGAGGGGAGCGCCCGGCTCAGAGTTAGTGTTGTCCACGGAAGGGATTGTATGGCCTACGACGACCTATCACAGCGGGAACCCGCAGTGCTGGTGGCGGTATCTGCCGCCCCCATTGACGCGGCTGCGCTGGTGGACTTCGTGAGCAGCCCCGAGTGCGGTGCAGTCGTGCTCTTCCTCGGAACGGTTCGCAATCACTCGAGGGGGAAGACCGACGTCACGCATCTCGAATACGAGGCGTATGACGGCGTGGTTGAATCCAAGCTCGCCGAGATCGTGGCCGAGGCGATGGCACGGTGGCCGGTGCCTCGGGTTGCGGCGGTGCATCGGGTGGGCAGCCTCGCCGTCGGCGAGTCCAGCGTCGCCGTTGCCGTGGCGTCACCGCATCGCGCCGACGCCTTTGAAGCGGGTCGCTACCTGATCGACGAACTGAAGAAGCGGGTTCCGATCTGGAAGAAGGAGCACTGGCCCGGCGGTGCTGAATGGGTTCGGGAGGATCACGAACACGCCGCAGAGTGATCCGGGCTCATCGCCCCGCGGCGATCGCCAATCACCAGTCAAGCGCACCCGCTATGGCCGGAGTCACTCTGAGTCGGCTTCCCCTCTGAGCTGCAGCGGAGTCCAATCCGGGGTTGGGCGGCCGACCACCATTTCGGCAGCTTCACGAACCATCGGGTTGCGGTCGATCGCCGCAGCCCTGATCGCCGCTTCAACCCTGTCGCCGTCGAACACTGTCAGTGCGACTACGCACCGCCGTCTGATCTGGGGTGGCCCCGTCGCGACGAGGTCGAGCAAGACCGGCAGAGCCCGTTCGTCACCGGTGGCCCCCAAAGCGGCGACGGCTGCTTCGCGCACCAGGCGGTCGTCGTGCGAGTCGGCCGCTTCGATCAGCCAAGGGACGGCGGCGGGATCCTCGAGCTCGCCGAGACCGGTGGCGACGGCCTCGACCACGACGGGGTCGGGGTCTGCAGTTGCGGCCAGCAGCGGCTCGAGGGCGACCGGCCCCGCCGCGCCGAGGGCTTCGGCCGCTTCGGCCCGAACCAGCGGCTCTGGATCGCCGGAGAGCATGCTGATCAGCTGCATTGCGAGGTCCGGATCGACGGCGTTTCCGATCGACGCCGACACGGCAAGGCGACGGGCGACCGGGTCGGGGTCGGTGAGGTAGGCCGTCGGGTCGGCGGTCAATGCAGCCAGCTTGGTGTTGTCCACCGGAGGGAGGGTACCGACCTGTTGACGCGCTGCGCGGCGCGGCCGTATGCTCCCGATTCGAGCGGCGAACGAACGGTCGTTGGCCGGTGAGGGAGGATCGCGGGTGCAAGGTGCGGTGTCGATGAGTTTGCCCCACGGGGCTCGCTCGCGTGGCGCCATCCCTCGATCCGCCATAGCGTGGCGAGGTCGGTCGTGGCGGTGAGTCGGCCCCAGCATTCGAAGGAAGACGTGGTGCAAGCCGCCGGGCGACTCTTCGCCGCGCGTGGTTTCCACGGCACCTCCATGCGCGACCTCGGAGACGAGCTCGGGTTGCTGGGGTCATCGCTCTACTCGCACATCGGCGGCAAGAACGAGCTGCTCATCGAGGTCATCCGCCGCGGCGGGTCGATGTTCCAGGACCTCGCCGATGAGGTCCTCGCCACCGAGATCGCTCCGGCCGAACAGCTCCGCCTGTTGATCCGCGGCCATGTTCAGATCATTGTCGACCACCTCGACGAGGCCAGGACGTTCCTCAACGAGGCACGGTTTCTGCCGCTGGAGGAACGCACCGTCATCCTCGAGATGCGGGACCGCTACGAGCAGACGTATCGCCGCGTCGTCGAGCGCGGCGTGGCCGCCGGCGACTTCAGCGCAGACCGCGACCCGGCGCTGATGGCGATCCTGATTCTCTCGCTGCTCAACGCACTCGACCGCTGGTACCGCCCAAGCGGTCCGAACGATCCCGACGAGATCTCGGCAGGCATGTTCGAGTTTGTCACCACTGGAATCGGCTGAGAGGACGGAGGACGTCACGTGACAGCAGCGAACGGCAGCGGGTCCAACATCCTGTTCGAGGTTGCCGATGGCGTGGCGATCATCACCTTGAACCGTCCCGACAAGCTCAACTCATTCACCGCGGACATGCTCGTTGCCTTCCGGGATGCCCTAGAGGCGGCCGCCCGGGACGATGCGGTGCGCGTCGTGCTGATGACCGGGGCTGGCCGCGGGTTCTGTGCCGGCCAAGACCTCCAGGACCGCGCTGTCAGCGCGGATGGCCCCGGTGCCGCCGCGGCCCCCGATCTCTCCGAGTCCCTCGAGCAGCGCTACAACCCGATCATCCGCCTGATCACCTCGATGCCAAAGCCCGTCGTGTGTGCCGTCAACGGGGTGGCGGCGGGAGCGGGGGCCAACCTGGCGATCGCGTGTGACATCGTCATTGCTGCCAGGTCGGCCAAGTTCATCGAAGTGTTCTCCAACATCGGACTGATCCCCGATGCGGGCGGAACTTGGTTCCTGCCCCGACTCGTGGGGCGCCCCCGGGCGATGGGGCTCGCCATGCTGGCGCATCGTCTCTCCGCCGAGGAAGCCGCTGAGTGGGGCTTGATCTGGGCCGCCGTCGACGACGACCAACTCATGGAGGACGCCGGCGAGATCGCCGCCCGCTTCGCGGCCGGTCCCACCAAGGGCTACGGCCTGACCAAACAGGCGATGCTGGCCTCGGCGGCCAACTCACTCGACGAACAACTCGACCTCGAACGGGACCTCCAAGGTGAGGCCGGACGCAGCGCCGACTACGCCGAGGGGGTCCGGGCCTTCTTCGAGAAGCGCACCCCGGAGTTCGAAGGCCGATGAGCACAATCGGCACTCCGCTTGGTTCGGCGACCGTAGTCGCCGTGATCGGCGCAGGGACGATGGGTGCCGGCATCGCCCGGGTCGCCGCCGGCGCCGGTCATCCTGTACTGCTCTTCGATGCGGTGCCTGGTGCCGTCGACCGGGCCATGGCAGAAATGCGGACCCGGCTCGAGCGGTCGGTCGAGAAGGGCACGACCTCACCCCACGAGATGGCCGCCATCATGGGGCGGGTCACTGCTTGTGATGACCTCGCCCAGCTTGCCCCGGCCGGGTTTGTGGTCGAGGCCATCGTTGAGGACCTTGCGGTCAAACAGAAGGTCTTCCGCCGTCTCGAGGCGATGCTGGGTGCCGAGGCGATCCTGGCCACCAACACCTCGTCGCTGTCGGTGACGGCCATTGCCGCGGGTCTCGACGACCCCGGCCGGGTGGTAGGCATGCATTTCTTCAACCCGGCTCCGGTGATGCCGCTCGTCGAGGTGGTGCACGGCACCGCCACCCGCCCTGAGGTGGCGGCAACGACCGCGGCCACCGCCGCGGCGTGGGGCAAGACGCCCGTTGAATGCTCATCCACTCCCGGGTTCATCGTCAACCGAGTGGCCCGGCCCTTCTACGGCGAGGCGCTGCGCCTCCTCGGCGAGGGCGTGGCCGACGCCGCCACCATCGACGCCGTCGTTACCGGCGCAGGCGGGTTCCGAATGGGGCCGTTTGCCTTGATGGACTTGGTCGGTCTCGATGTCAACCTCGCCGTCTCCAAGTCGGTGTACGCCCAGACTTTCCACGATCCCCGGTTTGCCCCCAACGTGATCCAGCAGTCGCTGGTCGACGCCGGTCGTCTCGGCCGCAAGACCGGTCAAGGCTTCTTCTCCTACGAGGAGGGCGGCGTCCCCGCCCCCGCTACTGCGGCCACAGGCCCGGTGCCTGGACCCGTGGAAGTGAGCGGTGAACTCGGTTGGGCCGATGGTCTCGTCTCCAGACTCGAGGCCGGTGGGGTGGTGGTCGACCGGATCGAGGCGAGTGGTCCCGGGCATGTCACCATCGGCGGAGTTCACCTCGTGCCCACCTTTGGCGCCACGGCGACGGCCCTTGCCGCCGGCGAGGTGCTCGGATCGGCCGAAGTCGCGGTGATGGATCTCGTGCGAGATTGGGAGTTCGGCGACCGGGTAGCGATTGCCGTGGCCGATCAGGCCGATCCGGCCACCGGTGATGTTGTTGCTGGTCTGCTCCAGGCCGCCGGGCTTCACGTCTCGATCGTCGACGACGCTCCAGGTCTGATTCTGATGCGGATCGTTGCCCAGCTCGCCAGCGTCGCCGTCGACGCCGCGGCCCTCGGTGTGGCGACCCCGGCGGCGATCGATACGGCGATGCGGCTCGGGACCAACTATCCAGCCGGCCCCATCGCGTGGGCCAAGGCGATCGGCGCCACGACCATCGTCACGGTGCTCGACATTCTGCGGGGCTTCTACGGCGAGGACCGCTATCGAGCCGCGGCCGCACTGCGGCGGGCGGCCGTAGGGGGACGAGCAATCGGCGAGGAGACGGTGGCGTGACGGAGGCGTTCATCTGCGACTCGATCAGAACCCCGATTGGGCGTTTTGGGGGCGCACTCGCTCCAGTGCGTCCCGACGACCTGCTGGCGCTCACGATGACGACCCTCATGGAGCGCAACCCGGGCGTCGAGTGGGACGCCACCGATGACGTTGTCATGGGGTGCGCCAATCAGGCGGGGGAAGACAACCGCAACGTCGCCAGGATGGCGGTGCTGCTCGCCGGGCTTTCGTCCGACATCCCGGGCACGACCGTCAACCGTCTCTGTGGCTCGGGGATGGAGGCGATCGGGCTGGCGGCTCGAGCGATCAAGGTTGGTGAAGCCGACCTGATCCTGGCCGGCGGTGTCGAGTCGATGAGCAGGGCACCCAAGGTGATGCCCAAGGCCGAGTCTGCATACTCGAGAGCGGCCGAGGTCTACGACACGACGATCGGTTGGCGGTTCGTCAATCCGCGGCTCGAGGACCGGGTCGGCCGTGACGAGATGCCGATGACGGCCGAGAACGTCGCCACCGAGTTCGATGTGTCGCGGGCCGACCAGGACGCCTTCGCGCTACGCAGCCAGCAGCGGGCCGCGGCCGCCATCGCGTCGGGTCGCCTCGGCGAAGAGATCGTGCCCGTCGAGGTGCCGCAGCGGCGAGGCGATCCGCTCCTCGTCGACACGGACGAGCCCCCCCGGCCCGACACCACGCTCGAGAGACTCGCGGCGCTGCGACCCCTTTTCCCTCCCGACGGCACCATTACGGCCGGAAACGCATCGGGCATCAACGACGCCGCGGCGGCGGCCATCGTCGCTTCTCCCGGCGCCGTGGATCGCTACGGCCTCACACCGGTGGCGAGGGTTGCCTCGATGGCTGTGGCCGGGGTGCCACCCCGCATCATGGGGATCGGTCCGGTTCCGGCCACCCAAAGGCTTCTGGAGCGCACCGAGGTGGCGCTCGACGAGATCGGTGTCATCGAACTCAACGAAGCCTTCGCCGCCCAGTCGCTGGCGGTGTTGCGCCTGCTGGGTCTGCCCGATGACGCCGAGCATGTGAACCCCAACGGCGGCGCCATCGCCCTTGGGCACCCGCTCGGAATGAGCGGTGCTCGTTTGGTCATCACCGCCGTCCGTGAGATGGCGCGGCGTGAGAGCCGGTACGGCCTGACAACGATGTGCATCGGCGTCGGGCAGGGAATTGCGATGCTTTTGGAACGAACCTGAAACGCCACGACCGAGAACGGAGCTAGGTATGGATTTCTACGAGACGCACAAGGGCACCCTCGACAAGGCCCTGGCCACGATCGCCAGTCGCGACTACTGGAGTCCGTACCCCGAGAGCCCGCGGGCCTACGGCGAAGATGCGCCCGCGGCAGGCGAGGCAGCCTTCCAGGAACGGCTCGGCAAGACGTTTGACCTCGACCAGCCTGGAGAAGAGGCGATGGCTCTGGCTGAGAGTTCACCGTACGGCCTCACTCTGGATATCAGCTATCCCGTGGCCGATCCCGACGAACTTGTTGCGGCGGCGTCCGCCGCCATGGGTGACTGGGGCCGCGCCAGCCCGCAGACCCGGGCGGGCGTCTGCCTCGAGATTCTCGACCGTCTCTCGGAGAACAACTTCGAGATGGCGTATGCGGTGATGCACACCACCGGCCAGGCATTCCTGATGGCGTTTCAGGCGGGCGGCCCACATGCGCTCGATCGTGGTCTCGAGGCCGTCGCCTACGGGTATGCCGAGCAGACCCGTCTGCCCGGCGAGATGCGGTGGGAGAAACCCCAGGGCAAGCGGGACCCACTCGTTATCGACAAGACCTGGCGGATCCGACCTCGCGGCGTGGCCGTCACCATCGGCGTTTCTACCTTCCCAACCTGGAACGGCTACCCCGGCATCTTTGCCTCGCTGGTGACCGGCAACGCTGTCATCGTCAAGCCCCACCCTGGGACGATTCTCCCGCTGGCGATCTTCGTTGAGGTTGCTCGCGGCGTGATGGCCGATGCCGGCTTTGATCCGAATGTGGTGACGCTTGCCGTCGACAGTGCCGACGCCCCGATCGCGAAGCAACTTGTCACCAATCCGGCCGTCGGGATGGTCGACTACACCGGCGGGTCGGCGTTCGGCACCTGGCTCGAGGAGAACGTCACCGACGCATTGGTGTTCACCGAGAAGGCCGGAGTCAATTCGGTGGTGATCGATTCGGCGCCCGACCTCAAGGGCGTGTTCCGCAACCTCTCGGTGTCGACCTCCATGTACTCCGGGCAGATGTGCACCACGCCGCAGAACATCTACATTCCGCGTGATGGCATCGAGGTGGGTGACGGGCGTCTCTCGTTTGACGAAGTTGCCGGGGGCTTGGCTGCGGCGGTCGGCGGGTTGGTGGGCGACGACGCCAGGGCCAGCGACATTCTCGGATCCATCAAGGGGACCGATACGTTGCGTCGCATCGACGAAGCATCGGCCGACGGCGAGGTGCTGCTCGAGTCACGAGCCATTGCCAATCCGTCCTTTCCCGACGCGGTCGTCCGCAGCCCTGTGATCATCAAGGTCGACGCCGCCGACCGGGCGACCTACATGCGCGAGATGTTTGGTCCGGTCATCTACGTAATCGCCACCGATTCGACCGACCAGAGCCTCGAACTCGCAACGGAGTCGGCCAAGACCCATGGCGCCATTACCTGGCTGGTCTATTCGACCGACGACGGCGTCATCGACGCTGCCGAGGAAGCAGCGGTCGATGCCGGGGTGTCTGTGGCCTTCAACCTGATGGGTGGTCTGTTCGTCAATCAATCGGCGGCGTTCTCCGACTTCCACGTCACCGGAGCCAACCCCGCCGGCAACGCATCGTTGACCGACCCGGCATTTGTCGCCGGTCGTTTCCGCATCATCGGCGTCAGGAAGCCGGTGACATGACACCCAACAGCGCCTTCGCCAGGTCAAGCTCTCCTGGGGTGCTCGCGGGGGCGGCCTTTGCGCCGGCCGCTCGAAGCTCCATGCAGGGATTTTGCATGACAAGCGAGGTTCGGAATCTCTATGGTGTGGCTACCGCCAGGCGGCGGCGGTTCGGAGGGAGAGGCTCACAGGACTCGAGAGGGTGCTGTGAGGAGAGGAGGCGTCGATGACGGCGACCATTGACCGCCCGGAGGCACCCGATGTGGGATCGGGTTTCCCCACTGTTGCTTCTCGCGTGCGTGACTGGGCTGCGAGTAATCCTCACGGGGTTGCGATGCGCGAGAAGGACTTCGGCATCTGGCAGGAGCACACCTGGGAGCGGACCTGGGATGATGTCGTCACGGCTGCCCATGGTCTGCTCGCCCTCGGTGTCGGAGTAGGAGATGTTGTCTCGATCCACTCCGAGGATCGTCCCGAGTGGGTCACCCTCGACCTCGCCGCCGTGGCGATCCGAGCCATCACCACCGGGCTGTATCCCACCAATCCTATGGCCGAGGTGGTCTACCTGCTCAATGACTCGGGCGCCAAGGTTCACTTCGCGGAGGATCAGGAACAGGTCGACAAGGTCGTCGAAGCCGGACCCGATACGTTCCCTGAGGTCACGAGCATCCTCTACGTCGAACCCCGCGGCCTCACCACCTATGACGATCCCCGCTTGATGTTCTGGGACGACTTCATGGAGCTGGGGCGCCGCCACCGGACCGAGCATGCGGGCGCGGTCGAACGTCACATGGCTGAGGCGACCGCCGACGACATCATCACGCTCGTGTACACGTCGGGAACGACCGGACCGCCGAAGGGCGCCATGTTGACCAACACCAACTCGGCGTTCTGCATCGACATGGTGATCAACACCGACGGGAGGGTCGCCGGCAACGTCAAGCCGAACCCCAGCGACGAGATTCTCACCTACCTGCCGCTATGCCACGTAGCCGAACGGATCTTCTCGACGTGGACGATGGTCGGCAACGGAGTGACCCTGAACTTCGCCGAGTCCATCGAGACCGTGCAGGCCAACCTGCGCGAGATCCAGCCGACCCTGTTCTTCGCCGTGCCGCGGATCTGGGAGAAAATCCACGCCACCGTTCTCATCAAGCTGCAGGACGCCACGCGCTTCAAGCGGGTGATCGCCAACATTGGGCTCAAACTGGCCGACGTCGTGGGTCACGAACGAGTTGCCAACGGCGGCAACCACACCTTCAAGAGCCGGGCGGCCTACCTCATCGGCAACCCGCTGTTCTTCCGTTCGCTCAAGGAACGCATTGGGCTCCGTCGCTGCCGTTGGGCGGGATCGGGGGCTGCGGCGATCGCTCCCGAGGTATTGGTCTTCTTCATGGGCCTTGGGATTCCCGTCTATGAGCTGTACGGGATGACCGAGAACGCCGCGGTTGCCACCGTCAACTTCGATGGCAGAGTCAAGGTCGGCACCGTTGGCGAACCGTATCCCAACATCGGGTTGCGGATCGACGACGAGACCGGCGAGATCCAGACCAAGCATCCCGGCAACTTCCTCGGCTACTGGAACAAGCCGGAGCAAACCACCGAGACGTTCACCGACGATGGCTGGCTGCGCACCGGCGACGTCGGAGTGTGGGTCGATGGCACCCATGTCAAGATCGTGGACCGGATCAAACACATCATCATCACGTCGGGCGGCAAGAACATCTCGCCTTCCGAGATCGAGAACAGCCTGAAGACCTCGCCGTACGTGAAGGAGGCCATGGTCATCGGCGACGGCCGTAAGTACCTGACCGCCTTGATCGGCATCGAGTACGACATCGTCGGCAACTGGGCGCTGCGCAAGAGCATTCCGTACACGACGTACCGCGATCTCTCCGAGAAGCCCGAAGTCCGCGACCTGATCCAGGAAGTGGTCAACGAGACGAACGAGAAGTTCGCCAGGGTGGAGCAGATCAAGAGGTTCGCTCTCATCCCCAAGGAACTCGACCACGAGGACGGCGAGCTGACCGCCACGCAGAAGATCAAACGCAAGTCGATGGAGCAGATGTTTCAGG
>CAYXMJ010000063.1:0-14786 GCA_964465915.1 uncultured Acidimicrobiaceae bacterium
GACGGTCTCGTCGGGGTCACTCGCCGTCACGTCGACCGAGCCGGCGGTGCCCAGCAGAAGAACAAGGGGCCCGTTGCAGAATGCCTCGACCGGAAGGTCGACTGGTCCGCCCCCAAAGCTCTGCCCGGTGTTCGTGGCGCCGAACGTGTTCGGCTGCGCCGCCGCCCATGAGAAATCGCCGTACGTCGTGCCCGTACCCGTCAACTGCAACGAATGCCCGATCGGGGTACCACCCGGCTCCGAGACTCCGATGTCGGTCGAGGTCAGCCCGTCGGCCGGACCGCCTGCCGCAGTGAACGAACCCTCATAGCTCAAGAACTGGACCACCGAACCGGCATCGTCGACGAGAGCCACGCCGTCGGGACTGCCGTTCTGCAAGCCGTTGCTCGGATACTCCTCGAAGACCACGCCAAACCCGCCGCCCAGATCGGGAATCGACGCTGGCAGCGGCGTAATGATCGTTCCGCCGTACACGGCCCCATTGCTGCCGTTGTAGCGAACCAAGCTCCACCCGGACAGGTCCGTCCCCGCCGGACCCGCCACCTCGATCGCCTCACCGACGTCGGTGCTCGCATTGTCGTAATGAATCTCGTTGATGAACACAGGTACGACTGGTCCGCCCCCAAAGCTCTGCCCGGTGTTCGTGGCGCCGAACGTGTTCGGCTGCGCCGCCGCCCATGAGAAATCGCCGTACGTCGTGCCCGTACCCGTCAACTGCAACGAATGCCCGATCGGGGTACCACCCGGCTCCGAGACTCCGATGTCGGTCGAGGTCAGCCCGTCGGCCGGACCGCCTGCCGCAGTGAACGAACCCTCATAGCTCAAGAACTGGACCACCGAACCGGCATCGTCGACGAGAGCCACGCCGTCGGGACTGCCGTTCTGCAAGCCGTTGCTCGGATACTCCTCGAAGACCACGCCAAACCCGCCGCCCAGATCGGGAATCGACGCTGGCAGCGGCGTAATGATCGTTCCGCCGTACACGGCCCCATTGCTGCCGTTGTAGCGAACCAAGCTCCACCCGGACAGGTCCGTCCCCGCCGGACCCGCCACCTCGATCGCCTCACCGACGTCGGTGCTCGCATTGTCGTAATGAATCTCGTTGATGAACACAGTGGAGGCCGCGCCGTCCACCGCGCTCGCCGAGCCGATGGGCATCACCACCAGAACCGATGCGAGAAGCGCAACCACCATCAGGGCGCGCAGCGAGCGTTTGCGTGTCACAGAAGTCGACATTCCGGAACCCCTTCGTTCCTCGGCTTGGATGGCACGGTGACCATCATCCTTTTCTACAAAGCCGCACCCGGTGACTCGGGCAGGAACACAAGCGTGAACCCCAAACGCCCATCTCCGTCACCGGAGACGTTTCCCCATCTACCCGAATCGTAGTCACTTCGGCTCCCGGCTGCGCCACTGAGCGTCACCTCGCGAAACCGCACGTAGTAGGGAGAGAGGTGGACCCGCTCCAGGGCCGATCCCGCCAAAACCCTGGTCCCCGGCCCTGGCTCAGATGACCTTTGGCTCTGGGTCTGATCCTGATCAATCGGGAAGGATGGGCGGGTACACCCCAAATGAGGAGAAACGATGACGACGATCCCGGTCACGATCAACGTCGCGAGGTCAGACTCCGGCATCGAAGCCACTGCGGTCATGGAGATGGGGAAGAAGACGATCGAGGTCGACGCCCACGCTCCCTCGCGTCGCGCCAATGACGATGTCGGGACGAGTCTTGCGATTGCGCGGGCGCTGCGAGCGCTCGAAGTTGAGGTGATGCACTGGGTCCACGAGCACATCGACCGCTACGTCGCAAACGAGTAGTTCGAACTCCCCGCCCCCCTAGGGTTGCTCCGGTGTCAGCCTTCTGCCGCCCTGACAAACTCACCTGGATTCTCCTCGCCGTCGCCCTGATCGGCGGGGCCCTGGCCGCGGTTGCCGCTCCCGCCACCGCCGCGGGCACCACTCACTATGTCGACCCGGCAGGGTCCGACGGCGCACCGGGGACGAAGGCCGCACCGTGGAAGACCCTGCAGCATGCCGTCGACAACGTCGCCCCCGCCGACACCATCGTGGTCAACCCGGGCACCTACGCGGGAATGCGCATCGAACAATCGGGCGACCCGAGGGCAATGATCACCCTCACCGCAGCCGCCCGTGGGACGGTCGTGATCGATCGACCAGGACCCAACAACGTCCATGGATCAAACCTCGAGATCGAGACGTGGGAAGGGGACGGGACCGTCCACCACTGGGTGATCAGGAACATCGAAGTGCGGGACGCGCCCAACGCCGGGATCGATGTGCGCGGAACTCCAACCAATCACTCGCACCACATCATCATCCGCAACGCCAAAGTCCACCACAATGGGGTGGCCACGTCCAAAACCGGCATCTTCTTCGCATTTGTCGACCACGCCACTGTCACCGGGTCAAAGAGCCACCACAACGGCGAGCACGGCATCTACCTGTCCAACAGCGGTGACCACTTCACCGTCCAACGCAACCGACTGCATCACAACGAACGGTGCGGCCTCCACATCAATGGTGACCTCTCCCAGGGTGGTGACGGTGTCATCTCCGACGGAAAGATCGATGCCAATCGGATCGAGGCGAACGGCGCCGAAGGATGCTCTGGGATCAACCTCGATGGCGTCACCGACACCACCATCAGCAACAACGTCATCGTCGAGAACCACGCCACCGGCATTGCCGTCTTCCAACAAGACGGAGCGGTGTGCTCCCGGGACATCTCCATCGTCAACAACACGATCGTGCAGGCCGCCGATGGCCGTTGGGTGATCACCGTGGGCGCAGGCGGGTGTCGCGACCTGGCGATTCTCAACAATGTGCTGCTCACCCGGCATCCATGGCGCGGGGCGATCGAACTCCCCAGCCCAACCATTGCCGGCCTCCACAGTGATTACAACATCGTCGCCGACCGCTTCAGCACTGACGACGGCAACACCAGCATCTCGCTGATCCAATGGAGATCGATCACCGGTCAAGACACTCACTCCCATGTTGCCGCCATCAAATCGGTCTTCGCCGCCGGCACCTTCCGCCATCTCGCCGACGGCCCTGCAGAGGACGCCGGCACGAAGGTGGCATTGGCTCGGGATCACGATAATGTCGCCCGCCCTGCTGGAGCCGCCCACGACATCGGCGCTTACGAGACGCCGTTGTGCCGTGGCCGCAAGGCCACCATCGTCGGCACCAGGGCCGGCGACACTCTGGTGGGTTCGGGGCGCCGGGACGTCATCGCCGGCCTCGGTGGTCACGATGACCTCCGCGGATTCGGTGGCAACGACTTCATCTGTGCTGGCAAAGGCGACGACTACGTCGCCGGCAACAAGGGCGCCGACCACGTCCGGGGTAACGGCGGCACCGACACGATCCTCGGCGGAGACCGAGCCGACGTCCTCTACGGCGGCAACGGGCGAGATGTCCTCTCGGGGGGCGGCGGCGCCGACCGACTCTGGGGCGAGACCGGCGACGACACCTTGCGCGGCGGGCCGGGCAAAGACACCCTAGATGGCGGGGCCGGTGACGACCGCTGCTTCGCAGGCGAAACGACAATCGCATGCGAGGGGTGACGGCGCCAGGCCAAACCGCCTCAGCTCGGACGCGAAGGCCGCAGCGCCGCCATCTCGGCGGCTACCGATTGGGCTCGGTCCCCAAGGTGGGGCAAATTCGCCGAGCGACGCCGGTAGCCGGTGCTCTGCTGATCCTGAATTGCGTTGCGTCGAATGCGCAGCACGTCAACCTGGCGCTTGGCGTCGAGGACCGCGCCGAGAGCGACGTCCGTCGCATTGGCGATGACCTCCGCCGCTGGTTCGACGTCTGGGGATCCGGCGCCGTCCGCACGCTCACCGCCGAGAGCCTGTGGCTTGGTTGCGCCAGGACCCGGCAACGACGTTCCGCCAGAAGTCATCCGAGGTCGATTCCGCGCTCGAGGTCGCCGGCGGCTTCGGCAATGCCGACTGCATCGAGGCCGGCAACCGGCTCAACGACATGCAGAGCCGGAGGGGCCGGCGGAACCTCGATGCCGTGATCGGCAGACGGGTGCAGGAACCGCTCGGGCTGAGCTGCGGGCGGTGCCACCGGAGCCGGATTGAGTGGTGCCTCAGGCGCCGCGGGTGCGATCGACTTCTGATGGGCTTTCAGCAACGGCTTGAGGTCGGACCGCAGCTCATTGAGGGCGGGCAGTTGCTTGTCGAGTATGGCGTGGATCGCTTCGGCCCTTGTCCTGGTCTCCGCGGCGTCGGCGATCGCCTGGACACGAATCTCCTCTGCCGCGGCTCGCGCCTTCTGCAGCAGATCTTCCGCCAGCGTCTCGGTCCTGATTCGGTTCCGCTCTGCCTCATCGCGGGTCTCAGCAGCAAACGCTTCGGCCTGCACGCGGAGCTCGTCACACTCAGTGTGGGCCGCTCGCAGCATCTCTTCGCGGGTTCGCTTGGCCTCTTCGAGGTTGGACCGCACCGTTGCCGCCGCGGCCTCAGCTTCGGCCACGATGTGTTCCATCTGCTGATCAATCGACGACAGCTCGTGATCGGCTTCTGCACCGCCGGCTTCGTTCCACATGAGCATTCCCTTCCTGGAGGTTTGGGGGGTTCAGGGTCGATGTCTCTCTCTACTGGAATCGGCGTTTGGGGAAGGCTGCTGGAGAACGGTCCTGGTCCGGGCGAACGCACTAGTCACCTTGGCAGCGCCCCCGGTAGGGTTCTATCGTGGACGTGACGATCAGAGCGGCGACGGACAATGATCTGCCCCGCCTCACCGACATCTACAACCACTACATCGACGGCTCCCATGTGTCGTTTGATGTCGACCCGTGGACGCTCGAACGCCGCCAGGAGTGGTTCGCCAAGTACGCACCCACCGGTCGCCATCGGGTCCTCGTCCTGGAGACCACAGACGGGGTCGTCGGCGCCGCGTGGAGCAGTCCGTTCCGCCCCAAATCGGCCTACGACACTTCGGTGGAAACGACGATCGTGCTCGACCCTGCAGTCATTGGCCGAGGACTGGGGAGACGACTCCTAACCGCCCTCCTCGACGAGTTGGCCACCGAGGATGTGCACCGCGCCTACGCAATCGTTGCGCTTCCCAACGACGCCTCGATCACCCTCCACCACCGCCTCGGCTACCGCACCGTCGGAGTCCAACATGAGGTGGGCAGGATGTACGGCACCTACTGGGACACCGAGTTGCTCGAAAGGCCCTTCCCCTAGAAGACCGCTTATGGTCCCTTTATGTGCGACCTGGTACCTACTACGGAGCACGACCCGCCAACCACGCCCAAGTACCCTCACGCCCGTCCGGCAACGATCGATACCGAGGAGGACCATGACCGCCGCAACGCCGCGACTCGTCGTCGCTATCTTGGCGCTGCTGCTCTTCGGCGCGGCCTGTTCCGAAGGAACGACCGGGACCACGCTGGCCCCCGACGTGGACACGATCCTGACTGCCTCTGCTGAGGTGATGGGCGACATCGACTACGTGCGGTTCACCATCGAACGGGGTGGCGCTCCCATCTACATCGACCCTGCCGACGCCCTCGCCTTCGAGGATGCCGAGGGGCGATTCCAGGGGCCGAGTTCGGCAGATGCCATCGTGCACATCAAGGTCTCCGGGCTCACGGCCGAGATCGGTGCGGTCGCGATTGACGGTGACACCTGGCTCTCGAATCCCATCACGGGAACCTGGGAACCAGCGCCCGCCGGCTACAACCTCGACCCCGCCACGCTCTTTGACCCAGATGAGGGATGGCGTCCCCTGCTGGCCAACGGCCTCATCGATGTGGACTTGGTCGGTCTGGAGGATCGCGACGCGGGGGAGCTCTATCACGTACGTGGCACCGCCGATCGTGAACGCATCGCAACCATCACGGCCGGTCTGGTCGACGACCAAGACGTCGTCCTCGATATCTGGATCGATCCGACCACCGGCTATGTGCGGGAAGCCGAGTTCATCACCATTTACCGAGGCGAAGAGACCACCTGGCGGCTGACGTTCTCCGAGTTCGGCGAACCGATCGAGGTCAATGTCCCTGATCTCGGCGGCGAAGGCTGAACCCAATGAAGCGCACCGCCTCACCCACGGCGATCCTTGCGGTCGTCGGGTTTGGCGTGTTCATCGCGGCGGATGACCTCACCGTCGTCTCCACCATGCTGCGGCCGATCATTGGTGACCTCGGCATTGTCCTCCCCGATGGATTGGACGACGCGGCGTGGATCGTCAACGCCTACCTCATCGCCTACGTGTCCGTGATGCCCTTCATGGGTCGCCTCAGCGACATCGTTGGGCGACGCAAGGTGTATATCGGGGCACTGGTCCTCTTCCTGATCGGCTCAATCATGATCCCGTTCACCTCGTCGATGGGGCCCTTCCTCTTCGGCCGGGTCTTGACCGCCATCGGGGGTGGTGCGCTGGTTCCGGTTGGGATGGCCGTGGTCGGAGACGCCTTCGCGGAGAAACGGCGCGCCCGGGCGCTGGGGACCCTCGGTGCCATCGATACTCTCGGCTGGGTGTGGGGTCCCCTCTATGGAGCGATGCTGGTGCGGTTCCTGTCGTGGAAGTGGCAGTTCTACACGAACATCCCGCTGGCGATCATAGGTATTGCAGCAGCCTGGTGGGCGCTCGCCGCATTCGACAAGCCGATGCGGCGCAGCAAGATCGACTGGGCGGGAGCAACCACCCTCACGATCGCCCTCGTCGCCGTCAACCTTGCCCTACTCGGCAGCGCCGAAATCCAAAGCGTCACCGGACTCGAGGAACTGACCGGCGGCAGCGGTGACTGGCTCCGCTGGTTGTACCTCGTGGCTGCGGTCGCCGCGGTGGCCTTTGTCGTCATCGAACGCAGATCCGACGATCCACTCATCGACTTCAGTCTGTTCCGAGGTCGAAACCTGACTGCGGCTGTGATCATCAACTTCCTCGTCGGCGCCGCGCTGGTCATCGCCATGGTCGACGTCCCCCTCTTCGTCAACATGGTCGAAGTCAACGTGGAGCGTTCGGCCGTCATCGCCGGGTGGGTCCTCAGTGCGCTGACCGCCGCCATGGCGGTCACATCGTATTTGGGCGGCCGTGTCACCGAACGCACCTGGTACCGGCCCCCGGTCCTGATCGGCCTCGCCGCGGCCGCAGCCGGGTTCCTGCTCATGGGAGCCGGCTGGACGGTCGACACCGCCTACTGGACGATGGCGTGGCAGCTAGCGCTGCTCGGCGCCGGGTTCGGGTTTGTCATCGCCCCGACCAGCGCCGCTGTGGTCGACGGTGCTCCGCCCGACCGACGCGGCACCGCAGCCAGCCTCGTCGTCGTGGTCCGCCTGATCGGGCTCAGCGTCGGGTTGTCTGGATTGACTGCCTGGGGGCTCTTCCGTTTCAACCAGTTCCGCCAGAACATCGACTTGCCGCCTCTCGACGATCCCGGCTACCGCGAAGCTCTGACCGCGGCCCAAGCCGAGGTCACTACCTCGGCGCTGGCAGAGACCTTCCTCGCCGCCGCGCTGGTGATCGGCATCGCCTTCGCCGTCGCCCTGATGATGCGCCGCACTCCGCCGGCCACAACCGACCTCGTACCGCCCGCTATCGCCACACCCGCCGCGGCCGACACCGTCACCCTGGAGTTGCCCGCAGAACAAGCACCACAAGGAGACCAGATGAAGGACTTCATCAACCGCAACGTCGTCGCCGTGCTCGGCACCCTCGGCGGGTTGGTGGTGCTGTCGCTGCTCTTGAATGTCGTGATGCTGGCGCGCGCCTCGAACGTGTCGAGTGACGTTGCCCAGAACACCGCCGACATCGAGCGGGTCGAGGCTGGTGCCGCCATCTTCGCCTCACAGGTGACCGGTCTCCAGACCCAGCTCGCCGACCTCGCTCCCACTGTGAGCGCAGGTCTCGACGAAGCCATCGTTGGCCTCGAGGCCTTCGCCAATTCGACGATCGACTTCACCGTCGACATCAACGAGACCATTCCGATCGACACCACGATCGACCTCAACCGCACGCTGTCGGTTCCCATCAACGAGACCATCCCGCTCGAAGAGACCATCAACACGACGGTCACCGTGGCCGGGCCGTTCGGGATCGACATCCCGCTCGACATCTCGATCCCCGTCGCCGTCGACGTGCCGATCGTGCTCGATGTCGACATTCCCGTCGACGAGCAGATCCCGATCACCACGGAGATCCCGATCGCGCTCAGCGTCCCGCTCTCGGTTGACGTGGCCGGGACCGAACTCGCTCGTCTGGCCGAGTCCCTCCAGGCCGGGCTTGCGTCGTTCAAGGCAGTGATGGCGGGCCTCGCCGGTTGACGGCGGATCGAGCAGAACTCGATCCGTTGGTCGAGCGGCCGCGCCCGCATGGACACTCCCCGTCGGCGCCTCCTCGCACCACCGGCAACACATTCACCGGACCACCCGTCGGCCTCTCTTTGCTGCCGACCGCTACGGCCGCCGATTTGGCTGGGCCGTCGACTGCTGCCCACCGCCCCCTGACACCGTGGCGGCACGAGGCGGTTGAGAATCCGCGATACTTGGGGCACCCCGGACGAGGAGGCACCGCATGGCAAACACCGAAGCTCTGGATGCGGCACGGAACAGACGCAGGGCACTTCACACCGCGATGGTCGAAGTGGAGAACGCTGCCCAGGCCCCGACCAGGTCACAGACTTGGCGCGCCATGTTGTTCGCGGCACTCGATGATCTCTCGATAGCCCTCGAAGACCACATCGCCACTGTGGAGGCGCCCGGCGGCATCATCGACCGCGTTGTTGCCGACGCCCCTCGCCTCGACGTGGCCGGGCGACGTCTCAGCGAAGACCACGAACCGCTGCGCGAGCAGGTCGCCGTCGCCATCAACGCGGTGCGGGCGGCAGATTCGCCGCCCCGCGATGAAGACGTCGAAACGATCCATCAGATCATCCTGGAGTTGGTGGGAGCCTTGTCGCGCCACCGGCAGCGTGGCTCAGACTTCGTATGGGAAGCCTACGACGTCGACATCGGCGGCCACTGACCGCGCCTCAGGCTTCGCGCCGCGACGCCAACAACGCTCCGATGATCACCAGACCGACCCCGATCAGAGCGATGGCCGTCACCTGATCATCCCGGAAGACGACGCCGAGAATGAGCGCCACCACAGGGATGACGTAGGTGATGAACGACGACCTGGTCGACCCAACCCGGCCGACGAGACTTCCCATGATCACAAAGGCGAGGCCCGTGCCGAGCACGCCCGCCGCCGCCACAGCGAGAAACGAATCCCATGCGAAGCTTGAAGCCGGGATGGCCGCCAGGCCAAAGGGAGCCGTCCAGATCGTGGCCAACGCCAGCATCCTGGACATCACCGGAAGCGACCCGTATCGCTGTTGGATCGGTGCAGCGAGGTTGACCGAGATTCCGTAGCACAACGTCGCGATCAGGACCAGGATGACGCCGAGCGCCTGGGTCTCGCCCTCTCCGATGGATGGCAGGCTGATCGCAACCACGCCGGCAAAGCCGACGACGAGGCCGAGGAGTTGGGCACCCCGCGGCAGTCTCCGCAGCAGAATCGCGGCTATCGCGGCGGCGAAGATCGGCATCGCCCCGTTCAGCATTCCGGCAACCGCCGAGTTGATCCATTGCTGGGCGATGGGAAACAGCGTGAAGGGGATCGCCACCCACAGAAAGCTGAGCACGATCAACCGCGGCCAGTCGTAGCGGTCGACCGGGGCGCGAGCGGCCGGAAACAGAATCAAGACTCCGGCGCCCAGTGCCACCCGCAGCCACGTGATCAGCCCCGGCCCAAAGGCGTCGAGGCCAATGGCGATGAACAGGAACGAGGAGCCCCAAACGATCCCGATCGACCAGAACAGCAACCAATCGGCAGGGGTGAACGCCTCTTGGTTCGTACCGGTGGAGGTGGAGAGGATGCGGCCGCTCATGAGAATCCCTTCGCGGTCGGAAGAACGTCACCGGGAAGAACCCCCGTCGGTGCGCATTGGTTGCCTGGCCGACGCAACCTGTCGGCAACGACGACCCCGGCCGGTTGGCTACCCGTCGTCGGAGGTGGCCTCTTCTTGAGCGGGAGCCGCCTCCACCGCGGCAACGCCGGTGGCCTCGGTCGGAGGGCCACCCTTGCCGAAGCGATCTAGCACCTGCTGCTTCGAGCCGGGCCAACCGGGAATCATGTCGTCGATCTTGTCGCCAAGCGTCGCCGCGGCCACAAACCCGGCCACGAGCGCCACGAGCCGGGACCGCTTGCCGAAGATGAGGCCGACGAGAGCTGCCAGACCGGCGGTGGCGAGCGGCGCACCGATGATCAGCGCCTGCGGCTCCTGATCGGCCGTCTGGGCCCTCTTGATGGCCATCGTCTGGTGAAGCACATACCCAGCGGTCGTGCCGGCGAGTGCGGTGCCGATGGTGGCGAAAAGACGTTTCATACCCATTGATCCTAGATGGTTCCGTGATCCCCATGGGCCTGGCGGCAGAATGCGGACGGCGGGGCTCATCGTAAGCTGGTGTCCCGTGACCGCTTCCGATGCCACCACACTTCGCTCCGTCGCGCTCCCCGCCGAACACGGTGGCTGGAGTCTCACCCTCGAGCCTGTGGTGCTCGGTCTGCTGGTGACTCCGTCGCTCGCAGGTGCAGCCCTTGGTGGAGTCGCCCTGCTCGGGTTCCTGGCGCGCACCCCGCTGAAGACCTACTTCGTCGACCGCTACCGGGGTCGTCACCTCCCGCGGACGACGCTGGCCGGCCGGGTTGGCGCCGTCGAACTCGTCCTTCTCGTTGGGCTGCTCGTCGCGGCGACCGCCACCGGATCGGCCCGCTTCTGGATCCCGCTGCTGATTGCTGCTCCGCTCATCGCAGTCGAGATCTGGTTCGACGTACGCAGCCTGAGCCGGCGTCTGATCCCAGAGCTCTCCGGTACGATCGGTGTCGCCTCGATGGCGGCGGCCATCCCGCTGGCCGGCGGAGACACCGCCCTTGTGGCGGCCGGGCTGTGGTGCGTGGCGGCCGCGAGAGCCGTCGCCACCATCCCCTTCGTTCGCCTCCAACTGCGCCGCGCCAAGGACCAGGCCCACAACCAGCGCACCAGCGATGCCGCCCAGGCCGTGGCGGTCGGAGCCGCCGCCGTCGGATGGGCACTCGACGCGGTCCCCACGGCGGGCCTGGCTGCCATCTTGGGCCTCGCCGCCGTCCACACCTGGCTGGCGCGCCGCCCTCCCCCGGCGACCCCGATGCTCGGCGCCCAAGAGGTCGTCTTCGGTCTCACCGTTGTGCTCGCCACCGCCCTCGGCGCCTTGGCCCCGTAGGTCTCAGACGACGTCGAACTCGTTGCCCCCGGGGTCGGCCATTGCCCCCAGGCGCTCGTCGCAGCGAGGTGCGTCGAGCCTACGTTTGTGGGGCAAGCTCCAGTCGCATTTCGTTCTCACCGTCGTCGTTGGTGGTGCCTTGATCAACGAAGCCGAGCGAGTCGTAGAGACTGCGGGCGATCCTGTTCGCCGGGTCACATGCGATCCTCATCCCCTGAGCCCCAGCCGAGGCGGCGAGCTCGATGGCCCCCACCATGCCGGCGCGACCCAAGCCCCGGCCCTGGTAGCGCGCATCGATGAGGTAGTCCCAAACCAAATAGTCGCCGGCCCAAGCGCCGCTAGGAATCAGTTGCCCCATCATGAAACCGACGAGCGTCCCAGAGTCGAGGACGCCCAGCGGCACGGCTCCGGGGTAGCGCTCGGCTTCGGCCAGCGAAACCATCACCGGAACGACCAGTTGCTCCTGGATCGGAAGCACTCGGAGCGCCCGAGCGGAATCCATCTCATGAGCCTCCAGCGGGCGGACGACAAGGGCCATGGTCACCAGCGTAGGCTTCATGGGTATGAGTGACGAGCCCTTCCTCGTCAAGAACTTCTTCGACACGACCACCGTCGGCGTTCTGGCCGATGGTGTGGCCGCCGAGTTTCCGCGATTCGATCGGGACGGCTTCACGGCCGGCGTGTTCGACGCCCAATGGTCGGACCGCGAGTTCAAGGAACGCCTCCGCCACGTCACCGTGGTGCTGGCCGCTCACCTCCCCGGCGCATACCCGGATGCCGTTGCGGTCCTGCGGTCGGCCAACCACCACTTCGCAGCCGCCGGGCTCGCCGCCCTGGTGTGCTCAGACTTCGTCGAGGCGTATGGGCTCGACGACTACGACACCTCGATCCCGGCACTCGGGGAGTTCACCACGGTCATGTCGGCCGAGTTCGCCGTCCGCCCCTTCATCCTCCGCTACCCGGAGCGCATGTACCCCCAGCTCATGGAATGGGCGCACAGCGCCGACCCGGCGGTGCGACGTCTGGCCAGTGAGGGGAGCCGGCCCCGTTTGCCCTGGGCCATGGCGCTGCCGCCGCTCAAGGCGGACCCCTCGCCAGTGCTGCCCATCCTCGCCGCGCTGCGGCACGACCCCTCCGAAGATGTCAGGCGCAGCGTCGCCAACCATCTCAACGACATCGCCAAGGACCATCCCGACGTCGTCATCAACACGCTGACGGAGTGGCAAGACGGATCGCCCGAGGTCGACGGCATCACTCGGCACGGGCTCCGAACACTGTTGAAACAGGGCGACCCCGACGCGCTGGCGTTGCTCGGCTACCGATCAAACCCGGCTGTACGAGTTCACGACTTGCGTCTCGAACCCGCAGAGGTTGCCATCGGTGGTTGGACCCGCCTCCAATTCGCCATCAGCTCGACGGGTCATGAACCGCAACGGGTCATGGTCGATCTCGTGGTCTACTTCCAGAAGGCCAAGGGACAGCTTCTGCCCAAGGTCTTCAAACTCAAGACCGCGGAGCTTGCCCCTGCCCAGACCATCGAGCTCTCGAGGAAGCTTGCCTTTGCGCACCTCTCGACCCGGACCATCTACCCCGGGCCACACGCCGTCGAGGTCCAGGTCAACGGATCACGGCTCGGACGGATAGATTTTGACGTCGCACCGGCCTAGAAGGGTGTTGAACAAACGCGGTACGGGGTTGCCCGGGCGAGCAAACGCCTGGTCGTGGATCTCGCGGCAAGCCCAGACTGGCGTTGTTCAACAGTCGCCGCTCGATGTCAGGACGCAGCCGACGTGCACGCCGGAAGAAGTCAACCCGCAGCCGCGTTGCTGCCGCCGGGAAGTCCCCGCAGCAATTCGACCAGCCGCTCCGCCGCTGCCCGGTCGAGGGATTCGAACGCCACGTTGTTGCGTCGATCCGTCTCGACCTCGATGCCGTCGCGCAAGGCCACCCCGGCTGTGGTGATCCGCCAGGGGTCCGGGGTCGCCCAGCCACCGGCCGGCAGCCCGGACGCCGAGGCGGTCGGGGGGAGCTCCCCACCCTTCCACAGCGCGTTGAGGGCCAGTGCGTCGGCGGCGGTCAACCCCGCGTTGGACCAGGCTTCACCGTGGGCATCGGCCCGGACAAATCGCAGGGTTGTGAGATGCTGATGGAGTCGCAGCTCCGGCTCCGTCGGATCGGGCAGCAGCCGATGATCAACCGCCAATGGAAAGTCATCGGCTGCCAACCCCGCAAGTACCGGTGCCATCAGCACCGCGAGTTCCTCGATCTCCGATGTGGTGCCGGACCACTGATGGGCGGCAGCCTCGGCGCGGGAGGCCAGAAGCCACTCGAGAAATTCGGCAAGCCGCGGTACGGCCTGATACCCGTCGTCGGCGAGGACAATCTGGCCGCCACTGCGAAGCGAGTCCAGACCCCCAATCACGTCGGCTGCGTCCATGTATCGGAAACGACGAATCGCCCATTCCTCGGTGAGGCGCCCGTCGAGAAGGAACTCAGCAACATCGTTCAGCAGGAAGATCGAGTCGAGACCGACCGCCTGAGCGCGATCCCACACGTCCAAGCCATGTCGTTCTCGGGTCGTCAGATACACCGAGATCACCAGGCGGTCGACCTCAGGGGCAAGGGAGCGAGCTATGTCCATGGCGAGAGAAGGTAGTGGTTCGTCGTCGAGATTGCGCCTGGGTGTCTCCGTGACATCGGCGCCATCCGGCACAGCATGACGACGTAGGCGCAGTCTTGTCCTGCGTCGAGGAGGAAGGAGAAGCCGGGGGCCATCGAGGACCGCAGGGACACGGCGAGCATTCGACGACGAGCCACTGACGAATCTGCCCGATGCCCCTACATTCCCGTCCTCGAGTTGCCGATGATGTAGGGATGAGCACCAACGACGCAACCATGCTGTCGACGGAACGAGATCGCCACCACGACGAGTGCCGCTCTGAGGGGTTCGAGTGGTGCCCCGAGTGCGGAACGTTGCTCAGCTGGGACCTTCCCGCTGCCCCGCGGTTGACTCCGGCGGTTGAGGCCTGGACACCGACGGTGGGAGATTGCCCGCCATTGACGCCCCCACAGCTGACTCAATAGCTCGCCGACCCAGTCCCATCGACTGGAATGTGGTCGATCCTCTCGCTGCGGCGCTCAACTTCCCGCTCTCAGCTGCCGATTGACACAGAAGTCGAACCCGACGAAGGGTGTCATGGGTCGCGCCATCCGCTATCGCAGAGTCCTTTCCGGTGTATCCATCCTGCTCGCCGGGACCGCAGTCGTGCTGCTGGCCAGCGGATCACCCGAGCCGGCGACCGCGGTTGCCGTCGTCGGTGCCGCCATCGGCAGCGTTGGCCTGTCCATGTTGGGAACCATCGGTCCCATCTCTGACCAGAAGCTGATCGCCCACGCATCCCACGAGCTGAGGACCCCCTTGACCAGCTTGATTGGGATCCTCGATCTCCTCGTCGACGCCGACACCAACCTCGAACCCGGGGAGTCGCAGGAACTGCT
>CAYXMJ010000064.1:0-13478 GCA_964465915.1 uncultured Acidimicrobiaceae bacterium
TTGCCCTTGGTTGCTTCGAGCATCTTCTCCTCGGCCTTGGAGAACAGGACCTTGCGGCCCACCGGGTTCTCCTCGAGGGCAAGCTGCTGGAGTGCCGAAGGCGACAACCACGAACGCATCCTGGTCAGACGGGCCTCGTCACCGGCGGGTGAGTCGATCGCCTCAAGCGCACGTTTGTGGGCAATGTCGATGAGCACTTCCTGGGGGCAGATCTCGTCGACCATTCCCATCTTGAGGGCGCGGCGGGGACGTACATTGCGGCCGGTGAGGATGAGGTCGAGGCCGGCGGCGATTCCAATCAACCGGGGGAGGCGCTGGGTCCCACCGCCGCCGGGGATGAGCCCGAGTTGGACCTCGGGCTGGCCGAGCTGGGTGCGCTTCTCGTCGTTGGATGCGATGCGCATCGAGCAGGCGAGTGCAAGTTCCATGCCGCCACCGAGGCAGGCGCCGTGAATGGCGGCAACCACCGGTTTGCCGAGTTCGGTCGAGAGGGCTTCGAGTCGAGCGAAAGCGGTGTGTACTTCGCCGAGCATCGTCACAGCCTCACCGGGATCGGTGAGGCTCTGCAGGAACCGGATGTCGGCGCCTGCCAGGAAGTTGTCCGGTTTGGCCGAACTCAGCACCAGGGCCTTGATCGCTGGATCGGTTTCGCAGCGTTTGATGATCGTGACGAGGTCACCGGCGAGGTCGGGCCCGAGCGTGTTCATGGTTTCGCCGGCGCGGTCCATGAGCGCGGTGGCCACCCCGTCGTCATCGACGGAGAAGTGGATGTGGTCGAGTTCGAGACCTGCGTTCTTGTTCGCCATTCCTAGCGCTCCAGGATCAGGGCGGCACCGAGGCCACCGGCCGCACATTGGGTGACGAGAGCCGTTCCACCGTCACGCCGTTCCAATTCGTTTGCCATGGTCAGCGCCTGGCGGGCGCCGGTTGCGGCGAACGGGTGGCCGAGTGAGATGGATCCCCCATAGAGATTCAGCTTTTCGTGAGGTATCGCCCCGATTGCCTTCTTGCGTCCGAGATACTGTTTGGCCCACTTGGCGCTCTTGAAGGCGGCGATGTTGGACAGCATCTGGGCGGCAAAGGCTTCGTGCATGTCGATCACGTCGATGTCGTCCAGGCTCAGCCCGGCTCGGTCGAGGGCGATCGGCGTCGCAAACGATGGCCCCATCAGCATCTGCCAGCTCGGGTCGAGGGCGGCGAACGCCCAGGAACGCACAAATGCCTTGGTTGTGAAGCCGAGTTTGTTGGCCGTCTTCTCTTCCATGAGGACGACCGCCGATGCACCGTCGGTGAGCGGTGAACTGTTTCCGGCCGTGACGGTTCCGTAGCGACGGTCGAACACCGGACGGAGTGAGGCGAGCTTCTCCAACGTGCTGTCGGCTCGCGGGATGTTGTCCTTATCGAAGGTCTTCGTGTACTTCGGCGGGATCGGCAGCGACATCACCTCGTCGTCGAACACGCCCTTCTCCCAGGCCTCGATGGCTTTCTGGTGAGATGTGTAGGCATATCTGTCTTGCGCCTCGCGGGAGATGCCGTTCTCACGGGCCATCTTTTCGGCCGCATCCCCCATGGTGAGCCCGGTCGACTTATCGGCGAGTTCCGGCGCTTTGGGGGTCAGATCTTTGGGGCGAAGGCGCGAGAACGCCCGCAGCTTCGAGCCCGTGTCCTTGGCCGCGTTGGCGGCCATCAGTGCGGTGACCACGGCATCGTCGTACTGGATCGGAGGCTTCGAGAGGGTGTCGGACCCTCCGGCAATCACGATGTCCGCTTCGCCCATCAGGATGGCCTTTGTCCCGTCTACGATCGCTTGGGTCGATGTGGCGCACGCCCGGCTCACAGAGAAGGCATCGATCGAGCGGGGCAGCGCGGTGCCGAGCACGATCTCACGGGCGATGTTCGGCGCGGTCACGTCGGCGACGACTGCGCCGTAGACAACCTGGTCGATCTGATCGCCCTCGAGCCCGTTGCGTTGCACAAGCTCGGTCACAACGGCCTTGCCGAGGTCGAGAGTGCTCAGGGAGCGGAAGTCGGTCCCCGACTTCATGAAGGGGGTGCGAAGACCGGCGACGATGGCGACTCTGCGCCCGTCGACGGTTCCTGGTGTTGGGGTAGCCATGTGCGCCTCACAGACGTTGAGCGGATGCGCCAATTCTGGCAGACCACGCCAGGGCCGGATCCGCCGCGGCGAGAACGGCCGCGGTCAGATCGGAGCAACCTCGGGAGCGGCTGCCTCCGTGCCGGTCCGGAACTGCTTGGTGTAGAGATCGGCGTAGAGGCCACCCTGTTCCAGCAACTCGTCGTGGGTTCCCTCCTGGACTATACGGCCGTCGTCGAGCACGAGGAGCCGATCGGCGTTGCGCACGGTGGAGAGCCGGTGGGCGATGACGAAGGTGGTGCGGCCCTCCATCAAGGCGTCGAGAGCCCCTTGGACGAGCGCCTCGGACTCGCTGTCGAGCGAACTCGTTGCCTCGTCGAGCACCAAGATGCGCGGGTCCTTGAGCAGCGCTCGGGCGATGGCAATGCGCTGGCGTTGACCACCTGAGAGTTTCATGCCGCGTTCACCCACGATCGTGTCGTAGCCGTCGGGGAACGCAACGATGAAGTCGTGGGCATTGGCCGCTCGAGCCGCGTCCTGCAGCTCGGAGTTGGTCGCCGTCGGCTTGCCGACCCGCAGGTTCTCCGCGATGGTCCCCGAGAAGAGTTGCGTTTCTTGCGGCACGGCGGCCATGCGGTGCCGCAGTTCGTCGAGGGTCACCTCGCGGACGTCGGTGTCATCGACCGTGATGACCCCGGAGGTAACGTCAAAGAACCGGGGAATCAGCTGGACCAGCGTCGACTTGCCGGCACCGCTCGGACCGACCAGCGCTACGACCTCGCCGGCGCGGGCTTCGAGGGTGACCCCGTGGAGGACATGGACATCTCGGTCGCTGTACGTGAAATGGACATCGGTGAAGGCAACTCTGCCTTGGACCGGATCGATCGAGATCGGTTCGTCCGGCACCTCCAGGTCGCTGCGTTCATCCAGCAGTTCGAAGATGCGGCGCGACGCTCCCAACGTCTCCTGGAGTTGGCTGTAGAGACCGGTGAGGGTGCCGATGGCGCCGGCCACCGTCAACGTGTAGAGCAGAAAGGAAACGAGTCCGCCGGCACTGAGGTCGCCGGCGAGGACGAGTCGGCCGCCTCGCCAGAGCACAAAGGCCAGCGTTCCGAAGGCGACAAACGTCACCGACGAGACGAACAGCGCCCGCCAACGCGCCCGACGCAGCGCCGTTGCGTAGGACGACTGGACGGCCTTGTCGTACCGGTCGACCTCGGTCCTCTCGGCGCTGAACCACTTCACGACGCGGACCGCGGCGATGGACTCCTCGGCGTCGGCATTTGCTTCGGCGACGCGGTCCTGGAACTCGGTCGAGATCTTGCGCAGCCGCCGGCCAAAGAACGCCGCGGCCAAGATCATGATCGGCAGAAAGATCAGCACGGTGATCGAGAGCTGCGGGCTGATCACAAAGAGAAGAACCACGCCGCCGATCAGGGTCAGGCTTTGCGACAGCGCGGCCGCCAATGAGGTGGATACGGTGGTCTGCACCACCGCGACGTCGGAGGTCAGCCGTGACGTGATCTCGCCGGTCTTGCGTCCGTCGAAGAACTTCACCGGCAAGGTCATGAGGTTCGAGTATGTGCTGCTGCGAAGATCGGCAACTACACCCTCTCCCATTGCCGACAGCGCATAGGATCTGATGAAGCTGAAGGCGGCCTGGAAGAAGAACACGAGCAACAGGGCTACGGCGAGCCGATCGAGCGACGCCGTTGATCCGGATGCGGCCGTTTCGTCGACCATTTGATTGACGAGCTCGCCCATGATGAGCGGGAACACCAGACCCAAGGCGGCCGCAAAGACGACGCCCACCATCGCAATGGCGAGGTGACCCTTGTATGGGGCAACAAAGCTGAACAGCCGTCGCAACTGATGCAGGTCGGCTCGCGTCGGGCGGGAGCCCTCGACCGCAGGTTGGTCACGACGCCGTGGGTTGCGGAACATGGGGGAGAGGCTACCGGCGCCGCGGCGTCGTGTGTCCGGGTACCGGCTGCCGGTCGGCATCCGGCCATGTAGCCTATGGATCCATGCGAGCGTTGCGGAAGACGGCCCCTGGGGCAGGTCTCGAGATGGCCGATGTGCCGGTGCCCGACATCGGGCGGGATGAGGTGCTCATCCAGGTCAAGGCGACGTCTATCTGCGGCACCGACCTGCACATCTACCGGTGGGATCCCTGGGCTGCCGAGCACGTGTTGGCGCCGCTCACCGTCGGCCATGAGTTGTGCGGAATCGTGGTTGACCGCGGTTCCGCAGTGGATGAGCCGGCGATCGGGCAACTCGTCTCGGTGGAATCCCACGTGGTCTGTGAGCGCTGCTCCTGGTGCCGCACCGGCAAGGGTCATCTCTGCCCGCACACTCGCATTCTCGGGGTGCATCGTGATGGGGCATATGCCGACTTCGTCGCCGTCCCGTCCATCAACGCCTGGCCCGACCCTCCGACGATGCCGTATTCGATCGCATCATTGCAGGAGAACTTCGGTAATGCGGTGCACACCGCCAGCACGCCGACGCTTGCCGGGTGCAAGGTGCTGGTGACCGGCATGGGGCCGGTCGGCATCATGGCGCTGGCGGTGGCCAAGGCGCTCGGCGCCCGATCGGTGTTCGCCACCGACATCAGCGCATATCGGCTCGAACTCGCGGCGAAGATGGGCGCCGACCTAGCACTCAACCCGCTGACGGACGACGTCGATGCTGCGGTGCTCGAGGAGACAGACGGCGAAGGCGTGGACGTCTTGCTCGAGATGTCTGGCACCGCCCAGGCGATCGACACCGGGTTCAGCCTGCTCAAGCCCGGAGGAGAGGCCGCTCTGCTCGGGCTGACGTCTCATCCGCTCACGTTCGACCTCGATGACCACGTCATCTTCAAAGGCGCCACCGTCCACGGCATCTTCGGACGCAAGCTCTGGGAGACCTGGTACCAGACCCGCGGTCTGATGCGGTCTGGGGCGATCGATCTGGCTCCGATGGTGACTCACCGCTTCGCCTTAGAGGACTTCGAGCAGGCGTTTGCGCTCATGGATTCGGGCGAGTGCGGCAAGATCGTGATGTTCCCTGATCCGGCGGATGCCGACGGGCCGCTTTCCAACGATCCCCAGGAGGCCAGCTGATGGGCAAGTCCGATTTCCTTGCGGCCGAACTCGCCGCGCTGCGCGAGGGGGGGAACTTCAACCGCATCCGCACCCTCGGCAGCCCCCAGGGCGGCTGGATCGAGGCGGACGGCAAGCGTGTCCTCAACTTCTGTTCGAACAACTACCTCGGTCTGGCCAACGACCCGCGCCTGATCGAGGCCGCCAAGGCGGCTCTGGACCGCTTCGGTATCGGGCCCGGCGCAGTGCGCAGTATCGCGGGGACCATGGACATCCACCGCGAATTGGAGCGCAGGCTCGCCGAATTCAAGGACGTACCCGGTGCCATCGCCTTGCAGTCAGGCTTCACCGCCAACCTGGCGGTCATCCCCGCCTTGGTCGGCGACGGCGATGTGATCGTCTCGGATGAGCTCAACCACGCTTCGATCGTCGACGGCGTCAGGCTGTCCAAGGCTCGCCGGATGATCTACCCGCACGCCGATGTCAGCGCCCTCGAGGAACGACTCGTCGAGGCACGCCAGGCCGGCGCCAAGCAGATTCTGGTGATCACCGATGGGGTCTTCTCGATGGACGGCGACCTTGCTCCGCTCGACGGCATCGTCGCTGCGGCCGAGACGCATGACGCGCTGGTCATGGTCGACGACGCTCACGGCGAAGGCGTGCTCGGCCGCGGCGGGCGTGGCATCGTCGACCACTTCGGCCTTCATGGCAAGGTGGACATCGAGGTGGGGACGATGTCAAAGGCCTTCGGAGTGGTGGGCGGCTACGTCGCCGGATCTCAAGACCTGGTCGAGTGGCTCACGCAGCGAGGGCGCCCGTTCTTGTTCTCCTCGGCCCCAACTCCGCCCGATGTCGCTGCCTGTCTTGCATCGGTGGACATCCTCGAATCATCGACCGAACTGGTTGATCGGCTCTGGGAGAACTCCCGGCAGTTCAAAGCGATGATGAGCGGCGCCGGCTTCGACATTGGGGTGAGTGAGACGCCGATTACGCCGGTGATGCTTGGCGACGTCAAGTTGGCTCGAGAGTTCTCGGCGCGGCTCTTCGATACGGAGGACGTGTTCGCTCAGGCTATTGGTTACCCAACCGTCCCGGTGGGCAAGGCGCGAATTCGGGTCATGATTTCTGCCGCCCATAGCTCCGATGACCTCGAACGGGGCGCCGCCGCTTTTACCGCGGTCGGGCGCGCCCTCGGGGTGATCTGAGGCGCCTGGCCTCGGCCGTGGCTGCCGGTTCGCAAAGTCGACACTCTGTCGGGCCGCGAACCTGCATAACATCTGGTTTATGGAGTCCGATGTCGAAGTCAGCCGGAGCGTTCTGTTGCGCGTGGTCTACGCCACGCTTGGCTTCGCATTCCTCGGACTCGGGATAGCCGGCACCATCATTCCGGGCCTGCCCGGGACCATCAACCTGCTGGTGGCACTCTGGTTGTTCTCGATGTCGAGCGAGCGGATGCACCGCTGGATGCTGGCCAACAAGCTCTTTGGTAAGCAGTTGCGCGACTACAAGGACGGTCTTGGCATTCCTCGCCGCGTCAAGATCATTGCCGTCACCTCCATCGTGACGGCAGTCGGGGTCTCCACGGTCTTCTTCATCGACAGTCCCTGGCTGAGGGCGGGCCTGATTGTGTTCGGGCTCGTCGGAGTTTGGTTTGTCCTCAGCCGCCCGACTACCGAAGTCGAACTCGCCCGCCGCGCCGACGCCACCGCCGCGGCGAGATAGCGAAACGGCGGCGACGGGTCGCCCCAGGGGGAAGGACGACCCGCCGCTCTCAGCCCCACTCCGCCGGGGGTGAACTAACGACCACGTTGGGTTGGGTCTTGGCCCTCCTCACGCAGCCGGGCGCGCAGGCCTCGCGCCCTGCGCTGGTAGATCGTCTCGCTGGGATCGCTTGCCCGTCGCGTCGTCTCGGGATCCAGCAACCTTCGGGCGGCCGGGGGCCGACCGGAACCATCGGGCTCGGCAAATGCCACCGTGCGGGCTCGCACCAGCCGAGCCAGGGCCTCCAGCTCGGATCGGCGTCGGGTCAAGCTTGCGAATGCGTCGGTCGATTTGATAACGGCGGCCAGGCCTACCGGACCTCCGACGGTGTCCGTCTCCGTGGTTTCGGTGAGGGCGGCAGGGGAGTCGCCCCCACCGGAGGGGACCGGATCGGGCCTCGGCTCGACATCAGGATCCAGCGAATCAGCCGCCTCTGACCCGGCGGCCTCGGCCACGGCCGCCGGGTCAGAGGTTGAGCCGGTGAGGTCGATGGTGCGATGTTCGAGGTCGATGATCTCACCGATCATGCCGGTGCGCTCGAGCGTGGTCTCGGTGAGCTTCCTGAGTTCTCGCTCGATGTCTGCCACGGCGGTGCGCAGCTGGGCGGCCCGGCGGTCGAGTCGTTCCTTGTCGCGTCGTGCCTCTTCGACGATCTCCTCGGCCCGACCCTGGGCGCGATCGAGGATCTCATCCGATTGTGACTGTGCCGCGGAGACACGCTCGGCCGCATCCGTCTTGGCCTTGCTGAGCAACTCCTCGGTGCGGACGTTCGTCTGCGAAACGAGCGCCGCAGCTCCGGCTACCGCCTTGGAGCGAATCTCTTCGGCCTCGTTTTCGGCGACCGTGACCAAGGCCTCAGCCTTGGCGCGACGCGTCGTGCGCAGCTCGTCGACCTCAGCCTTCACTCTGGTCCGCAACTCCTTGGTCTCCGAGAGGGCGGAAGCAATCAGGGTCTCTGCTTCGCGCCGGCTGGCTGCTGTGGTGGCGGCCGCATCTGCGGAGGCGGTGGCTGCTACCCGTTCGGCTTCGGCCCTCGCATCTGCGGTGAGCCGAGCCCCCTCCTCCGCGGCGTCGCGGAGCGTGGTTTCGGCCTCGCGGTGGTGATTCGAAAGGACGTGGTTGGCCTCCTCGCTCTTGGCTTCGGCATCGGCAATCGCGGAGGTCAGCACCTCGTCGGCTTGGGCCCTGGCGGACTCAGTCTTTGCTTTGGCGATTTCGAGAATCTCGTTGGCTTCGGACCGCACCCGCGCGGCGTCCTCGTCGGCGTTGGCCTGGGTCGCGGTTGCCGCGGCGTAGAGGCTGTCTGCGTCAGCCGCCGCCTTGGCGAGCATGACGTCGATCTGCGTCCCCGTCTCGCCGATGATCTCGTCTGCCTGGGCGCGAGCGGCATCGAGCAGGTTCGCCCCCTCCTTCTTGGCGTCGGCGATCATCTCGTCACGAGTTCGCTGCGCCGCAACAAAAGTGCGGTGAATGGCCTCGCTGGCGTCATCAGCTTCGCGCAGCTTCACCTCGAGTTCGTTGGCGAGCGCCTCGTACTCGCGCAGCGTGTTGGCCAACCGGCCCATTGCCGCATCGACTTCAGCGGGGTCGTACCCGCGCCTTCGTACCACTGTGAAGTGGTGCGACTCGATCGTGGATGATCGGACTCGCATCCAATGTCCTTCCCCGGACCGCTCCGCCCATCGAGGCCCCTTGCGACCCTGCAGAGCAACCGAGGGAGGTCGCAAATGTATGTGTGCGCAGCGGACTCTAGAGAGAACGCGAAAACCGTCGCAAATGCCATTGGTGTGGTTTCTGGTCGGGCAGCGACGTTGTTGCCCGTCGAGGGGTTGTCCGCATAGTGTTGGCAGATGGAATTGATCAAGGTCGAGATCGACAAGGACTGGCTGTCGGTAGCCGACATCTGCGACTACATGGGCGTGTCGGCGTTTGTGGTGACCGGTCAACTCCGGTCGGGCAACCTGCCCGCAGTCAAGTTCGGTCGAGAGTGGCGGGTCGCTCGCCAGGACTTCGAGGATTGGATCAACGCACAGCGGATCGAGTCCCACACCAAGGCGGCATCGGAAGTAGACGCCTGAACGCGGCCCGCTCAGGTGCCCTCAATCGATTCGATCTGGCCCCGGCGTCTTCCCACGAGGACTTGCGCGGTTACGGGTTCGCCGCGAAGGTCGACGAGATCGCTGGTTCGCTCGAGGATCCAATCGGATCCGAGCTCGGCGGCAGTTGAGGCGTCCACCAGAATCTGCGCCCGTCCCGCAATCGAATCGAGTGCCATGGCGTTCCGGGGCGGGTCACCGAATACCCCGTAGGTGATTTGGCTGGCGGAGAGCATACCGGCGATGACGCTCCCGCTGCTGAGGCCGGCGTGGTACGTCACGTCGACGTTCGCTTCCTCCGTCATGTCCTCGATGAATGCGCATGCGGCAAGCGCGAACTCGGCGGCGGCCTCGGCGGCGACGTCGGGATCTCCCAGACCCGCCGCGAAGATATGGCTGCTTCCCGCCGACCGGACCCGTTCGATGCCCAGGTCATCCGCATAGGTCTCCAGTTGGGCCGACAGTCGCGTCCCGAGCTGCGTCGCCCAGTCTTGGTCGACTCCCGCATCGACCAGCGAGCCGGTTGCTGTGAGAGCAATCACCGTGGCGGTGTCGGCGAGATCCTCCAGCTGACGGTCTCCCTTCCGGAGCCGGCGGACGATGCGATCGGGAAGGGCAGACCTGAGCAGTTTTCCGACCTCGTGCGCCTCTTCCATGAGCGCTTCGTGTTGGGCGTGCAGATCCGCCGTGAACGTGTTGATGCGGCGGCCGACATCGCCGTATTCGTTGCGTCCGAGATCCGGCACCTCGGTGGTGAGGTCGCCGGCGGCAACGTCGGCTGCCGCGGCGACGACGGGGTCCACCGGCCGCGTCATCCGGTCGGCGAGGAGAAGCCCGAGCAGCCCCACGATCGGGAGCAGGATGGCAGCGGTGATCAGCAATCTGCGTGTGTAGTCGTTGACGGCCTCCTTGGCTTCAGACCACGCGACGTCCGAGACAATGACCCACGCGACGTCCTCGAATCCGACCTGTTCGGCCACCGTCAGCGTCCGCTGGTTGAGGTAGTTGGTTGTTGACCCGATGAAGGTGTCGCCATCGAAGGCGGCATCGACGGCCTCGGTGTCCACGGGCTGGAGCAAGACGGTTGAGTCGAAAGCGGCGATGAAGGCGGCGAGTTCGGCTGGGTACCCTGCGGCGGCGAACTCAGCCGCGAAGGCCTCGGGATCCTCCAGCCACAGCCTCGCGTCGGAACGCATCGTGAGGTCGCTGCCAACCACGTAGCTCTCGCCGGTGCTCCCGAATCCCGTGTCCTGCCATTGGCCTTGCGCGGTCATGATGTCATTGAGGCCTTCAATCGGAATCGTGACGGCAACGGCGCCGATCGGTTCTCCTTCGTTGCGCACGGAGGCAGCCGCGAACATCACCGGCGCTCCGTCCTTTGGCACGTAGAAGTCGAAGTCGTTGAGCACGGCCGTTCCCAGAGGAGCCGCGGTGATCTTCTCGATGATGGCGCGTGCCAGTGCGCTGTCACTGCCCAACCCGGTCGTGAGGTTGGCCGCGAAATCGATGCGCTTCTCGACGGTGTAGACCACGGTGGTGTCTAGGTCGATGAGGAGGAGGTCTCCGAAGCGCAAGTTGTCTCGCACCTGCCTCATGACGGGGTGATGCTCCTCGTGAGTGAGCCGGTACGCCGACGTGTCGCCCTCGGCCGTGATGAGCTCGTCTCGCTCTCCCGCCGCGAATGGGTTGCTGACGATGTAGTGGTACTGCAGATACTGCGACGCCTCCGCGGTCGGGAGCATGTCGGCGAGCGGTGGTGGGTCAACACCCTTGTCGGTGTAGACCTGTGCCACGGTCTCGCGATAGAAGTCCTCCACGGCTGCGATTTCCGCCGGTTCGAGGAGTTGCGGCTGGTCGAGCAGGTCCTGATAGGCCGCTGAGAAGGCCACCAGGGCTTGCTTGACGGCGGCGTCTCTGGCGAGAACGGTGACGTCGTCCTCGATGTCCTGCAGGCCCTTGCTGATGGCACGGGCTCGGGCTTGGCCCTGGATGGTCAGCTGTTCCTCGACCTGTTCGGTGAGCAGATCACGGACCTGGATGTAGTTCAGGACGCCGAGCACGGCAACCGACGTCAGGGCCACCAGAATCATCGTGGTCGCCAGTTTGCGACGAAGGCTGTGCCGGCCCTTCCGCTTGGGCTGGTTCGCTTGGGTGGCCGCCGTCATTCTGCACCCGCCTCGGTGGGGAGTTTCGCTTCCTCCTGCTGCGAAGCCGCGTACGACTCGAGCATTCGGTCGAGACGTCGCTCCCAGGCTTTGACGACGCGGTTGAAGACGGTCGACAACTCCGGGGTTCGACTGGCCACTTCGGCGGCGACGGCCTCGTTGACGACCACGACTTCGCAGTCGGTCACCGCCACGACGCCGGGGCGCTCTTGGCGGGTGGGAGCGGTTCCGATCACGCCAAAGACCTCACCCGTGGCGAGCTCTGCGATGTTGAGCGTTGCGCCGTCGGGAGCGCTGACGACGATGCGAGCCGCACCCTCCGCCAGAATGTAGAGGTCGCGGCTGGAGGTGCGGCCGTCGATGATGACCTCGCCCCGGGCGAAGCGCATGGGTTGTGCGTCGGCGGCAATTCGGTCGATGTCGGCGTCGTCGAGCTGGGAGATGAGCGGCGAAACGGACACGCGGCGACGAACCTCGGCCCGGGTGGGTTTGCTTTCCTCGGTCGTACGCACCCCGTCGTACATGTAGAGGTCGTAGGCCGGGCTGGGGAGGGGAACATCATGGCGGTGCGATGCGTACCAAACGAGGGACCCAAAATCGCTCCTGATCCGGGGCGAGTCCTTGTGGTCGTCGATCCACATTTGGATGTCGTAGGTCATCAGCGGGTCGTCGACCGTGACGACCTTGACATCGGGCGGTGGCTCCTCGAGCACCCCCGGGGTTGATCGGGCGGCGTCCAGCAGCATCTCTTTCGCCAGCGTCGGTGGGTTGGAATAGGCGACCTGAACCGTCACGACGATGCGGTGGAGCTTCTCGGGCTGGTAGTAGTTGACAATCTCTGCGGCAGCCAGGTTGGCGTTGGGGACGATGTACAGGTCGCCGTTGCGGTCCCGGATTCGGGAGCTACGCCAGTTGATGTCTTCGACCCGCCCTTCGATGTCGACCGCCTTGATCCAGTCGCCGGGCTGGAAGGGGGCATCGCTGAGTAGGAGCAGGCCGGAGGCGAGGCCGCTCAGGGTGTCTTGGAGGGCGAGCGAGATGATGAGCGAGGTCACCCCGAGCGCGGCGAAGGCGGCCGAGAGATCGACGCCCCACACGCCCTCGAGCAGGATCCAGCCGACGGCGACAATGAGGAGAAGGCGGGGTAGCGCAAGCAGGATGCGGGGCAGGCCGCGCTCGTCGCTATCGACGTTGGCTCGCTTCTCGAACCTGGCGACGATGATCCCCAGCAGCACGAGTCCGGCGGCGGCAATGGAGAGGACGAAGGCCGTGCCGATCAAACGGACGACGAGGCGGGAGTCGTCGAGGTCGAGCATCCCGCGCAAGAGCGCAAGGATGGCGAACAGCGGGATGGTCCACACCCGCAGGATCGAGGCCACCCGGGTGAACGGCGAATCGCGTTGGCGCAGCCGTTCCTCGATCTCGCCCATCCCGATGATCGTGATGGGCAGGAAGATGACGATGATGATCGCCCACACGGCGGCCTGTTCTTCGACCAACGACGTCATGATGCCGGCTCCGGCGCGGCGGGGAGTGGGTCGATCTCCCACGCGGGCAGGTCGGTGGAGGCGCCGACCCAGGGAACAATGGCGTCCTCGGCCGGGATCAACGCCTTGGTGCTCTCGGCGACGAGGATCTGGCCCGCGAGCGCCGCCCGCGCCAGGAAGTGGGCGCCGTCGACGGTGTCTCCCCACAGGTCGTACACGAGTCGGCTACTTCCGGTCAGTCCGATGATCACCGGTCCGCTCTTGATGCCAACGGCGATGGTCAGATCGATGTTCTCTCCGGCCACGAGCGCATGGAGAGCATCGATCACCTCGCGCGCATACGCCACCGCTCGCGGCGCGTGGTCGAGATACCATTGGTTGAGGCCACACCCGGCGTAGTAGACGTCACCGACCAGCTTGGCTCGTTCCACGCCGTGTCTGGTCCCAACGGAGTCGAGCTCCTCAACGGCGCGATCGAGCAGTCTGCGGCCGTCTTCCAAGGGGAGGTGCACGAGGTCCCCGAGCCCACCGATGGCAAGCACGATCACGGTGGCGTTGGGAATGCGATCGAGCACGTCGGTGTCCCCGGCTTCGAGGCGAGCCGAGATCGACGGTGGCAGGAGGCTGCGCACCGTGTCGAGACGCTCGGTGACCGCGGCTTCGAGCTCATCTTGGCGTGCTGTAGACACGTCGATCATGCGATCCAGATTGCGGGCGAGCTGCTTGAACTCGGCCGGGCTCCGCTTCGGGATCTCGACCGGTTCGTCCTCTTCGTGTTCGTGGAATCT
>CAYXMJ010000064.1:13578-14718 GCA_964465915.1 uncultured Acidimicrobiaceae bacterium
CCGGGCTCCGCTTCGGGATCTCGACCGGTTCGTCCTCTTCGTGTTCGTGGAATCTGCGGAGACGTTCGCTGATCTCGCGAATTGGACGGAACATTTCGCGGGCCCAGCCGACCGTGATGAACGTGATGGTGACGACAAACAGTGCAATGGCAATGAGCACGGCCGTTCGGAAGCTGTCGAGGGGCTCGTCCAGCTCCGTTGTTGCCACGCTCGAGACTACGAACCAGTCGAGGCCATCGATGTCGAGCGGTTGGGCGGTGAAGCGAATCTCGGCCCCGAGGTAGTTGGTGGCCTCGGTGAGGTCCGGGGTCGTGTCCCTGGCTGCTTCAACGCCGTCGGGATTGGCGACCCGCTGATACACAATCGTGGTGTCGGTTGCCGCCATCCGAGCTTGCTCCGTGGGAGTGATGCTGCCTGCGGCATTGGCCGCCTCGAGGTAGGCCGCCGAGTCATCGAGCCAGAACCGCGAGATCGACCGCATCCGGCCATCGCCACCTATCAGGAAGGTCTCCCCGGTGTCGCCGAAGCCCGCCTCCTCCCAATTCCCTCTGAACGTCATGATCTGGTTGATCTCATCGACGGGCATCTTGACGGCGAGGATCCCGACCAGGGCGTCTCCGTCGAAGATCGGGCTCGCAAAGAAGCCGACGGGCTGGGCGAGGTCCGGCACGTAGGCGGCGAGGTCGGCTGCCGACACGACACCGCGTTCGGGGTTGTTGGTCACGGCTCGGGTGAGCGAAGCCAGGGTGGTTCCGCTGTAGGGGCCGGCATTCAGGTCGGTAGCGAAGTCGACGCCCTTTGCCGTCGAGTACACGATGGCGCCACCGTCGGGGGCCACGATGTAGAGGTCCTCGAATCCATACAGACCGGCAACGGCGAGAAACTCGGGATGCAGCTCTGCGTGCACCGCCGACCAAGCGCTGCCATCGCCGGCATCGTCGATGGCGCTCCGGTCATTCGGATCGATCAGCGAGGTGATGTAGTTGTCCTGCAGGTACACGCCGGCATCGGTCAGCGGCATCAGGTCGCGCCACGGCACGGTCAAGCCGACCGACTCCTCGAGGACTGGTGCAAACTCGTCGCGATAGAACGTAGCAACGGATTCGACCGCCTCGTTGCTCGCCGTCCTGTGCTCGGGCA
>CAYXMJ010000065.1:0-14711 GCA_964465915.1 uncultured Acidimicrobiaceae bacterium
CGCTCGGCTTCGGGGATGCCGAGCTTCTCGTAGGTCTCCTTGATGGAGTCGGGAACCATGTCCCAGTCCTTGGCCTGACCCTCGGTCGGCTTGATGTAGTAGTAGATATCGTCGAAGTCGATTTGGTCGAGGTCACCGTCGCCGCCCCAGGTCGGCATCGGCTTGCGCAGGAAGCGCTTGTACGCCTTGAGCCGGAACTCGAGCATCCACTCGGGCTCCTGCTTCATCGCGGACATCTCGCGGATGATCTCCTCGTTCAAGCCTTTCCTGGGCTTGAAGACGTAGTCCTCCTCGGTGTCATGCCAGCCGAGCTCGTAGCTCCCCAGGTCGATATCGACGGTGGACATGTCAGGTGACTCCTCGCAATTTGCACTATGGATGTAGTCGTATTGTGGCAGCCCAGCGAACGCTACTCAATACCGGTGACAAACAAAGACGAAAGAGTGACCGCCGAGACGGGAGGTATGGGGGTGAGGGGAAGACCGGGTCCGTCTCGGCGGATCACCCTGCACTAGGGAAACGCTCAGACGCTCCCGGTTGTTCCGCAGATCGCCCGCGGTCGACCGAGCGGCGACCACGGACTCGGCCGCGTGAATCACCCGCGGATCACGACTGATCGGCCGGGGCCGGTTCTGCGTGCTTCCCAAGCTCGGCTCCGATCGGCAGGAGCAGCGCCAAACCGAGCACCCCGATCACGATCACGTAGGTCAGCGCCTCGGTCGGGAAGTGCTGGGCGCCGACGACCAACGCAGCCGACAGGTTGCGCTGGGCAGTCCCAAAGCCGAGCACAGAACGTGTTGCGGGGTCCGACCCGCCCGAGATATACCCGAGGCCAAGGGCAATCAGTAGGAACACGATCGCCGCGATCAGTCCTCCGGTCCCGATCAGCCCAACAATGTCGGTCCACGACATGATGATGGCGCCCACCAACAGAAACACGATCGCAAAGGTCGACGTCTGCGCCATAGCCGGTTGCAGGGTGTCGGCGGTGCCCGGCCAGCGAGCTTACATCAGCAGCCCAATCGCGAGCGGCAGCAGCATCATGGTGATCAACGAACTGGCAATGTCCCACGCGCTCACACTCACGAAGCACCTCTCCTCACAGCCGGTGGGGCGATTCTCGCATGCTTGCCAATGAGGCGCCGGTTCCGGCGCTACCTTGCAGCCATGCTCAACTGGCTCCGAAACCTCTGGCAGCGGACGACAACAAGCCCGTGCGAACAGTGCGGGACGCTCGTACCGGTCACCGAGTATCAAGAGACGGGCAAGACTCAGGACGGCATGTGGTGGTCCGGCGACGCCGTCGAGCTCGCATGCCCAAGCTGCGGGCATACGTTCTGGAGCAAGAAGTAGCCGAGCGTCATTCCGAGGGCTATGAAGATGACGGCGCCGATGCCAAACCGCACCCGGATCGTCGTCACGTTGCCGAGCCTACCAACGGCTGCATTGCCCCAATAGTTTCCGCGATACTGGCCCCACCATGCCCGTCATCGTCATCGGAGCCGACACCGACGTCGGGGTCGCCATCGTCAAAGCACTTCTGCCCCGCCAGGGTGAGGTGAGAGTCTTTGTGACCAACCCAGACGTCGCAGCCACCATCAGGGGCAGTGGGGCCAAGGTTGCCCTTGGCGACGTGAGCGATGGCTCCCACATCGGCGCCGCAGCCCTCAGCGCTTTTGCCGCCGTGTTGATCGCCGAGGCAGCGACGGATGGTCGAGAACGGTCATTCGCCGCGGACGAGAGGGCCGTGTTTGCCGAGTGGGCCGAAGCCCTCAGCGAGGCTGGAGTGCAGCGAGCGATCTGGGTGGGCGCCCGTGGTATCCCGGAACCGATCGCCGCGGCCGTGGCCGAGGCGGCGAGCGTCAACACCAGTGGCCGCGACCCGTCCGCGATCGCGACCGAAGTAGCCGAACTCGATGAGGCGCCAACACTGGACTGAGGCGCGTTGCTAGAAGACCTCGGGGCACCAGGGAGCCGGGTCCCAGGTGAAGAGGCTGTCGGCGTGGCGGATGACGTCGGCCGAGCCGCGGACCCGTCCCGATCGGGCCAGGCTTCCCAGACGTCTGCCGCCGAGGAGGATTGCACCGAGGGCGTCGATCTCGAGTTCGAGGTCGGGCGGTTCGTCGACCGGCCAACATTGACTGCCGTCCGGTGTTGCCGAGAGCAGGTACGTGCCGTCGTTGTCCCGATACATCGGGTCGTGGATACCGATCCGCAGGTCTCCGTCGATGGCGTAGGCGCGGCCGGCAAGCGCAGCGGGCACGTCGAGCACACGCAACCACAGACTGTCGGACACCTCGCGCCGCACCTGACGAGGCTCGGTGACCCGCCACCGCAGTTCGTCGTCGAGCGGCTGGTTCCAGTATTCGACGTTGGGGAAGAGGTCGATGCCGACGAGAAAGCGCCACAACGCATCGTGCGCCTCGCCGGTGGCGGCCATCAGTTCGGTAACGGCGACCTTCCCGTTCGGGAAGAACTCATCCCACTCCTCCTTCTGGCGGTAGACGGCGTAGCCGTCGGGACCATCACCACCGTCATAGACCACGAACCGGTAGGCGCTCTGGCCCTCCCGCCACTTCTCGGGGTCGTGGAAGAACTTCCACTTCCACCAACGCTCGCTCCGCTCCAGCATCCCCGGTCGAGTCGGGCGACACCGCTCGTACACCGGAGGCAGGATCGACTCGGCTTCTTCGGACTCGACGATTCTCACTCCGGTCAACCGGTCCTCGGCCCCGAAGTCGAGCCCGCGCCCCCGCATCTTGACCGACACCCGGTCAACCGCCAGACCGAAGCCAAAGCGGCCGTAGATCGAGCTCTCGGACGCCCACAACCCGGCCAGCGGCTCGCCACGCTCCCTGGCGGCATCGAGGTGGGCGGTCATCATGTCACGCAAGATCCCGCGTCTGCGGTGGGTCGGCTGCACCGTGACCATGGTGGTCCCGGCCATGGTGAGATAACGGCCGCCGGGCAGCGTAACCGCCATGGGAAAGTCGCCGAGGGTGCCGACGAGCAGGTCACCATCAAAGACAGCCACGGTCCGGTCGAGCGGGGCCAGATCTCGGAATCGCTGGGTGTCCTTGCGGTCTTCGTCGCTGAGATCTCCGCCAAACCCGCGGGTCAACTGGCTGCGAAACAGGTTGATCTCGTCTTCGGCGATCGGTCGCAGAGTGAAGCTCATGCCAGAACGCTATCAGGCTGCCCGGGGCCCTGGGACATCAGGTGGACCGGTCGTAGGCCATGAGATAGGCCGGCACCGGCACGTCGACCGTCAGCAGCGGATCCTGGATCGGGTCGCCGGCTCGCAACTCCAGCGGAACGGTCCCCGCCCAGGCCGGATAGTCGTAGTCCTCATCGTCGTCTTTGGGCCCACCGGTGCGGACCTTGGCCGAGACCTCATCGATGTCGATGGCGGCGATCAGCGTCCCCTTGGCTTCCTTATCCGTCATCGGCCGGCTGTCCGCCCAGCGGCCTGGGATGACGTGCTCGGTGACTGCCTCCATTGCGGCACGTTTCTCGTCGGGGTCGTCGACCACCCGAGCCGTGCCAAAAAGGACAACCGACCGGTAGTTCAGGGAGTTGTGGAACGCCGCTCGGGCGACCACCAGCCCGTCGACGATCGTTGCGTTGACGCTCACCTCGAGGCCGCGCTTCATCGCCCGCAGCATTCGGCTTGCCGGTGAACCGTGGAAGTAGAGGACATCGCCGACCCTGGCATGAATCGTCGGAATGACGACCGGCGCGCCGTCGGCAACAAAGCCGACCTGACAGATCAGTGCCTCATCGAGAATCGAGTCGACGGTGGCGCGGTCGTACACCGCACGCTCGGGCAAGCGACGGACGGTGGTGCGGTCGGTGGGTGCGTCAGACATGAGCAAAAGATAGCGTCACTTCCGGCTGCCCCGTGAAGACAGGCTCGTCCCCAACTACGCTGGTGCTGCCATGAGCAGCCCACACCATCCGCTCTTCGCCCGGATGTACGACATCGTGATGATGCCCAGCGACCGAATGGGCATCCGCCGCCAGCGCAAACATCTGTGCCGGCGGGCTGCCGGCACCGTGCTCGAACTTGGCGTGGGCACCGGCCTCAACCTCCCCCACTACGAGCGCGCCGACTCCGTGATCGCCGTCGACCACGACCTGGCCATGCTCCGGCGTGCCGACAAGCGCGCTCGCGAAGCCATTGTGGATATCCACCTCATCGCCGCCGATGCCCATGATCTGCCGTTTCCCGCCGACACATTTGCCACCATCGTCGTCGGACTTTCGCTGTGCACCATTCCGAATCCAGATCAGGCACTGGTCGAGGCACTACGAGTGGCGACGTCCGACGGCGAGCTGCACTTCCTCGAGCACATCAGAGCGACACATTCCGAGCGTGTGGCCCATTTCGAAGATCGGATCGCTCCCTTCTGGGGCAAGGTCGCCGGCGGTTGCCGTCCCAACCAGAACACCGTGCAGATCATCGACGATGCCGGCTGGGAGATCTCGACGATGTGGCAATCCGACCGGGGCGGTCTCATTCAGGGCACCGCGATACCCAAGCCCCAGAACTAGAGCAGGCCTTCGAGCACCTCGACCACAGATGGGTCGGTGGTGGCGTGCGGTGAGAGGCGGACCCAGCCGTCACGTTCGGACACCGTCAGCCCAGACTCCGAGAGGCGTTGTGCTGTCTCCGTCGGGTCCTCATCGGGCACTCGGAAGCACATAATCCCGGCCCGTTCCGCCTCCGAGCGCCAGGGGGCGAGCACTTCGGCTCCCGCCCGGCTCACCGCCTCTTCGAGGCCAAGAACCAGCGTCTTGATGGCGGCCTCGATTGCCGCTATCCCGGCGACCTCGATGGCGTCGATCGCCGCGGCATAGGCCACGGCCCCGTAGATGTTCGGCGACCCTTCCCGCATTCGCTCCGCGTCCTCCCGCGGCTCGTGGGGGACGGACGTGCCGAAGTCGAGGAAGTCGTCGACCCCAAACCACCCCGTGAGCGTCGGCTCGAGGCGCTCCAGCGCCCGCGGCGACGCGGCAAGCATGCCGCTCCCCCACCCGGCCCGCATCCATTTCATCCCGCCTCCGACCATGACATCGGCCGGTGCCAGCCCTTGGCCGACGGCGCCGAGACCTTGGATGGCGTCGACCACGAGCAAAGCGTCATCCGCCAGCTCCCGCAACTCATCGAGATCGACCCGATAACCGCTGCAGAAGTCGACCAGGCTCACGATGACGGCCTGCGTGTCGTCGTCGACCGCATCGGAAAGAGCTGCCGCCGTCACCCGGAAGTCGGGGATGTTGACCCTCCGCACCTGTGGCCCGCCGACCACCTCCGCTCGCAGCCACGGATAGATGTTTGCCGGAAACTCGTGGGAGGGCAGCACGACGTTGCCACCGGCACCGATCAAGCCAAACGCCGCCTGAAATAGGCCGGCCGATGTCGACGGGATAACCGTCACTTGCTCGGGCAACACACCGAGGAACCTGGCCATCGTTGCCAGTGCTGCTTCGTACGAACCGAATACCTGGGTGGCCACCTTGCCCGAGCCTTCAGCGACTTTGCGGTACATCGCGGTGACCTCGCTGATGACCCGCATCGATGGCGGGCCGACCGAGGCGAAGTCCATGTAGCCAAACTCCTCGGTGAATTCGGCAACGTAGGTGTCGGGCAACGTCATGGCAGCATCACCCTTCGCATCATCTCGACCGGCGGAGCGCCGCGTGACAACAGGCGGTCGTGGAACTCCTTCAGCGAGTAGTCCCGACCCGCTCGCCTGCGATAGTCATCGCGTAGCTTCAGAATCTGCAGCTTCCCCACCGTATAGGAGAAGTACCCGGGGTCGAAGGTGCCACGCTCGGCCTCTTTGCGCGCCGGCACTTCAGAGTAGAAGGCGTTCTCAACGAAGAACTCGGTGGCCTCGTCAACCGTCATCCCGTGGGCGTGGAGCCGAATCGCGCAGACGAACCGGCAATTGCGAACGAGGGCTTCCGACAACTGCGCCAACCGGAAGCGGATGTCTCCGGCCCGGTAGCCCACCTCCCACATCATCTGCTCGGCGTAGTGGGCCCATCCCTCCGTGAACGCGTACGAAGCGAGTCGACGGGAAACCTCTGTAGGCGCCGAGTCGTAATGCAGGAAGTGCACGTAGTGGCCGGGGTAGGCCTCGTGGATGGAGATGTCCTCGAGGGCAAACGTGTTGAGCGCCCGGAGCCACTCCTCGGCCTTCGCATCGTCCCAGTCAGGCTCGGTCGGTGTGACGTAGTAGTACGCCTCGGTGGCCACCGTCTCGTAGGGTCCCGGCGAATCCATCATGGCGAAGGCCCACCGCAAATGGCGTGGCGTCTCGGCTACCAGCGCCCGCACCTCGCTTGGCACCGTGATCACGTCGTAGTCGATCAGGAACGATCTGATGTCTTCGAGCATCTGCTCGGTTTCAGGCACAAGTTGGCCGCGTTCAGCGTGAACCGAAGCGACGTACCGCTCGTAGACCTGGCGCGGGCTCCGATCGGGATCCAACTCCGTTGCGGCGGCGACAAAGGCCGCAAGGTTCTCGGCGAGATCCGCTTCGGCCATTGCGAGCATCTCGTCGAGCGACATCTCGATCATCTCGCTGACGCGGAGCAGCTGCTCCATGTTCTCGCGGCCGATGGCGAAGCCGTTGTTGGCCTGCGGGAGTCGTTCGGTTTCGAGCCAATCCGCAAACGCCTCGAGCGACGCGGTCGCCCGACGGGACGCGGCCAGCAACGTCCGCCCTTCGTCGGCGGATTCCAGGGTCTCAAAGGCAAAGGGCACCTGCTCAGCGATCATCTCGCCCAAGCCCCGGGCTGCGGTGATGCCCCACTCAACGATGGTGCGGGCCAGCACCGGGTCGAGGCGGTCGCGCGCCAAGGCCAACACGGCGTCGGCGGAGTCGAGCAAACGCTCCACGATCGCGGCGCGGTCGGCCTCCGGAGCAAACCTGCGCTTCATGTAGAGGTCTGGGTCCAGCAGATACACCCAGTCCATCGGATTGCGCTCTGCGTTGCGCAGCACCATCCACTCGAATCGGGTCTTCTCGATCTGGGCGACCAACAACTCGCGGTCGATATCGTGGTCTTCATGGAGGTCGTCGAGTGCCACCAGTTCGGTTGAGACTTGATCCAGGTCGGCCAGATGGTCTGCGACGGTGTCCGCGGACCAGTCCGGGACCTTCCCGTCGTATTCGTGCTTGCCGAGGTAGACGGCAGCGACCGGATCGAGTGCCCACAGAGCCGCAAACGCCGTTTCGACCAACTGATCAAACACCGTCCATCTCCTCTGATCTCGGATCGAGCGTAGCCAACCACCCGACACATCGCCGCTCAGGCAAGGCCCCGCTCCCATACTTCCACCAGCTGTGCATAGTCGGCGTTGGTTGCCACCAGTTCGTCGTGCGAGCCATCGGCGATGACATTGCCCCGGTCGATCATCACGACCCGGTCGGCCCGCTCCGCGCTACGCAGGCGATGAGCGATCACAACGGCGGTACGGCCCGCCAGCAACACCCGCAGCGCACCTTCGACCTCCACCTCGGTTTCCGGATCGAGATTTGAGGTGGCTTCGTCGAGGACAATCACCGCCGGTTCAACGAGGAATGCCCGACCGAGCGCAACCAACTGCCGCTCACCAGCGGAGAACCGGCTCCCCCGCTCCCGTACCTCAGTATCGAGCTGCTCGGGCAGCTCTCGCACCCAGTCGTCGATGCCCATCGCCCGACACACGTTCCATATCTCGACATCGGTCGCATCCGGCTTGCCGTACCGGAAGTTGTCACGCAGCGTGCCGTTGAACAAGAAGTCATCCTGCGGGATCAGGGTGATCGCCGCGCTGCGCGACTCGAAGGTCAGGTCGCGCAGGTTCTTCCCGTCGATCGCGACCACACCCTCAGTCGGGTCGTAGAAGCGCATGAGCAGCTTGGCGATCGTCGATTTGCCTGCCCCGGTCTCACCAACGACGGCGACTCGTTGCCCCGGCGCGACATCGAGGTTCAGCCCGGTGATGACCGGCACGTCCGGGTCGTAGCCGAAGGAGATGTCGTCGAAGGAAAGCCCGCCCTCGGGCGGGAGGGCGAGGTCGAAGGCGCCGGGGCGCTCCTGGACCACGGCCGGAGTGTCCAGCAGGTCGAAGAGCTTGGCGAGTGCCGCGAGGGCGGCCTGCATCAGGTTGTAGACGTTGGCGAGGTTGATGATCGGCTGGAAGAACCAGTCGAGATAGAGCAGGAACACGACCAGCGAACCTATCGTCATCTCTCCGGCGATGACGTTGCGTCCCCCAACGAACAGCACCAGCGCCAACCCGACGACCCGCAAGAAAGCCACCAACGGGAAGTACCACGAGATGGCGAACGCGGCCTGCATGTTGGCTTCGAAGTAGCGTTCGTTGACCCGGCCGAAGGTGCCCTTCTGCTCGCCCTGCCGGGTGAAGGCCTGCACCACCCTGACTCCGGTGATTCCCTCTTGGAGGGAGGCGAGCACGCCACCGACCCGTTCCCGCACGTTGGCGTAGGCCTTGCTGGCCTGCTTCTGGAACACGACCGAGATGACGACCAAGACACCGATCACGGCGAACACGACGAGGGCCAGGCGCCAATCCACGAGCAGCATCGCGACCGAAACGCCGATGATCGTCAGCAGGTTGGTCAGCGCCATCACCGCGCCTTCGTTGGCGAACTCGGTCAGGGCCTCGATGTCTGAGGTCATCCGCGAGACGATCACTCCGGTCTTGGCCCGGTCGTAGAACGGCATGTCGAGGTGAGCAATGTGGCGGAAGACGTCGGCGCGCAACCGCTTCAGGTAACGCTCCCCCACCCACGCAACCGAGTATTGGGCAATGGCTTGGGCAAAGTACTGGAGCACCAGCAGCCCCATCAACACGATCGCGGCTCGGGCGATCATCCCCTTGTCGCCGGTCGCAATGCCGTCGTCGATCCCGGAGCGCACCGCCAGCGGGCCAAGCAGGCGTGCTGCGGTCGCCACCACCGCGGCCAACAGCGCTCCGAGGGCAGGCCAGAGCAAGTGGCGGCCAAGCTTGGCCGACCGCACAAGCAACCGGCCCGGCGCGGGCACTTTGTAGTCGCCACCGTGGCGGGCGTACCTCACGGCGCCACCTCCGCAATTCCCGCTTCCGGGTTGGTGCTGGCGAGGACTTCCCCGTAGCGCGGCACGGTTGCCATCAGCTCCTCGTGGGTGCCGATCGCGGCGATGGCACCGCCTTCGAGGAACACGACCAAGTCGGCCAGCGCCAGTATCGAGGTGCGGTGAGCCACGATGATGGTGGTCCGGCCCTCCATGACGTGCCGCAACGCCGCCTGGATCTCAGCTTCGACGACTGCGTCGACCGATGACGTTGCATCATCGAGAATGAGGACCCGGGGATCGCGTACCACGGCCCGGGCGAGGGCGACACGCTGGCGCTGTCCACCCGAAAGGCTGTGACCGCGTTCTCCCACGACCGTTTCGTAGGCGTCCGGCAGTTCGCAAATGAAGCCGTGGGCCTGAGCGAGGCGCGCCGCGGCGCGGATCTGGTCCTCGTTGGCATCGGGATCGCCGACGCCGATGTTGGCGCCGACCGTCGCAGAGAACAGGAACGTCTCCTGGAACACAACGGCGACCTCGATACGCAACTCGTCGAGCGTCAGAGATCGGATGTCGACCCCATCGAGCGTGATCGCGCCGCGACCGACGTCGTGGAAACGGGGAATCAGGTGGGCCAGCGTGGTCTTGCCGGAGCCGGTCGCACCTACCAGGGCAACCGAGCTACCCCCGGGGACGGTGAGGTCGACGCCGTTCAGCACCGGCTCGTCGCCGGGATAAGCAAAGCAGACACCCTCGAACCGGACCTCGCCCGGCCCCTCCGGGAGCCCTTGGGGTTCGTCGGGGTTGTCGATGGCGACGTCCGTGCTCAGCAGTTCTTCGACTCGAGTACCGGCCGCGGTGCCGCGTGGCAGGTTGGCAAAGAACCAACCGGTGATTCGGATGGGCAGAACCAGCACCGCCAGGTACTGGGTGAAGGCGATGAACTCGCCGATCGTGATCGCCCCGTCCACCACGCGGACCCCGCCGAGCCAGAGAACGAGGACGGTGCCGGCCGCAGGAATCACTTCGAACAATGGTCCGAAGACCGCAGACCAACGGGCGATGCCGAGAGTCTTGGTGTAGATGCCCTCGGCGGCGTCCTCGAGTCGCCGCTGCTCCTGCTGTTCCTGCCCGTAGGCCTTGACGACCTGGATGCCCCCTACGGCTTCCTCGACTACCTGGCTGAGGTGAGCGAGCCGTTCCTGGACGTCGAATGAGAGACCGATGATCTTGCCGGCGTAGCGGTTTGCGGTGAGGAACAGGATGGGGACCATCAGACTCGCCGTCAGCCCGAGAACCGGATCGATGACGATCAGCATCACCATCACGACGAGGAACATCATGATGTTGGCGATGGTGATCGGGAGCATGGCGAAGATCAGCCGCACCTGGGAGAGGTCGGAGGAGGCTCGCGCCATGAGTTGCCCGGTGGAAGTCTGGTCGTGGAAGGCGAAGGCGAGACGCTGCATGTGCTCGAACATGCGGTTGCGCAGGTCGGCCTCGGCACGGTAGGAGAAGCGGAAGCCGAAGTACCGCCGGGTCCCGATGCCGATGGCCTGAAGTGCGCCGAGGACAACGAGGACGACGACCAACCAACTCACGATGTCGAGGCGGCCGGCCGTGATGCCGTCGTCAACGATGAGCTTCACGACGTACGGGATGGCGACCACCATTGCCATCCAGAGCACGGCGCCGGCAATCGAACGGGACGCATCCTTCGGGTAGGTGCGCAGGGTCTTGCCCAGTAGGGCGAGGCCGGCACGCATCTCGGGGCTGCGTAGACCCGTTCCTTTCCCAGTCACCGCAACAGGCTATCGCGCCTGCTACCCGCTCGATCCGGCGACGTTCTGGCGGTGGCGCCGGCCGAATCCGACCGCAGCGGCAGCAAACAGGAGCACGTATGCCGTCAGGTAGAACCACAGCAGGCCCAGCCCAACCGCACCGAGGACACCAAAGGCGCTGGAGCCGAACTGGCTCAAGTAGAGGCTGAACGCCCAACTGGTGATACCGGCGGCGAACGTCGACAAGAGGGCGGCCAGCCCCGCTCCTGAGATTGGTTCGGGCGGTCCGAACCGGTAGACGGCGTAGAGGATCAGGTAGACCGCTAGCGCTGCTGCCGGCACACCAACGGACACCCGCAGGGTCCGCAGGACTTCGAGACCGGTGTGCTCGGCGAGGAACTCGACCGTGGGTTCACCGAATGCGATCACGACCGCAACCAGCATCAGTGCCAGCCCGGCGCCAAGCGTCAAACCGATCCCGATCGCCCGGACCCGCCACGCCGGCCGGTGTTCGGTGTGACGCTCGATTCGGGCGAGAGCTTTCTGCAATGCGTAGATGCCGCGCGACCCCGCCCAGAACGCCACCAAGACGCTGATGACAATGATCGTGACCTGCTGGCCCGCGATGACGTCGGCGGCGTTGTCGATGAGGTCGAGGATGAAGTCGGCGAACTCGTCTGGTGCCAGCGTCCGCAACGTCGTGGCCAACTCGTCGCGTGTGTTGCGACTCTCGGGGATGAACGACAGGGCCGCCAGCAACGCAAAAGACGCCGGGATCAGCGCAAAGAAGCCGTTGAAGGCCACGGCAGCGGCCATCAACCCGGGGTCGGCGCCGCGGAACCGATCGAGGAAAGAGACCGGAACCACGAGCCTGGTACGCATCCGTTCGGCCGTCACGGTGCGAGCCTACGGCCGGGCCCACCCGGCGCTGGGTATTGTCCCCCACCTCCGTTAGGGAATCTCGGCAATCGAGCCGGGTGGCAGGGGTTGGCTCCGGCCGTGGACGCAGATCGATTGGTCGGCCGGTAGTTGGAGTTCGATGAGGAAACGATGAACGGCTGTGGTGACGCATTGGGCATCACCGTCGACGACCCCCGTCCAGAGTAGCGGGGCGTAGCCGGGGTGGGCGTTCCGCTCGACGACGAGCAGGCTGTCGTTGTCGAGTCGTCGGGACAGTTCGAGCCCGGACGCGAGTGGTGTGGCGATATCGCCGGTGGCGCTCACGATCAGGATTGGCGCGTCGCCTGGAGCGGGTGGCGGTGGCGGGTCGGGTTCGGCGCCCCAGGCGCGGCAGACTTCGTTGTCAATCCATTCGTCTGTTCCGAGCCACGGTGAAGCTGCAACGATTCGAGCGTACTCTTCTTCGGTCATGCTCCTCTGTTTGCGAGACCGGTCGAGGCAGTTGATGGCGTACCACCCTCTGAGGCCGAGGCGACCGTTGTCGGCGTCGAATTCTGACCAGCTCGCCAGCAGCTCTCCGTCCCCCTGCTGGGCTCGAGCCAGCGCCTTCATGAGGATTGACTGATCATCCTGGAGGAGGATCCACCAGATCGCGTCGAGGGCACGAAGGAGGTTGAGATCGGTGTCACCGACGGCGATGGGGTCCAGATCGAGGTGTGCCAGCAAGTCCTCCAGTGCGCCAGAGGGGTCGCCGTTGTTGTGGAATGGGCAGTGCTCGTCCACGGCGCACTGCGCCATTGCTTTCTCCAACGTTGCGGCTTCGGCTTCGGCTTTCCTCAAGAGGAGCTCGTCGAGCGGCGCGTCGAGGTCGTAGAACCCGTCGAGCACCATGGCCCGTAAGCGGTCGGGGAAGAGCGTGGCGTAGACCAGGCCAAGAGCTGTCCCGTATGACTGCCCGAGGTAGCTGATCTGCTCCTCACCAAGCGCCTGACGCAGCCTGTCCATGTCCCGTGCCGTGGCCATAGTCGACAGATGAGGCAGCAGATTCCCGGAGCGTTCCGCGCACTCCGCCGCGAACGATCGAAGCCTGGCCGTCACATCAGCTGCCTCTTCGGTGGTCTCGGGGGTCGGATCGAGCGAGAGGAACTCGTCGGGGTCGTTGAAGCAATCGAGTTCCGTGCCGGCGCTGACACCGCGAGGGTCCCACGAGACCAGATCAAACCGGTTGAGTAACTCGGAACCAAACCATGCCGATGCTGCCTCGACGAAGGGAGTACCGGCAGCGCCGGCTCCTCCCGGGTTGTAGAACAGGGCCCCGATTCGGCTCTGGGCCTGGTCGGCGAGCCGTCGTGCGACCTGCAGGCCGATCCTCCCCGCCGCTGGGTCCCGGTGGTCGAGCGGCACCGTCAGGACTGCGCATTCTGCCTCTCCACACGGCACCCAATCGAGCGCACGGACGGACGCGACCTCCGGAACGGTCGTCGCAATCGTCGGCGGCGTCTCAGGAAGGAGGGTCGTCTCAATCGCCGTCGTTGCGGGAGGGCCGGTCGTGGTCTGCTCCGTGTTGCTTCCCGAGCAGGACACGATGCCGAACGCGATCGCCACAAGGAAGCACATCGCAACGGCGTTCCTCATCCGAAGCCCCTCAATCCGGGCTCGACCTCCCTCAAATCCTCCCATTCTCGTTCGACGGAGCAAGGGCCGTAGGTCCCAATGGCCGCCGCGGTTCCGTTAGGGGGCTCTGGTGGGGTGGGTGGTGGTGTGGGTGCCGTCGGGGTTGGCCCGGATGGTCCATTTGGTGTTGTGGATGAGGGTGTGGTGGCGGGTGCAGAGACAGACGAGGTTCTCGACGTTGGTTTCTCCACCGTGGTGGGTCCATCCGTTGACGTGGTGGATGTCGCACCATGGGGCGGGTCGGTCACACGACGGGAAGATGCACCCTGCGTCGCGGATCCGTACCGCACGGGTTTGGGTGGGGGTCGCGAGGCGGGTGTTGCGGCCCATGTCCAAGGTGATCGAGTCGCCGGCCATGACGACTCGTTGGATGGTGGCGCCACAGCTGATGCGTTCCAGGGTGGCTTTGGTGACGGGTCCGACCCCCTCGAGGTCACAGCGGGTCCGGGCCAACTCGGGAGAGTCACCGTTGAGGGTGGCGACATCGATCACGACACCGAGGCTCGGCGGGTTACCACCCGGAGTGGCACCTTGCTGGTACCAATGCGCCAGCTCGGCGAGGGCGTCACCACGACGCTCAGCCAACGACCTCACCCCGTCGGGGACATCTTTCGGGTCCGGAGGTGCCAGATAGTCCAGGGTGGTGAGGAGTTCGGCGCCGGCGACGGGTTCGAGGCGGCCGTTGATATCAACCCAGCCATCCATCGTCACCGACGCATGCAACCTATTGCGCGGCTGGTGCTCGTCATGGGTGTCACCTGCCAGGTAGTCATCGGCAATGGCGGCCCAGCGCCGTACCAACACCACAAAGTCCCGAATCGACAACTCCCTCGCCTGTTCCGTCAGCACCTGTTCATGATCCGGTAGCACGATGCGGCGCCGATCCGACATCACGCCAGCCAACGCGTTGATGTGCGCCGTGGTGGTTACCCCGTCCGCCAACGCTTCACCCAACAAGGGTGCGTCATCGACAACCCGGGCGGTCTTGACCAAACGCCGCGCCTCAGACGCCCCAACCGGGGCCCGATGCGTGAGCCACGCCACCGGGGACAACGCCCCATCGGCCTCCCACCCCCGCATCCGCTTCCATTGGGCCATGGTCCTGACGATCTCGGCATCGAGGCGCTCCCGAGCTTTCAGCATTTCGACCAGTTCCTGAGAAAGGGCATCCCCCGTCCAGTCCGAACGATCCCGCCCCGCCAACTCAGCAACCTCGGCTCGGAGGCGCACCATTGGACCACCCGAAGAACTCGTCGCCTGCTTGTCGTCTATATCGAACAT
>CAYXMJ010000066.1:0-14414 GCA_964465915.1 uncultured Acidimicrobiaceae bacterium
AGGCGGCCATGTTCGACACGGTGCGCTTCTGGATGGACCGCGGCGTCGACGGCATCCGCATCGACGTCGCTCACTACATCATGAAGGACCCCGAACTGCGGGACAACCCGCCGGCTTCCGAGCAGGTCGAGGGAGTCAGGGACCGCGGCGAATACGACGTACTCGACCACGTCCACGACAAGGGTCATCCCGACACGCACGGCGTGTTCCGCGACCTCCGCACCGTTCTCGACGGCTACCCCGGGGACCGCTTCTCCATCGGCGAGATCCACATCTGGGACTGGGACGAGTGGGCCACCTACTACGGCAAGAACCTCGACGAACTCCACATGCCGTACAACTTCTCGCTGTTGTGGGCGCCGTGGTCGGCCTTCAGCTTTCGATCCCGGATCGACGCCATGGAGGCAGCGCTTCCCGACGGCGCCTGGCCCAACGTCGTACTCGGCAATCACGACGAAGTGCGACTCGCTACCCGGTACGGGCCCCGCAGGGCCCGCCTGGCGGCCATGCTGCTGCTCACGGTCCGGGGAACCCCGACGATGTACTACGGCGACGAGGTGGCCATGCCCCAGACCCACGTGCCGCCGGAACAAGAGCAAGACCCCTGGGGCATTCGGGTGCCCGGCCAGGGTCGCGACGGTTGCCGTACACCCATGCAGTGGACGGCTGAGCCAAATGCAGGTTTCTCGGCCGGCGACGCTGCAACATGGCTTCCCTGCGGGTCCGACCCCAGCCGCCACAACGTGGCAGATCAGGCGGCCGACCCGGGTTCGATACTGAACCTGTATCGCTCGCTCCTGGCGTTGCGCCGGGCCGAGCCTGCGCTGCACGCCGGGGCATATCGTCCCGTCGACGCCCCCGACGGCGTCTACGCCTATGAACGGCAGGATGGAGACGACCGGTTCTTGGTGGCATTGAACTTCACCTCCGAAGATGCGGTGCTCCCGATTGGCGAGCCCGGATCAATCGAGCTGGGCACGGGGCTCGACCGAACGGGCCCATTCGACGAGTCGCTGGCGTTGCGGCCCGACGAGGGCGTCATCGTCCGGATCCGGTGAAGACCGGGCGACGGATCAGACCTGCCGCGGCAGGTAGTCCTCGAGTCGATCAAACAACCGAGACCGCTCGACCACCTCATCGGCACCGAGCAAGCCGTAGCGCGCCATGGCAAAATCGTCGACGCCGGCACCGAACGCCACCGTTCTGACCGTCGCCACAGTGAGGATGCGGATCGCCTCGTCGGCCGAGCCGTGTGCGAGGTCTACGAAGGCGACCACCGGGGCCAGGAGGGCGAGTCCCTGCTCGATGGCCCCAGGATTGCGCCACAGGATGAACTCGAGACCTCCGGTCGAAGCGGCGTCAGCAAGGACGGCACGATCCGCCGCATCCGATCCGACCAGGACCACGGTCGGGTGGTGCGATCCGCCCCTTGGTGGATCAACCCGCGCCGGCACTACCCCCGCAACCGCCGCCGCTTTGGCCACCCCCCAGGCCAGGTGGGCATGGAACGCCACCTCTCCGAGCACCTGCGACGAGGCCGGGGCCAGGTCGTACCGATCGCCGGGAAGCGCGTTCACCGCCACAGGATCTCGCTCTGCCGGTTCTACCCCTGCTGCGGTGAGGGCGGCCGTCGGTGCCTGCAACGCCGACTGGAACACCTCGAGCGGCGACCGATCCTGGTCGACCACGGGCCGAGCGAATAGCTCACTCAGATCGGCCCGGAGCCGCTGCTGCCCGGCTTCGATGGCGGCCCTCATGGTCGGCGGAGCTGCCATATGGAGCTCAACGAGCCGCCCCGCGACATAGATTGGGTACGCAGCGACAAATGCCGTTTGCAGCTCAGCGGCTCGCATCTCGAGGCTCTCGTCGGTCATGCCGTCAGCATACGGTGCGGTTGCGATCGCCCAACAGTCTCCTAACCTCAATCGAGGCAACTACGGGTTCGGGAGGTTTCATGCACAAGGTTTGGCGCCTCGGAGTGGTTCTTGCGCTGATCGCCGTCGCATGCAGAGCCGAGGTCAACGTCGTCGTCGAAGTCGAAGACGACGGTTCCGGCATCTACGCCGCCGAGGTCGGACTCGATGAGGAACTCCAAGATCTCTTCGCCAACTTCGGAGCGGAGGACAACGACTTCCTTGCCAACTTCGACCTCGACCTCCCCGAAGCCTCCGAAACGTCTGAGCGGGTCGAAGGCGACATGACCTACTTTGTCACCACCTTCAGCTTTGAAAGCCCCGAGGAACTCGACGCCGTCATTGCGTCTGCCTCCGCCGAAGCCAGCAGCCAATTCGAGAACTTCAATCTGACCGTCGACGACAGCGGCGCCGAACTCGACGCCGAGATCGTGATCCCGAACGCCACCGAGGGCCTTTCCCAAGCGGAGGGTCTTGGCCTCGATCCCACCTTGCTGACAGATGAGTTCTTCTCCGTCAACGTCATCGTCGGCATGCCGGGAACCGTTGAGGAATCCAACGCCGACCGCACGCTGTCCGACGGCCGCCTCCAGTGGGCCCTTCCCCTCACGGGCGGCAAGGTCGAGATGTACGCCATTTCGACAACCGGAGGGGGCGGGTTCCCCTGGTGGATCATCGGCGCTGCGCTGCTGGTCTTGTTTGCCCTGCTGGTGTGGTGGTACTTCACCCGCCGTTCCGACCAGCAGCCCGTCAAGGCCATCCAGGCGGCCAGCGCGGCAGACTCAGAGAACACCGGCCGCTCATAACCGACCGGCGGAAACCGCCTCAGCCCGTCAGGATCTCGACAACAAGCAGCCCGAGCGGACCGCGGATCGCACCGACTCCGATGGCGCGAAACCCCGGATCGAGCACGACGGCGCGTTGGGACGGCGCGGCCATGATCCCCGCGTGCCCCGACTTGGGGGAGATCCCGAGTGCCAAGACCTCGCCGCTGCGCACCGTAGGAACGCCGGCGGCGGAGAGCCGGTCATCGAGGCCCAGACCATTCTCGTCGATGTGAGAGAACCGACCAGTCGTGTAGATTTGTCTGGCGTAGTCCTCAGCCAGGGCACTGAGTCCGTCGGAAGCGACCACCGGATCCAACCCTGCGGCGACCCGCTCGCGGTTGACGAGGTCGACCATACGGTCCCGTTGCCGTTCCCCAACAGAAAGCTGACCCGGTCTTGCGGGTGGCAGGAGCACAACGGTTGCTTCGTCACCAACCACTCGGCGCTCGCCGAGCAAGTCCTGCAGGCTGATCACCGTCGAGATCACCCGGTCGCCCGACACAACGCCCAGGACCGACTGTGGCATCCCCTCGGGATCGGTGAGGGCACCGGCGATGCTCGAGGCTTCGAGTTCGTCGGCCACCGCGGCGGGAACGGGCACCACCGCCAACAGAGAGATCACAACGGTGGCGACGAACACGCCTGCCAGGATGGCGAACCCAGCACCGGCGGCTCGATTGAGCGTGGTGAGTCCGGGCACGATCCGGATACCCTTGTGGACGATCCACGACACGACGGCGGCCCCAATCGAGATGGTGAGGAACACAATGACACCGCCGATCAGCCGGGCGACGTCGGGCGACGCACCCGACATGGCTTCGACAACAGCCCCGACGGGAGTGCTGAGCCGGAAGGCAAACACCAAACCGGCCAGGATCACAGCCAAGCCGATGGCTTCGCGAGCGAACCCGCGCATCCAGCCACGTACCGCCAGCGCCACCAGAATGGCTCCCAATACAAAATCGAGCACCTACCGACCTCCTCGGCGCCGCACGGCCTACTCCTCCGTCAGAGGATCCGGCACTGGGTCATCAGGAAGGTCCATCTCGACGGTCGGCTGATCCTCACCACCGTCACCGTGATGCGCCATGTCGTCCTCGGCGGCGCGCCGGATCCGCCCCAGCAGCGGCTCGGGGGGGCTCTCTTCGATGATGGCGTCTGTGGCCTCTTCCCAGGACTGGCCGAGGATTCGGGTCCGCCACAGGTGACCAAAGATGATCTTCAACGACGCCGCCACCGGCACCACCAGGATCAGCCCCCAGATGCCGCCGACGGCACCACCGAGGATCAACAGCAAGACCACCACGGCCGGGTGGAGACGAACCGTCGCCCGCAGCACGGTCGGGCTGATGAAGTTGTTGTCGAGCTGCTGCACGATCAGCGCGACCAGGGCCGCCCATAGCGCAGTGCCAACGTCCGCCGTCACCAAGGCAACGATGACACCGATGAAGCCCCCGATCCACGGTCCAATGAAGGGGATGATATTGAGGAACCCAGAAACCATGCCGATGATCAGCCAGAATCGCAACCCGATGAGCCAATATCCGAAGCTCATCATGACACCGACGATGATCGCGACCAGGACTTGCCCCCGCAGGAACCCACCGACCGCCCAGCCGAGCTGGCGCGAGACGTAGATGACCTCGTCCTTCTGCGGTAGCGGGATCAGGCTTTCGGACTCCCGGCGGATCCGGTCGAGATCGATGAGCACGTAGAAGGCCACAACCGGCGCGACAAAGAACACGAGGATGGCCTCGAACAGGCCGGAGGTGAATGCACCGAGCCGATCGAGGGCGGCTGAGATGATCTGATCCTGGTTCTCAGGGTCGTTGAGGAAGTCCTCCACCTGCTCATAGGACCAAAGGTCGGCTTCGAATCCGAGGTCGGCCATGATGCCCTCGAGTTCGCTCGCTGAGTCCTCGTAGATCGTCGGGAACTCGGATGCCAGTTCCTGCGCCTGCTCGCTGACGCTCGGCCAGACGAGAAACCCGACGAGAACCAACGCCCCGAACATGATGGTGAAGGCAATGATCGTTGCAATGATCCGATGAATGTGCAGCCGGTTCTTGAGGAAGTTGACAACCGGGTTCAAGACATAGATGAGCACGGTGGCGAGGACCACCGGAGCCAGTAGCACCTGGAACTGAGAGAGGAGCCACAGCAAAGCCCACAACAACACGAGCACACCGACGATGCTCCACGCCGTGATCCCGGTTCGGGCCAGGAGTCGCGTGATCGACCGGGGACGCCCAACGATGGGGATCGCATCGGTGTCGTCGGGCGCTGGCTCCGCCTGCGGCTCGTCTGTGGTCGTCACGATCAGCCGGCGCCATCGCTGTCGCCGACGCGCTCGATGATGCCCCGCAGCCGTTGCTTTCGGATGTGTTTCAGCCTGCGCACCGTCAGCGGGGCGTATTCGAGAGCCTCGGCATCGTCGGCACACCGACGCAAGATCTGGTAGTAGCGCGTGGCGCTCATCCCCAGGTATTCGGTGATCGCTCGGTCCTTTGGCTGGGGATACAGCCACCACGAACCTTCGAAGTCCAGGACTCGTCGGTCACGGTCTGAGAGGTGTGCTGCCGACTGCATGCCCGGAAGCGTATAGCCAGGGTGCGACAGAAAGGTGGATTTCGGAGACATTGGCGACCTGGGGACGATACGCACCGCTGCTCCTTGAGCCGGGTACCGGACTCGAACCGGTGACATCCTCTTTACAAGAGAGGTGCTCTGCCAACTGAGCTAACCCGGCGATGCGGCCATAGGGTACTCAATCGAGCCCGCCACGGAGGCGTGCCACCTCAAAAACGGCGAGAGACGCCGCCACCGATGCGTTGAGGCTCTCGACCTGATGTGCCAGCGGGATCCGCACCGCGGCATCGAGGCGGTCACCCACCAGTTGGCTCAGCCCGGCACCTTCGGCGCCAACGACGATGGCGACCGGATCAGTGAGCAGCTCACACCCAAAGAGCGACTTCTCGGCGGTGCCGTCGAGTCCGACGATCCACAATCCGTGTTTGCGCAGGCGAGATATGGCCTCCGCCACCGAACTGACCACGGCCACCCCGACATGCTCGAGGGCCCCGGCGGCCGTCTTGAAGGCGGTCGGCCCCACCGGAGCGGCGCGTCGGCCGGAGACGACCATGGCACGGACCCCGGCGGCGAGAGCGGAGCGGGCAATAGCCCCGACGTTGCGGGGGTCCTCGAGATGGTCGAGAACGAGCACCGCGGCAGGGTCACCGATGTCCGCCGCCTCGCTGAGACTCAGCAGCGGGATTGGCGTGGCCCGAGCCACCACCCCCTGGGGAGCGCTGGTAGCCGCCTCGGGTCGCACATCGTCGACCAGATCGACGGTAACACCACGCCCCCTAGCCGCGGCCACGAGTTGCTCGACATCGACATGGCGCAACCGCTGCCGCTCCACCCACATCTGACGTACCCGGCCGGCCGCGATGGCGGCAGCGACGGCGTGGATGCCCTCGAGGCTATCGCCGATGCCAGCGGGCGCCATCGGCCGTGTCCTCGATGATGATTCCGAGCTCGTCGAGTTCATCTCGGATGGCGTCGGCCGTCACCCAGTCTCGCGCTGCGCGTGCTTGTTCCCGCCGCTCGAGCAAAGCCTCAACAGCAATACCGTCCTCAGTCTCGGTGGCACCGACAACGGCCACCGTTTCGTCGAGCAACCCGAGCACGGTCATCATCTCGTCGTAGGCGGCAACGAGCGGGCCCGGGTCTTCTCCGAAATCAAGGAGGCGGTTACCTTCGCGCACCGTGTCAAATCCGACCCCGAGACCGCCCGCAACGTCGAAGTCATCCTCCAGAGCCGCCTGGAATCGGCCCATCGTCTCCTCATCGGCGACGCTCTCAACCGGCCCGGGTACCCGGCGCCGGAACGCCCAGAGTCGCTCCAGCGACGCCGTGGCGTCAGCCATGGCCGCCTTTGTGAACTCCACCGGCTTGCGGTAGTGGGTGCGCAGATAGAACAGGCGCATCGCCATGGGCTTGTACTCGTCGAGCGCATCGAGCAGATCAACGATGTGGCCGGTGGATTTGGCCATCTTCTCGCCGCCGAGATTCACCATGCCGTTGTGGATCCAGTACTTGGCGAATGTTGCGCCTTCGTTTGCCGCTTCGGCCTGGGCAATCTCGTTTTCGTGGTGCGGGAACACCAGGTCGTGCCCTCCTGCGTGAATGTCGAAGCCGAGCCCCAGATACTCGAGCGACATCGCCGAGCACTCGATGTGCCAGCCGGGTCGACCAAGTCCCCACGGTGACTCCCAGCTCGGCTCACCGGGCTTTGCTGCCTTCCACAGAGCGAAATCGAGCGGGTCACGTTTGTGTTCCCCCGGCTCAACCCGGGCGCCGGTCTGCAGTTCGTCGATGTTGCGCCCCGACAGCTTGCCGTAGCCTGGGAAGGAGCGAATGCTGAAGTACACGTCACCATCTGCCGAGTAGGCGTGATCGGTGGCGATGAGGCGCTCGATCATCTCGATCATCTGGGGGACGTGCTCAGTCGCTTTCGGCTCGATCGTGGGCGGTAGCACCCCAAGTCTGCGGTAACCGGCCGAGAAGGCTTGGGCTGCGTCGGCGGCCACCTCGTCGGCCGAGCGACCCTGATCCGCTGCCGCCGCGATGATCTTGTCGTCGACGTCCGTCACGTTCTGGACGTAGGTCACCTCGTAGCCACGCCACATCAGGTAACGACGCACCACATCAAACGCGACGGCGGCGCGCCCGTGGCCGACGTGGGGACGCGACTGCACCGTGGGTCCGCAGATGTAGAACCCGACTTCTCCGTCGTCACGGGGCGAGAGCTCGGTATGGGTGCGTCCGAGCGTGTTGTAGATACGCATGAGACCGGGGATGGTATCAGCGCCCGCCTCCGCCGCTACCGTTGGATGCCGTCGTTGAGGAGATCGGGTGAAGACGAGAGAAGAACTCGGCAGGCCGCTTGTACTCGGGCATCGCGGGGCCTCGGCATACGCCGGCGATAACACACTGGATGCCTTTCGGCTCGCCGTCGTCCAGGGAGCCGATGGCATCGAAACCGACATCAGGCTGACCACCGACGGTGTCATGGTGCTGCACCACGAACCGAACGAGGAGGGTTTTGGCGTGTTCGCCGAGCACTCATTCGAAGAGGTGCGGGCCGCCCTGCCGGAGATCCCCACCATCGACGAGATGCTCGGCGCGACAGACGACATGCTTCTCAACCTCGAGATCAAGAACGATGCCGCTCAACCGGATTACGACCCACACCAGCTTGCCGCCGCCACGGTCGTCGATTGGATCGATGAACAAGGACTTCACGACCGGGTGGTGGTGTCGTCCTTCAACCCCGAGACGGTGATTCGGGTCAGGGTTCTCGACGACCGCATCGTCACCGGCCAACTTCTCGACCACCGCACCAATCCCGACACGGTGCTGGCCAAGGTTGCCGCCTGCGGCCACCAATGGGTGCTGCCCTATCACCAGTGGCTGCGCGTCGGTGGCGCGGGCATCATCGACGAAGCCCACAACCTCGGCCTGGCGGTCGGTACGTGGACTGTCGACAAGCCGAGCCGGATTCGCGCCCTCGCCGGCGACGGGATCGACGCCGTGATCACCAACGACCCCAAGACCACACTCGAAGCGCTGGCCTAACGCGAACCCGGGACACGCCACAGCAACTGCGGCGCAGGCGCAGCCTCGGAGGGGGCCGCGAACCCCTCAGCGGTGAGCGCCTACGCCTCTTGAATCACCGCTACCGCGGTTGCTCCCATTCCTTCGTCGCGGCCTAAGAAGCCGAGGGCGTCGGTAGTGGTGGCCTTGACCGAGACTGAGTCGACGCTGATGCCGAGTGTCGCGGCGAGTCGGCCCCGCATCGCCTCACGATGGGGAGCCACCCGCACGTGCTGGGCGACGATGGTCAGGTCGACCGTGCCAATCTCGTAACCGGCGGCGGTGACGGTCCTCACTACGTCGGAAAGAAGGTCGAGACTGTCGGCCCCCTCCCACCGTGGGTCGGACGAGGGGAAGTGAGTCCCTATGTCTCCAAGCGCAGCAGCGCCGAGTAGGGCATCGATGAGCGCATGCACGGCAACGTCGGCATCGGACGTCCCGATGAGTCCTCGATCGCCGGCAACCTCGATGCCGGCCAGCTTGAGGGGGCCGTCGCCACCGGTGCGATGGGCGTCGAACCCGAACCCGACTCGCATCGGACCCTCCTTGGTCTACAGCTCGTCGGGCTCTTCGACCTTGGGCAGGGCACGATCGAGACGTCGGATCGCTTCCTCTTCCTCGAGGTTGAGTGCAAACCGCAGCTCGCTGATGATGATCAGCCGGGCCTTGGCCAGCATGCGCTTGAGCGCCGGCGAGATGCCCTTGATCTGTTGGGCATAGGTCAGATCGCGAACCACTTCGGCGACCTGGAAGATGTCGCCACTGTTGATCTTCTCGGTGAGCAGCTTGTACCAGCGGCTCCAGTTCGACCCGGCTTCTTGGGGGTCGTCCTTGAAGGTGGCGAACACCTTGCGTGCGACGTTCTTCGAGATGACGGGACGAACGCCAAGTTCAACTGCCTTAGTCGTCGGCACCCTGACCGTCAGCTGGTCGGTCGCCACCTCGAGCACGAAGTAGTCCTGCTTCTCTCCACCAAAGTCGATCCGCTCTTTCTTGATGATCGTGGCGGCACCGTGATGCGGGTAGACGACCTTGTCGCCCACCTTGAAGGGGACCTTGACCTTGGCGGTACGCTTCGGTGCCACCGGTGCCGTGTCCTTGGCAACAGGCTTGGCGGCCGGCTTCTTCACCGCAGCCTTCGTAGCCGGTTTCTTGGTGGCCGGCTTCTTCGCCGCAGCCTTCTTGGCCGGCTTCTTGGCCGCCGCCTTGGCAGGCGCCTTCTTGGTGGCCGGCTTCTTCACCGCAGCCTTCTTGGCCGGCTTCTTGGCCGCAGCCTTGGCAGGCGCCTTCTTGGTGGCCGGCTTCTTCGCCGCGGTCTTCGTGGCCGTGGTCTTTGTGGAGGTTGTCTTTTTTGCAGGCACGCTAACTCGGGGGGTCGGGAGCGGGCATTGTACAGGCTGAACCGTGCGACACGAACGGCCGGTCAGTAATCAGTGTTCGATCGCCCCAAACTGGAGCACACGGTCGAAGTAAGTACGCAGTTGTTTGGCTCGCGTCGTCCCGACCCCGTCAACGTCATCGAGGTCCTCGGCCGACGCAGCGAGGAGCGTTTGGAAGTCGCGGAAGTGACCGATCAGGGTGCTCTTCACCGACTCGGGAAGCCGAGGAATCCCTGCCAGGAGGCGAACCCCACGGGGCCGAGCTGGGGCGTCGAGGCTGCCAATGCGTAGGACGGTGGCAACTCTGGCGGTGTCGTAGAGATCCTCAGTAGGAATCTCCTCGAGGCGATCAAACACCGTCCGCTTCTTCGACCGACGTCGCGGCCCGTAGTCGGCGTAGACCACTTCGGCGAGATCGTCGACGCCATCCATGAGGTCGACCGCTTGGATGGTGATGAGCTGAGCCTCGCCGCCAAGTTCGACGACGGTGTCCTCAACTGCTCCGTAGAGCCGGTGCACGAGAGCAGCGCGCTGCAGGAGCATGGCGACGTCGCGCACCGTGACCACATCTTCGACTTCCAGCCGGCCGAGCCGGTCCTCCGCCTCTTGGAGGCGGCGGCGGAGGCGTTCGATGGAGTTGAGAGTCTGGTTGGCTTGTGCGTACATCGACGCCGGGCTGCGCAGCTCGTAGCGGTCTCCATTGGTGTAGACCATCGCGACGCTGCGACCCTCCTCACTGACCGACAGCACCGGGCAGCGGGTTTGCCGCGCCAGGCGCTCGGCGGTGCGAAAGCGAGTGCCGGTCTCGCTCGTGGCGATCGACGCGTCCGGGTTGAAGTGGACGTTGGCCCGCATGATCTGGGTGCCGTCTGGGCTGACGACGATACCCCCATCCATCTTGGCCAATTCGGCAAGCCGCTGTGCTGTGAATCCGGCCTCACTGAGGGTGAACCCGCCACTGCACACCTCATCCACCTTGGCACCTGATCCGAGGAGCACGAGTGCACCGGTTCCCTGGCGAAGAATCAGGTCGACCGCGGCGCGCAGCGCCGTGCCCGGAGCAAAGCTACGAAGGATGTCAAGAGAGTCGGCAGTGCGAGACGTCATCGACGGCTCAGGCTACTAGAAATCGACCCTCACTACCCGTCTCGTCGCCAACGGAGTCGGAGTAGACAGACCGGCGGCGAGCAACGCGTCGGAGATCCTGTCGACCTCACCTTCGCCGGGCGCCACCACGGTAGTGATGCCCATACGATTGGCCTCGTCCCGGCGGTGATCTCCCTGCCCAACGGATCTCACCTCCCCAGTCAAGCCAACCTCGCCCCACGCCGCGACACCGGCTGCCTCCCCGGTCCGCGATGAAGCGAGAGCTAACGCCACCGCAAGGTCGGCCCCCGGTTCTCGAACCCGGAACCCACCGACCACGCTGACAAAGACGTCCTGACCTGCAAAGGAAACACCGGCATGACGCTCCAGCACCGCAATGATCTGATGGACCCGAGCGGCTTCGAGGCCCTTCACGCTGCGACGGGGTTGAGGTAGCGACGTTGGAGCGACGAGAGCCTGCACCTCGAGCAACAATGGCCGGCGCCCCTCCATCGATGGGAACAGAACAGTCCCCGGCACGTCGCCCTGCCAGCCCCCGTTCAGCACGCTGCCGGGGTCCGACAACTCCACGAGACCGATCTCCTGCATTTCGAAGAAGCCCACCTGGTGCACTGCTCCAAACCGGTTCTTGAGATTTCTCAGCAGTCGCAGACCCCAGTCGGGATCACCCTCGAGGTACAGCACCACATCGACCATGTGCTCGAGGAGTTTGGGGCCGGCAATCGAACCCTCCTTGGTCACGTGACCGACGATGAACACCGGGATCGACGATCGCTTGGCGAGCGCCACCAGTCGCGCCCCACACTCTCTGACCTGCGCCACCATCCCGGGGCTGCCGTCGACATCTCCCGTGGCAAAGGTCTGGATCGAGTCAACGACCAGAGCGGCAGGCTGCAACTCTTCGGCCAGGCGGATCACCTCGTCGACATCGTTGGTCGCCGTGACCAAGACCTTGTCCAATTCGACCCCGAGGCGGCGGGCCCGCAGCGCGATCTGACCTACCGACTCCTCGGCCGATGCCACCAGTGTTGCCCGGCCGGGCGCGGCAAGGAGCGCGGCGGCTTGCAGTAGAAGCGTTGACTTCCCCACGCCGGGCTCGCCGCCGACGAGAATCGCGGCACCGGACACCAGCCCGCCGCCGAGCACTCGGTCGATCTCGGCAATCCCCACCGGTCTCCGCTCCACCGGGTCCGCCCCGGCCGCAGCGAGCGCAACTGCCTTCGAGGAAGCGGGCAGCTGCTTCACCCGGCGGGATTCTTCCAGCGCGCCTTTCTCGCGACATTGCGGGCAGAAACCCATCCACTTGCCACTGTGGAATCCGCAGGCGCGGCACTCAAAGCGGACACGGCCGTTGCCACTCGTTGCCATTGTCTTGTACGCCTCTTTCCTTGCGATGTAGTGCAGCCTGCCGATGGTGGTGGGCAGGTTTCTCAACCGTAGGGAGCCGGTGTGACAGAAAACGCGTCGTCAGCGCCGCACGTAACGCCGAATTGCCCAGATCAGGAGGGCGAGAACCACCAGAAGAAGCACGATGCCACCAAGAACGTTTGGCCCCGTCCAGGTCTCGACTTCTCGTACCGCGCGAATATCCACCATTCGTGGCAGAATAGCCCCGTTCACAGTGGCAAACCGGCGCCGGTCCCCTTTGCCCGAACTCACCCCACCGGCATGAAGGAGTCCCGTTGGAGGACGACAGGCCTGTCGATTCGTTCGACGATTTGTTCGAGCCCTTCGAACTCGAGGACGGTCCACCACCCCCAGGTGCCAAACCGCCACCGCCCCGCAAGGAAGCGGCGCCCAAGAAGGATGCGGTACCCACGGTGGCGTGCCCCTCATGTGGCACGGTAAACCAAGCGTACAATCGCCATTGTGAGGCGTGTGGCGCCCGGCTGGGCAAGAGCCCGCTGCCGGTGGCTCCGCCGCCCATGGTGCGCGCCACGCCGGGCGGGAGGGCTCTGGGCGTTCTCGCCGCCGTCGTGCTCGTCGTTGCACTGGCCGCGCTCCTGTTCAATGTGTTTGGCGGTGGTGGCGAAGAGACCGCGGCTACCAGCACCACGGTCACCACCACGACCCAAGCAGTGTTCGTTCAGGAACTCCAACCCACGTCGGCTGAGGCCAACTCGGAGCTCAGCCCGTCATTTGGCGCCGCAAACCTCATCGATGCCGATCCGGCAACCGAGTGGCAGGACCAGGGGCTGCGCGGCATCGGCGCCGCACTCACGTTCCGGTTCTCCCAACCGGTCGAGATCACCGAGATCGAGATCGTCAACATCCCCGACGAGGACCGGTACAAGCAGAACTACCGCATCAAGGGCTACAAGATCACCGTCGACGACCTCAGCTACGACATCTCGGGCCAGTTGACCGATATCAACACCCCGCAGACCGTGGATGTTGCCAGCATCAGCACCCGGGTCCTCACCATCGAGGTCACCTCGACCTACAAAGCGGAGGGCGTCGGCGACCAGCCACCGTTCACCGAATTGGTACTGGCCGACGTCCGGTTCTTCGGCCGCCTGAGCCAGTAGCACCACGACCGACTAGTCCTTGATATACGGCTGACCATCGGCGGCGGGCGGACGGCTCCGACCGACTACACCTGCCACCACGATGATCGTGACGAGGTAGGGCGTCATCGAGAGGAACTCCGACGGGATCGGGGTTCCCAGGATGCCGAGCTTCTGCTGCAGCGCACGGGCGAACCCGAAGACCAAACCGGCCCCAAGGGCGCCGAGCGGCATCCAGCGGCCGAAGATCATGGCAGCCAGACCGATGAAGCCGATACCGGCGGTGAGGTTCTCCTCAAACCGTGACACCTGCGCCAGGGTGAGGAAGGCGCCACCAAACCCGGCGATCATTCCGCCGAGGATCACGTTGCGGTAGCGGGTGCGATAGACGTTGATCCCGACGGTGTCGGCCGCTTTGGGGTGCTCACCAACCGACCGGGACCGCAGACCCCACCGGGTGTAGAACAACCCAAAATGGAGCAGGATCACCAGGATGAACGTCGTATAGACGAAGAAGTTGTGGTCGAAGAACATCGGCCCAATCACCGGGATGTCACCCAGGAGCGGAATCTTGAGCGAGCCAAACCGGCCCGGCGAGTTCAGGTGCTGCGCCTCCGAGAGAACTCGTCGCGCCAGGAACGACGTCAAGCCGAGCGCAAAGATGTTGATGACCACACCGGCGATAATCTGATCGATCCTGAAACGGATCGCCAGCACGGCGAGGATGGCGCCGAGCAGTGCCCCAGCTGCAATCGCCGCCACCAAGCCGGCCCAGATCCCCCATGCCGAGCCGACGATGGTGCCAACGAAGGCGGAGGTCAGTAGCTGGCCTTCGATGCCGATGTTGATCACCGCGACCCGCTCGCACATCAAGCCGGTGAGCGCACCCAGGGTGACCGGCACCGAGAGCACCACGGTGGAGCGCAGCATGCCGACCAGGCTGAACGACTGACCGGCGGCGGCCCACGTCAGGAAGGCAAGCGCCGTAAGACCGAGGCCTATCGCCAGGGCGAGGTTGGTCCA
>CAYXMJ010000067.1:0-12655 GCA_964465915.1 uncultured Acidimicrobiaceae bacterium
TCCGCAGCTCGGGCGTCTCATGGTGGAGGCATCCGAGCAGGAGATCGCTGATAACCTATGCCGCCGCCCGGCTGGCCGAACGCGGTATTGCGATCCAGGTGTTGCTGGTCGGCAAGGGACGGATGGAGGGGCAACTTCGGCGCCGTGCTGAGCGCAAGGGAGTCGACGTGCGTTTCGAGGTGGATGTACCTTGGGGCCGGCTGCCGGATCTCTATCGCAGCGCGGACATCTTCTGCATGCCGTGCAGTTCTCGTTGGGGTGGGCTCGAGGTCGAAGGTCTCGGCTTGGTGTTCCTCGAGGCCGCGGCGACGGGTCTGCCGGTGCTCGCCGGCGACTCTGGTGGAGCCGCCGAAACCGTGGAACCGGCCCGTACCGGGTTTGTGGTGCACGGCGTCGGGGACATTGCTGAGGGCATCGAGATGCTGGTCGGCGACCCGGTACGTGCCGAAGAGATGGGGGCGGCAGGCCGGCGCCGGATGGAGACCCAATTCACCTGGGGCGAGGTCGTCAACCGGCTTGTCTCCGGCTTCGAGGACGTCGCCTCTAGATAGTTCCGTCCTTGACATGCGGCCCGATGTGGAATAGATATGCAGTCCGTTCTCACCCTTCTGGGCCCCTAACGACCGGAGCACTTGTCCTCGCATGTCCAAGAAACTCGTCATCGTCGAATCACCGGCGAAGGCTCGCACCATCGGTGGCTACCTCGGTTCCGACTACATCGTGGAATCGTCGATCGGCCACATCCGCGACCTGCCGCGCTCGGCGGCGGACGTTCCGGCGTCCATGAAGAGCGAGCCGTGGGCCCGCCTCGGGGTGGATGTCGACAACGATTTCAAACCGCTCTACGTCGTGCCCGCCGACAAGAAGAAGCAGGTCACCAAGCTGCGCAAGCTGCTCAAGGAAGCCGACGCCGTCTACCTCGCAACGGATGAGGACCGCGAAGGGGAGGCCATCGCCTGGCACCTGCTCGAGGTGCTCAATCCAAAGATGGATGTGCACCGCATGGTCTTCCACGAGATCACGCCGGCGGCAATCCATGAGGCGATCGAGCATCCCCGTGATCTCGACCGCCGATTGGTCGACGCCCAGGAAGCCCGCCGCATCCTCGACCGCCTGTATGGCTACGAGGTTTCGCCGGTGCTGTGGCGCAAGGTCCGCCGGGGTCTGTCCGCCGGCAGGGTGCAATCGCCGGCGACGCGCATCCTCGTCGAGCGCGAGCGGGAGCGCATCGCCTTCCGCTCCGCCGGCTATTGGGGTCTGAGCGGCACCTTCACCGTCGATCGGGATGCGGAGCAAGCCGCCTTCGAGGCAGGTCTGATCTCCGTCGACGGCACCAGGGTTGCCACGGGGAAGGACTTCGGCGCCGACGGCAAGATGTCGGGCAAGGACCGGTTGCTGCTCGATGAAGGTGCTGCCACCGAGTTGGCTACGGCGCTTGGTGGCGCCGACTTTGCGGTGCGGTCCGTCGAGGCCAAGCCGTATTCCCGCAAGCCGTACCCGCCCTTCCGCACCTCGACCCTGCAACAGGAGGCCGGCCGCAAACTGCGTTTTGGAGCTCGCCGCACCATGTCGGCGGCCCAGCGTCTGTATGAAAGCGGCTTCGTCACCTATATGCGCACCGACTCCATCACGCTGTCGGAGGCGGCCCTGACCGCAGCGCGAACCCTCGTCGCCGACCGTTACGGCAGCCAGTTCCTTCCGGACAAACCGAGGGTCTACGCCGGGAAGGTCAAGAACGCCCAGGAGGCTCATGAGGCGATCCGGCCCGCCGGTGATCACTTCCAGGACCTCGACGTCGTTGCCGCTGCGTTCGGGTCCAGTTCAGATGAGGCGAGGGTCTACGACCTGGTCTGGAAGAGGACGGTCGCTTCGCAGATGAAGGACGCCAAGGGGGAGAGTCTCCAGGTTCGGCTCGGGGCCGTGGCCTCCGACGGCCGCAATGCGGAGTTCTCGGCATCCGGACGAACCATCAGCTTCCCCGGATTCCTCCGGGCCTACGTCGAAGGCTCGGATGATCCCGACGCCGCCCTCGATGACCAGGAGCGTCCACTGCCGCAGATGGTCGAGAGCGACCCCCTCAGCGCCGCCGAGATCACCGCCAAGGGGTCGGAGACCAAGCCGCCGGCACGGTTCACAGAGGCGTCGTTGATCAAGCGCCTCGAGGAACTCGGGATCGGACGGCCGTCAACATACGCGTCGATCATCTCAACGATCCAGGATCGCGGGTACGCGTTCAAGAAGGGCACCGCGCTGGTGCCGACCTACACCGCGTTTGCCGCCATCACCTTGTTGGAACGCCACTTCCACGACCTCGTCGATTACACCTTCACCGCGCGGATGGAGGACGAACTCGACGAGATCGCCACCGGCGACGAAGAGGCGGTGCCTTGGCTCAACCTGTTCTACTTCGGCAACGGTCATCCCGGGTTGAAGACGCTGGTGTCGATGAACCTCGAAGAGATCAATGCCCGGGAGATCAACTCCATTCCGGTCGGTGAGGATGCCGACGGCAATGCTGTAGTGGCCCGCGTTGGGCGCTATGGCCCGTACGTGCAGAGAGGCGATGAGCGTGCCTCCATCCCGGACGATATGGCCCCCGATGAGCTGACGGTTGAACTGGCAGTCGAGTGGTTGGAGAAACCCAGCGACGATCGGGTTCTCGGTGAGGACCCCGAGTCGGGTCTCGAGGTGCACGTCAAGAATGGGCGGTTTGGCCCCTACGTGCAGCTCGGCGAGATCGAGGAGGGCTCGAAGACGAAGCCGAAGCGTGCCTCCCTGTTCAAGACGATGTCGCCGCAGGAGGTGACCCTCGATGAGGCGTTGCGGCTGCTCAGCCAGCCCAGGATCGTTGGCAAGCACCCCGAGGACGACGCCGACATCCTCGTCCAGAACGGCCGCTACGGCCCCTACCTCAAGTGGGGCAAAGAGACCCGCAGCATCGAAGACGAAGCGCAGATCTTCACGATCACCCTCGACGAGGCGATCAAGAAGCTGGCCGAGCCAAAGAAACGAGGGCGCGCCGCCGCCAAGCCACCGCTCAAGGAGCTCGGTGACGACCCCAACTCGGGCAAGCCGGTCGTCGTCAAGGACGGCCGTTTTGGGCCGTATGTGACCGACGGCGAGCACAACGCCTCGCTGCGTACCGCGGACAGCGTCGAAAACATCACCCTCGAACGCGCCGCCGAACTCCTGGTGGCGAGACGCGAACGAGTCGCCAACCAGAAGTAGGCGTTGGCAGTCCCGCCCGTCGCGTCGCGCCGCCCTTTACCGACATAGAACCCAAATCTCGGCACTTCGCCACCTAGTCTCTCCGCATGACTGACGGCCCGCGCTCGGCGTTGTCGCTCATCACTCGTGGTCCGTTTGCCCGGTTGTGGTGGACCAGTCTGGTGAGCAGCACGGGTGATTGGATCGCCATCTTTGCCACGATCGCTCTCGGTGACGAGATCGCCGGGGGGCAGGGGATCCTGGTTGCCGTGGTCGCCCGCATCGTGCCCGGGCTCGTGTTTGGCGCCGCCGTCGGAGTGATCACCGACCGGTTCGATCGGCGGTTGCTGATCGTGATCGCCGACCTGGGGCGAGCTCTGGTGGTGCCGGCGCTGCTATTCGCTACGACGCTGCCGAGCCTCGTCATCATCAGCCTGATCCTGGAGTTCTTCAGCTTGCTCGGCCAGTCGCCGCGAGCCGCGATTGTGCCGCGGCTCGTCAGCCGGGCGAACATCGTCACCGCCAACAGCCTGATCCTGGCTGCTGCGTACGCCACGATTCCGCTCGGCGCAGCCTTCAACTGGTTCCTCGCCTCGCTCCCGACGGTGACTCTGGGGGACATCGTCCCCGCCACGACGGCCCCATTCGCTCTCGCCTTCCTGGTGGACTCAGCCACCTTCCTCGTTTCGGGGTTCGTGATGGCGACGTTGCCGGCGCTGCGACCAGAATCGGTTGAGGCTGCCCGCAACGGCGATGGCGAGGCGAGCGCAGAAGAAGGACAGTCGACCTGGCAGGACCTTGTCGACGGCGGTCGCTACGTGTGGCACCACAAGTCGGTCCGCCGGGTGATCGCCAGTCTGACGGCAGCCCTATTCGGCGGCGGGGTCGTCATCGCCCTCGGCCCCTCGTTCGTCAAGGACGTGCTCGACGCCGGCAACACGGGCTTCTTCGCGGTGGTCACAGCACTCGGGATCGGGGTCGGCGTCGGCATTGTCATCGTCTCGCTCTACGGCGACCGGTGGTCACGGCGCGATGTCGTCTTTGGGGTTGCCACCTTCGCGACCGGCCTCGGCTTGAGCGCCGCAGCCTTGACGTCGACGGTGTTTGGGGCGTCGGCCTGGATCTTTGTGATGGGGGTCGGCGCCGGGTCCGCATACGTCATGGGTTTGAGCCACCTTCACGAACAGGTCGAGGACGACATGCGAGGCCGGGTCTTCGCCATGCTGTTTGCGCTGATGCGCATCGCCCTCTTCGTTTCGATGCTGATCGCGATCCCACTGGAGGGGGTGCTCAGTCAGTTTGATCTCTGGCCACTGTTCCAGCCGGCGTCGCGGCCGGTGCTCTTCATCGGGGGTGCCGTCATCATGGCGACCGGGCTCACCACGTTGTGGAGCTTGCGCCACCTGCTGCGGAGGCCCAAGATTGGCAAAGAGACACAGGACGTGTTGGATGCCGCCTCCAAGGCCATCTGGCCCAGTCGGCGAGAGAAGTGATGACGGCCCCCTACATCGCGCTAGAAGGAATCGAAGGAGCGGGAAAGTCCACCGTCGCCAATCGCCTGGCGGACCTCCTCGACGATGGTGCGCGCCGTGTGGTCCGGGTGCGGGAACCCGGCGGCACCGCCGCAGGCGAGCGCATTCGCCGCGTGTTGCTGGACACCGGGTCAGTACTTTCGCCGTGGGCGGAGGCGCTGTTGTTCGCCGCCTCGCGGGCGCAACTGGCCCGCGACGTGGTTGGGCCCGCGCTCGAAACCGGCTCGTGGGTGATCAGCGATCGCACCGTCTATTCGTCGCTTGCCTACCAGGGTGGCGGCCGCGGCCTCGGCATCGACAAGGTGCGAGGCCTCAACGAACCCGGCCTGGAAGGCGTGTGGCCGCAGATGGTGGTGCTGTTGCGAATCGACCCCGAGACCGGGTTGGCTCGCCAGGAGGTCGCGGACCGGATCGGGGGAGAGGGTCTCGCCTTTCAGGCGCGGGTGGCCGCCGCCTTTGACGAGGTCGCGGCCACCGAGCCGGAGAGGTTCCTGGTAGTCGACGCGAGCCAGGACATCACCAGGGTGACCGATCAGGTAGTGGCGGGGGTGCTCGCCAGGTGGTAGATCTCTTCGAGGGTTACATCGGGAACCGAGCGGTGACCACGCTGTTGACCGCCGAGGCGGCGCACCCTTCGCACGCCTATTTGTTCGTGGGTCCCGGCAGCGTCGGCAAGGCGACTGCGGCGCGGCACTTTGCTGCTGCCCTGCTGTGTGACGACGAAGACGTCTCGTGCCGGCGGCGGGTGATCGGAGCCGTCCACCCCGACCTCGTGCTCATCGAGCCCGAGGGCCGGGCCTCGATCACGGTGGATCAAGCTCGCCAAGCCGTTTCCCAAGCCAGCCTGGCGCCGATGGAAGGGGATCGGAAACTCTTTCTGTTCGAAGAGGGCGGCATGATGAACGACGAGGCGGCCAACGCCTTGCTCAAGACGCTCGAGGAGCCCAGCGAGTCGACCATCTTCATCGTGGTCACCGAGTCGGAGTCGGATCTACCCGAAACGATCGCCAGCCGCTGCCGCACCGTGGTGTTCGGCCGGGTCGAGGACGACACGCTCAGGGCCGGGCTCGAGGACATCGGCATCGCACCCGACCAAGCGGAACAGGCGGCGCGGATCTCGGGTGGGCGGCCTGGTTTGGCGCTCTCGCTGGCGACCCGACCCGAAGTCGCCGAGTATCGACGGGTGTGGCTGAGCGTGCCGCTGCGGTTGCCGGAGCATCCCGGGGATGCGTTCGTGCTGGCCGACGAGGTGATGGCTGCGTCGGAACCGCTCCTCGCCGCGCTCCGGGAGCGCCAGCGCCGCGAAGCGGCCGAAGCCGAAGCGCATGGTGGCGGTGGGCGAGCTCTCAAGGACCGGCACGAACGCGAGATGCGGCGGGCGTCGTCTGCGCTCTATGTGTCCGGTCTCGAAATCCTCGCAGGGTTCTACCGCGACGCCGCTGCGGCGCAGTTCGGGGCCGCGGTCCGCAACTCCGACATTCCGGCCTCCGCACTCACCAAGGTGCGGCCGGCCGCGGCTGCTGCCAACATCGAACGCATCATGACCGCCATCGAATCACTACAAGCCAACCAGCGGCCCGCGCTTGCGTTTGCCGCGCTCTTCGCCGATCTCGGTGCCACCGCTTAGCCGCCCTCCCGTCACCGTGACCCCTTGGGTGCACGAACTCACCCGTCGTCCGGTCGGGTGGTTCTTCCGGCTCGTGAGCGACTTGCGTATCACCGGTCGCGAGCACATCCCTGCCAACAGCCGTGCGGTGCTTGCCGCCAATCATCTCTCTCACATCGACCCTCCGATCGTGACGATGGCCGCGCCGCACAACGTGCGGTACCTCGCTCTCGATGAGCTGTTTGGCCGCACTCGCATCTTCGACTGGATCACGCTCTACTACGAGGCGATCCCCCTGTCGCGAACCCGGGCCCCCTTGGGGGCGATGCGAGAGGCCCTCGCCACTCTGGAGGACGACCGCTTACTCGGCGTGTTTCCAGAAGGCAAACGGGTAGCGGCGTGGGGAGAGGTGTCTTCGCCGAAGCGGGGCGCGGCCTGGCTGGCGATGCGGACCGGTTCACCACTGATCCCGGTGGCGGTTCAGGGAACCCAGGGGCTCCTCTCGGTCGACGTTCCGGGACTGGCCCGCACCGCAATCCGGGTGTGGGTAGAGCCGCCACTGCTGCCCGAGGACTACGTCGACCGGGTCGATCCGATTGGGGCGATGATGGACGACTGGTACCAGGCGATGAACCACCGTCTCGAGCCGTGGCATTCCTAGTGGTGCGTCGCAGAAATACTCGTCGTGTCTCTCCGGTCCTCGACGCCCCCGGCTTCGCCTTCCTCCTCGACGCAGTGCCCGACTGCGCCTTCGTCGTCATGCTGTGCCGGATGACGACGATGCCTCGGAGATACCCAGACGCTATTTCAACGACACACCACTAGCCGCCAGCTGAAGTCACCATCTTAGGGGCCAAAAGACCCCTCCGGTGTGCTGGCCGGCGCGCCTACGGTGGCGGGCGTGATCATGCTCGGCTCGAGCAACCATGCCAAATACTGGATGGACCGAACATCGAGAATCGGCCAAGCGCCGGTTAGGGTGATGGTCACCGAATCGGGCTCCGCCCGTTTCGAGGAGGAGAACCCCCTTTCATGGAGGAAAGAATGAGAAAAGCGAAGTGGCTCTTGCTGCTTGTCGTTTTTGCCATGGTCGTAGCGGCCTGCGGCGATGACGACGACGCAACCACGACGACCGCCGGCGAGGCCGGCGGCACCGAGACAACCGCAGGGTCGTCCGGTAACGAGTACACCACGGTGGATGTCTCAGGGACCGAGGTTTCGGTATTTGCGGCCCCCACCGGCGACGAGGGCGCGTCTATCCAGGCGACCTTCGACGTCTACAACGAGGCGACCGGCGGCGTCGTCACCTACGAAGGTTCTGACGACTTCGAGGCGCAGTTGCGGATTCGCGTCGACGGCGGCAACCCGCCCGACCTCGCGATCACGCCGCAGCCGGGCTCGATTTGTGTCTTCGCCGATGCCGGCGAAATCGTCGCTCTCGAGGACATGGGTGCGGACATCGCAGCGCTCGAGGCTGCTCATGGCAAGTACTTCATGGACCTCGGTGTCTGCGCCGATGGCAAGCACTACTCGGTCCCAACGAACGCCAACTACAAGAGCATCGTTTGGTACAACAAGCCTGCCTTCGATGCCGCCGGCTACGCCATCCCGACGACGTGGGATGAGCTCGTCGCTCTGTCCGCAGATATCGCGGCCACCGGCACCAGCCCGTGGTGCATCGGTCTTGGTAGCGATGCTGCCACCGGTTGGCCGGGCACGGACTGGATCGAAGACATCATGATTCGTACCGCTGGTGCGGACACGTACAACGCGTGGACGAAGAATGAGATCCCGTTCACTGATCCTGCCGTTCAGTTGGCTTTCGATACCTACGGCGAGATCATGTTCGCCGAAGGCTTCGTGCTTGGTGGAGCCGACGGCGTTGCCGCCATCGACTTCCGTGATGCGCCGCTCCCGATGTTCAACGATCCCCCCAGCTGCTTGATGCACCGCCAGGCGTCGTTCATTTCGAACTTCTTCCCTGAGGGCACCGAGTTGGGCGTTGACGCCGACTTCTTCAACTTCCCGGCCATCGACACCAGCCTCCCGGCTGCTGCGATGGGTGGTGGTGAGTTGGCGATGGTGTTCAACAATCGTCCCGAGGTTGCGGCAGCGCTGCTGGCGTACGCCGACGTTCCGTTGCAGTGCGTCCAGGCAGCGGGCGGGGGTGTCCCCGGTATTGAGCGGATCTCCGCCAACGCCGGCACTCCCGTTGACTGCTACACGACGGACACCGTCAAGACCCAGGCCGCGGCTGTGGCCGCCGCGCTCGGAGCCAACGGTTTCGTGTTCGACGGTTCCGACCTGATGCCGCCTGAGGTTGGTCAGGGTTCGTTCTGGACCGGCATGATCGATTGGACTCGTGGCACGTCGACCGCGGATGTGCTGTCATCCATCGAAGCCAGCTGGCCGTAAGCCACAGCTACGAATAGCGCATAGCTAGACCGAGAGGGCGGCCCTAGTTGGGCCGCCCTCTCGCGTTTGACTAGAGTGCTGGTGTCGGCGGATGGAGGATCGTGTCGGAACGGGCTGCGTTTGAGTTCGAGCAGGCAGACGGAATCGAACCGCACCAGACCTTCGGTCCGGAGTACAAGGGCCCTGGCCCCAACCTCTGGACGCAGGTTCTGCGGATCCTTGTTTCCGTCGCTATTCCGCTGATCGCGTTTGGCATTCTCTATTGGGCCGGGACGGTCGTCCTCGACGAGGATGCCAACCGGGTGCTCGTTGTTGCCGTAGCTCTGATCATCGGCGTCTTTGGCGTCATGTTCCTCTTCTACGCCATGGACTGGCTGGTCAATCGCCTTCCCGAGCGCTACCGCCACTACGTGCTTCCCTTCGTGTTCGTTGGGCCCGCCTTGTTCCTGCTCGGTGTCTTCCTGCTCTACCCGACGATCGTCACCTTCAAGCTGAGCTTCCAGGACCGGTTTGGCGAGGGCTTTGTCGGTTTCCAGAACTACGTGGACCTCTTCACGGACACCAACACCCTGGAGGCGCTACGCAACTCGATTCTGTGGGTGATCGTGGTTCCGGCGCTCGCAGTAGGCATTGGCCTTGCCTTCGCCGTGCTGTCCGACAAGCTCGGGAGCAAGGGTGAGGCTTTCTCCAAGTCGTTCATCTTCATGCCGATGGCAATCTCGTTCGTCGGTGCGTCCATCGTGTGGCGGTTCATCTACAACTTCCGTCCCGAGGGCTTTGGCGATCAGATTGGTCTTCTCAACGGCATCTGGTCCGGAATCGGCTTCGAGCCGGTGGCGTGGCTGCTCCAGGAACCGTGGAACAACTTCTACCTGATGGTGATCTTGGTCTGGCTCCAGGTCGGCTTTGCCATGGTGATCCTGTCTGCGGGGATCAAGGCCGTGCCCGAAGACGTCCTCGAGGCCGCCCGCATCGACGGGGCTAACGAGTTCCAGGTGTTCTGGCGGGTCATCATCCCTATGATTTCGTCGACGTTGGTGGTGGTGCTCACCACGATTGTCATTACCGTCTGGAAGGTGTTCGACATCGTGTTTGTGATGACGTCAGGGGAGTTCGGGACCTCGGTGGTGGCTGAACGAATGGTGACCGAGTTCTTCACGAACTCAAACGAAGGCAAGGGTGCCGCCCTCGCCGTCGTATTGCTCGTGGCGATCATCCCGTTGATGGTGCTGAACGTCAAACGCTTCCAGGCGCAGGAGGCGCAACGATGACAACAACAACCGCCGATACTGCGGCGACCGAGAGTGACTACGTGCCCGAGGAGCCAGGTTTCTGGAGTCGGCTTTTCCACCTTTGGCCGGTCAAGCTGGCCATCCTCATCATCGTGATCATTTGGGTCATTCCTACGCTTGGGGTGCTGATCACCTCGTTCCGCGCACCTGCCCAGGTCCAGGAAACGGGCTGGTGGACGGTCTTCACCAACATCGGTTCGAACGAGTGGACGCTGTCCAACTACTCCGACGTTCTGTCATCGGAGGGCTTCGGCAACGCCTTTCTCAACAGCTTGTCGGTGACCATTCCGGCGACGGTGATGCCTATCACGATCGCCGCCTTTGCGGCCTACGGGTTTGCCTGGATGGACTTCCCCGGTCGGCAGTGGCTCTTTGTTCTGGTCGTCGCCCTGCTGGTAGTGCCGCTCCAGATGTCGCTCATTCCGCTGCTGCGTCTCTATACAACGATCAATCTGAACGGGACCTTCCCGGCCCTCTGGTTGGCACACACCGGGTTCGGCTTGCCGCTGGCGATCTACCTGTTGCGTAACTACATCGGGTCGCTGCCGTCCTCCATGATGGAGTCGGCGAGTATCGACGGGGCAACCCACTTCGAGACCTTTACCAAGTTGGTGGTGCCGTTGTCGGTTCCGGTCCTGGCTTCGTTTGCGATCTTCCAGTTCCTCTGGGTCTGGAACGACCTGCTGGTCGCCCTCGTCTTCCTGGGTGGCGAACCGGACGTGCGGGTGGTGACGCTGGCGCTGAACAACCTGAACGGAGCTCGGCAGCAGGCCTGGCACCTGCTGACCGCGGGTGCGTTCATAACGATGGCTCTGCCGCTTGTGGTGTTCCTGTCACTGCAGCGCTACTTCGTTCGCGGCCTGACCGCTGGTTCGGTCAAGGGCTGAGCCAGCTCCCGCGTTCCATGGCCATCGTGATCGCTGACGGCGCGCCGTGACCGATCCGGATCAGAGCTACAAACGGTCATGGTTGGCGATCGGTCTTGGCACCTTCTTTCTGATGATCAGCTACGGCTCGTTCATCGTCGCGATTGCGGCCAGCCGATCCGATGCTCCTGAGGCGGAAGGGCCGCCCTTTGCCCTCGCCTTCGCGTTCGTCCCGATTGTGTATGTGACGGTGGCGTTCGTTTCGGGGCGGCGCCATGCGCCAATGGCGGTTCTCAAAGCCATGGGCCTCTGGCTTCTGACGGCTTTGCCACTCATGCTGTTCAACCCGGTCTTTGGCCTGTGTGTCGGGTTCGGTCTGGGTGGACTGCTCACTCTCAAGGAGAGTGAGACCGATCGCTGGCAAGCTCGCCTCATCGCGGTGCTACTTGTTGCTTTCTACTCGCTGATGATGCTGCCCATCCTCCCAGCGCTGGGTGTGCTCAGCGGCGGGTTGCTCCCGTTGGCGTCGCTGGGGTTGGCCGACTATTACACCAAGCACCGGGCGTCAACCGCGCAATAGCGAACTCGCGATCAGTTATCCTCGGGCTGCTATGACCCCGGCCCCACGGTTCCGACAAATCGAGGTGACTGTCGCTGCGGGTGAATTCGGACACGACGGCCACAACGACCACCACCACGACTACGACGACTACGACGACCACGACGGCGGCGCCCACAACCACGACGTCGTCGACCACGACGACCACGTCAACGACCACGACCAGCATTGCCTCGACCACCCTTGCTCCTGGGCCGGGGACAACGCTGCCTCCGGCTTCGACGGTGCCGCCGACGACCCTTCCCCCGAGGACCACGGTGGAGAAGCCGGCGACCACCGAGCCCCCAGAGGCTGCCGTCCAGCCGGCAGTCGAGACCGGCCTGAGCCCCGTTCTCACGGTCCTGGCGTCTTTGGTGTTGGGTGCACTGCTCTGGATGATCGTTCGCGCCCAGACCGACGGCACCAGGGTCAAGTACCGCAGCTTGGTCGATCCCGAGCGGATGGCCGTCCTGCACCGCACATTCCGTGATGCCGGGCAAGGCGCCCCTGCGGCGATCCGTGCGGCCGGCGCATCGTCGTCCCGGCTCGACGTTGCCATCACACCGCTCACGAGTCCAGAGGCACCGGTCGATGTCGAGATTGCTGTCGGTTCACCTTGGTCCCGACAATGAGCGAGGGTGGTCGCCGTGAAGACGGATGGAGCCGTCGAGTTGCAGGTGCAACGCGGCGAGGCCGGACTGGCGGACGTGCCCGACGGCGAAGCAGCTGCCGAGACCTGGCTTGACGGCCTGGCCGAGGACCTCGAGGCGTACGGCGACGGACGCGGCGCCGCAGCCATCGAGCGCTGGCTCCGTCCCTGACGCAGACCTGGAACCAGATCCCGGGTAACATGCCGTCGCTACAGCGCCGGGGTAGCTCAGTCGGTAGAGCGACGCACTCGTAATGCGTAGGTCACGGGTTCGATTCCCGTCTCCGGCTCAATGATATTGCGTTCGCCGCGACGTTCGAGTCCTGTTCGGTCTCGAAGGTCGCTACCGATTCTGGGTTGTTTCTTTGTTCCTCGCGCGGTCTGGGTGTCAGTGTCCGGTGGCCGGGTTGGGCGCCGTTTGCTGAGCGCGGGGTAGGTTCGATTCCCGTCTCCGGCTCAATGATATTGCGTTCGCCGCGACGTTCGAGTC